>JAQVYA010000020.1 GCA_028708865.1 Desulfovibrio sp. | reverse complement strand
CCGTATTCCTTTGTTCGGCGGGCGGATTCGGCTGGAAAACGCCCAGTGCGACGCTCCCCTTTCTCCGGAATTCGCCCTGGCCGCGGACGTGCGATTCAAGGACATCGACCTGGGCCAGTGGGCGCGTGAAAATGTTCCCCTTGCGGGCATGCTGCGCGGCGACCTGGGGCGCGTCACGTTCACGCGTCAGCGCATCCACGTGCCAGGAGCTGTGGAAGGAACGTTTTTTAACGGCGATCTGCGGGTGGACCAGCTTTTCGTGGACCAGCCCCTGGAGGCCCGGCGGCAATTTGGGGGCGAGGCCTCGGTACGGCGGCTGGACCTGGAGCGGCTTTCCGCGGCCCTGGGAGTGGGGCGCATTACCGGGCTCATGGATCTTGACTTGCAGAATTTCTTGTTTGCCTACGGCCAACCCGCCCGATTCCGACTCACGGCGCAAACCTCTGGCCGAGGGAACTTTGAAAAAAGCGTGAGCCTCAAGGCCGTGAACTCCCTGTCCGTCATCGGAACCGGGTCCGGGGTCGGGGACGTGGGTGTGGGGCTGTTTGCCTCGTTTTTCCAGGAGTTTTCCTATGCACGCATCGGCTTTCAATGCATATTGAACAATGATAGATTCCAGGTGCGGGGCTTGATTCACGAGGGCGGCGTGGAATACCTGATCAAAAAGCCTTTTTTGACGGGCATCAATGTCGTCAACGGAAACCCCGAGAACTTCATCAGTTTTGCCGACATGCTGGAGCGCATGCAGCGGGTGGTCAAAGGGCCGGGAACCGGCCCGCCAAGGTAAACCGGGACAACCGGGATTCTGGGGGCCGAAAGCTGCGCCGCGTATGCACTGGCTGTTCAAGGAGGAAACAATGCGTCAAATGATTCGGGTGCAATGGGTGCTGGTTCTGATTTTGGTCGCGGCCTGCGTGAACGTGAATATTTATTTTCCGGCTGCGGAATTGAAACGGGACGCGGAGAACGTTGCCAAGCGGGTGTATGGCATTGAGGACGAACAGGATGCGGACCAGGGACGGCAAGAGGAAAGCGCTCCGCAAGGGGCTCGCTCGTTGCTGGAACTTTTGGGCCCGTCACCGGCTTTTGCCCAGGATTATCAGTCCCTTTCCAATTCCGTGACCCGGGGCATCGAGCAGCAGCTCGGCCAAGTCTATAAGCAGCTTCAACCGTTTTACGCCTCGGGCAACGTGGGCCTGGACCAGAACGGTTTCGCGGTGCTGCGGGACAAGAGCGGACTGGGTATGCAGCAGATCGGCACCATCAACCGGCTGGTTTCTCAGGACCGCAGCCTCAAACAGCAGCTTTATCAGGAAAAGGCCAAGGCCGCGCAGACGCCGGGCAACGTGGGGGCGGTGCAGAATATATATGCGGAAGTGTGGAAGGATTATGCCGCGCCCGGGACCTGGATTCAGCAGGGCGGCGGCTGGTCCCGAAAGTAAGGTCCGGCAGGACCCGGCGGTTGCGTTTGCAACGTAGTGGGCTGTGTTTTGATCATGCGCAGCGTGGAATTGATTCTACGCTGCGTTTTTTACGTTGCCGACCGGCAGATTCAGAGAGTCGAACGCAGATAGCCCAGGCGCTCCATGCGGGCCGGGTTTTCGAAGCGGCCCATGGCCGTTTGCATGACCCGGAACCCGAAGCGCTCGTAGAATCCTTCCTTGCCCGGCACGGCGTAGAGCAGCACAGTCCGGCCATGGATGCGTTCAAGAAGTCCGGAGAGCAGGGCCGCTCCCTGTCCTTGCCCTTGGTACTCGGGCAGCAGGCAGAGGTCGTAAATGGCGGCCTGGAACACGCCGTCGTCCAGGGCTCGGCCCATGCCGACCACGCGGCGGCCGTCAAAGGCAAAGGCTGTAACCGAGGAGGCTTCAAAGGCGCGTTGCAGCAGGTCCGGGGCTCGCGGAGCCAAGGTGGCGGAAAAGACCCGGGCCGCTTCCGCCCAGTCCAGGCCCTGGGTGTTGAATTGCAGGCGCAGGTTCATTCGTCGTCTCCTTTCCTGGCTGCCGGTCCTGCCCGCCGATCCGGGCTACCGCAGATCAGGCCATGAAGTTGCGGATACCTGTGAATACAAGCTGGGCGGCCAAGGCCGCCAGAATCAGGCCTGTAAGTTTCATGAGGATGGCCAGGCCCATGGGGCCGAGCAGGCGTTCCAGGTGGTGGGAGCCAAGCAGGAGCAAACCCATGCTGGCCGAGGCGGCGAGCAGGGCCGCCACCCCGGTGTAGAGTCCGGCTCCGGCCAGCTCCGAGCCCAGGATCATGAGCGTTCCGATGGTGGCCGGGCCCACGATGATGGGGATGGCCAGGGGCACCACGGCGATGTCGTCGCCGGGATCGGGTTTTTCCGGCGCGGCCTTGCCCTTGACCAAGGAGACCGCGGAAAGAAAGAGCAGCGCGCCCGCTCCCACGCGGAAGGCGTCCAGCGTAATGCCCAGGGTTTCAAAAATGGCGGGGCCGAAAAAGAAGATCACCAGCCCCACCACCATGACCGCTGCTGTGGCGCGCAGGGCCGTGCTGCGCCGCCGCGCCGGGGGTTCGCCTTTGGTCATGGCCATGAAGGCGGACAGCCCGAAAAAAGGCGTCAGCAAAAAGAATATCTTGATGTACAGAGGAATAAAAGAGGACAGATCCAACGTGTTACCCCAACAGCTCGTCCAGTTCCATGTTTTTGTAGAATTCCAGTTCGGCGTCGTTCCGATACTGGATGGGCAGGGAGCCTTGTACATGGCGTGAAAGATAGTCGTGCATGGTGTGCCCCAGCCCAAAGCCCTTGTAGGAAGCGATAATGCAAAGGTCACGCAGGGCCGGAGCGCCGTCCGAGGCGTCCACGCGGCCCATGCCGATGAGCCGGTCCGTGTCAAAGGCGAAACAGACGGCGTCCGAGTTTTGGAAGGCGGTTTCAAGCCACGCTGCGTCGCGATCCGCAAATCCGGCTGCTTCGTAAATAGCCGCTGCCTGGTTCCAGTCCATGTCCGCCGTATCGAACTTCAGAGTCAGATGCATGGGGTCTCCCGTGGATAAGCGTTGTAGTAAATGATCCGCCGCAGCCGGTGCGTCGGCGATGGCGTCGCCGCGCCCGTGTTTTCACACAAACCCGGGGAAAAATCGAGTCTCTTGATTCTTGGGAAGGTGGGATTTGTAACGTACTGTGAAGAAAGGAAATTGGTTTAAATTAGCTTCCCGGCCAGGGCGCGGCCGCGCTCTCCGCCGCCTGCCATGCGGGAGAGTTCCTCATGGACTCCGTCTTTGTCCAGACGTCGGCAGCGGGTAAAGGTTTCGCCGTCCTGCACTTCTTTGGCGATGAGGAAGTGTCTCCGGGCCAGGGCCGCCAGTTGCGGCCAGTGCGTGATGAGCAGCACCTGTTGCCGTTTGGCCAGGGCCGCGAGTTTTTCCCCCAGGCTGTTCAGGGTCAGGCCGCCCACGCCCGCGTCCACTTCGTCGAAGAGTAGCGAGGGCAGGGCTTCGCTCAGGCCGGTACGGATGCTCACCAGGGCCAGCAGGAAGCGCGAAAGTTCACCGCCCGAGGCGATGCGGTCCAGGGGCTGGGGTGGCTGGCCCGGGTTGGGGATCCACATCAGGCGGCCACGCAGCTCCTGAAGTCCGGGATACGGTTCATGCGGGGTGAATTCCATTTCCACCCGGGCGTGTTCGGAAAAGCCCAGCCCGTGGAGTTCCTGCTCCACGCGGCGGCAAAACCGCCGGGCCGCTTCCTGCCGGGCCGCATTGAGCTTTCCCAGCACCTGGCCGAGCCGATCCGCGGCCTGGGCTTCCTGCTTGGCAAGGCGCTTGCGGTCCAGTTCGCAGGCGTCCAGAAAGGAAAGGTTCTCGTCGATTTCTTCTTTGAGCTGGAGGATTTCCTGCATGGAGCGGTTCAGCTTGCGGCGCATCCGGGAAAATTCAAAGAGCCGGGCTTCCACGCTGTCCAGGTCTCCTTCTTCCACCTCGTCCGACGGGTTGCGCCGCAGCCGGGCGTCCAGGTCGTCGATGCGATGCCGGAACGTATCTATTGCGTCGCGGTCCTCGGCAAAGTCCGGATACATGCGGGCGATTTCGTCCATCTGCCGGGCCAGAGCCGAAAGCAGGTCAGCCAGGGGCACGTCGCCGTGCAGCAGGTCCAGGGCGTGCGCCAGGGATTGGGTGGCCGTTTCCTGGTCCTTGAGGCGCTGCTTCAAGGCTTCCAGCTCTTCTTCTTCACCGGGCTGGGGGTCCACCTTGTCGATTTCCCCACGCTGGAATTCCAGCAGTTCGCGGCGGCTGGCCAATCCTTCGGCGCGGTGTTCCAGAGCGCGGCGTTCCTCCATGACGCGGTCCAGCTCATGCAGAGCTTGGGCCCGTTCTTCCAGGAGGTCCTTTTCCGGGAGAAAGTCGTCCACCACGCGCATTTGAAACGCGGGGGAAAGCAGCTTCTGTTGGCCGTGCTGGCTGGTATGCACGATGAGCCCGGGTCGCAGTTCGCGGATGGTCTCCTGGGAACCGAGACGGTCATTGATGTAGATGCGGCTGCGTCCGGTTTCGGCGGAGAGTTCCCGGCGGATCAAGGTATCGCCTTCGGGCAGGGCGAAAAGCGCTTCCACCACGGCTTTTTCCTTGCCTGGGCGGACCATGTCCCGGCTCATGCGTTCGCCGGTGAGGAAGTCCAGGGCCCGAAGAATAAAGGATTTGCCTGCTCCGGTTTCACCGGTGAGCACGTTGATGCCCGCCGAAAATTCCAGTTCGGCGTCTTCGATGAGGGCGAGGTCGTGTATTCGCAAGAGTTCCAACATACGCAGGCAGCTCCAGGACGGATTGTTCCCGTGGTTGTATCCCAAGTGTTGCTCCCTGCCAAGCGGGAGCCCGAGCTCGGCGGCGTCAAAAGTTCGGGAGCCTCCTAATGGACTGGTGAAGCACGACAAATAGTGCTACGCAAATTTTGCACAAACCTTTACAGGGGAAAAGAGGGAATGTTTAAACATTTGAGTATTCGCAACAAAATTTTGTTGCCAACCTGCCTTTTGGTGGCTGTGGTCATGATCGGCACCAGCACGTTGCTGGCCTCCTGGATGGGGGATGCGGCGGAGTCGGATGCGCGTGATCTGGCTCGCCAGACCGCCGAACGACACGGCATGGAGGTGCTCGACTTCATCAACCCCATCATGAGCCAAGCTCGGGCTTTGGCCGGGGTTTATGAAGGGGCGTTAAAAAACAATGCCAACCTGACCCGGGATCAATTTGAAGCGATGATCCATGGGCTGTTGGAAAAAGAATCCTCCTTTCTTGGGCTTTGGGTTGCGTTTGAGCCCAATGGCTTTGACGGACAGGACGCGGCCTGGGCCAATGCGAGCGATGCCTACGACGAAACCGGGCGCTACATGCCCTACTATTTTCGGGACGGGAACCGTATAGGGTCACATCCATGTCGGACTCCTGAGGAATATAAATGGTACACCGTACCGCGAAATGAGAGAAAGGACTATCTCACGGTGCCGTACAGCTTTGATGCCGGCGGTAAAACCGTGCTCGGCATTGATTCCGCCATTCCTGTGGTGGTCAATGGCCGGTTCCGGGGCGCGGTGGGCATCGACTACAACGTGACCCAGTTTATGGAAATGGCACGCTCCATTCGACCGTTTGGATCGGGCAAGGCTTATATCGTGGCGGATAACGGCACCTTTGTGGGGCATCCGGACCAAGCCATGATGGGCAAATCCATGCGGGAGGCGTTTGGCCCGGACGTGGCTGCCCGGGTAAGCGAGGCCCTGGCCGCGGGTCGGGATGTGGATTTGGAGTTGGAAGAAAGCGGCAACGATATTTTTCGTGTTTTTGTGCCCCTGGATGTGACCGGCAACGGGCAATATTGGGGCCTAGGCGTGGACGTGCCCATGGATGTGGTTCTGGCCGGGGCGAGGGCCATGTTCATGCGGTCCGTGGTCATCAGTCTGGGCGTTGTGCTGTTGCTCTGCGTCATGGTCTGGTTTTTGGCCCGATCCATTGCCGCCCCTATTCGCAAGGCCTCGGCCTTGGCGGACCAGATTCGCCTGGGCGACCTTTCCGAACGATTGCCCGTGGAGTCCAGGGATGAGGTGGGGCAACTGGCCCAAGCATTGAACCACATGGCGGACGGCCTGGAGAAAAAGGCCCGGTTGGCCCAGGCCATCGCCTCCAACGATCTGACGCACCAGGCCGAGATCGCATCGGAAAAGGACGTGCTGGGCCAGGCACTGCACCAAATGTCCGAGAATCTGAACCGTGTGTTGGGGACTGTACTGCGCAGCGCCCTGGAAGTGGATTCCGGGTCCGGGCAGGTGTCCGAGGCCAGCGAAAACCTTTCCGAAGGGGCCACGGAGCAGGCTGCTTCGCTGGAGCAGATGACCAGCTCGTTGACGCAGGTTTCCTCGCAAACCAAGGAAAATGCGGAAAATGCCTCCAGGGCGAGTAAAAATGCCGATATGGTGCGCCAACGGGCGGAGCAGGGCAATGATGACCTTCGGCGCGTGGTGGAGGCCATGCGCGAAGTGAGTGATTCTTCCCAGGCTATTGCCAATATTATCAAGGTGATTGATGAAATCGCCTTCCAGACCAATCTTCTGGCCTTGAACGCGGCCGTTGAGGCGGCCCGGGCCGGGCAGCATGGCAAAGGCTTTGCCGTGGTGGCCGAAGAGGTCCGCAATCTGGCGTCGCGCAGCGCAAGGGCCGCGCAGGAAACCGCCCAGCTCATCGAAGGGTCCGTGGAAAAGGTCAACACAACGGATGAATTGGTGAGCGATACCGCCAAGAGCATCCAGGCCGTGGTGGAGGACGTGGGCGAGGTGGCCGCGCTTGTGGACGCCATTGCCCGGGCTTCGTCCGAGCAATCCCAGGCGCTTATGGAGGTGACCCAGGGCTTGCAGCAGATCGATACCGTGACCCATCGCAACACGGCCAATGCAGAGGAGACCTCTTCGGCGGCCCAGCAGCTTTCCAGTCAGGCGGGCACCTTGCGCTCCATCCTGTCCAACTTCCGTTTACGCGAAGGCATGGACCGCGAAGCCGGGGGGGAACCGCAACGCAGCCGTGGTGAACAGGGGCAAGGTGCCTCGTCCAGATACACGGTGCAACGCAAAGCGCCCCAGTCCTTGCCGCAGGGCGGCAAAGCCGGCAGCCCGGCGCGGCGTTCGGCCTCCACGGATCGGGATGGAAACGGCAATCGTGCGGGCCGGAACAAAAGTGGCAACCCCGCAGCCGGGCAATCATCCGCGGCACGGGGAGCCGGTAAAACCAAGACCCCCAACGATGCCTGGAGCAAGGATGTTGACCCGGCCATGGAAATCCGGTTGGATGACGACGAGTTTGGCCGGTACTAACCGTCATTGCTGAAGAGCGTTTCCTCTGACGGCCCGTCCGGTTGGTGGCGGGCCGTCTTGCTTTGAATCTTCCTGCCTGGCGCATCGGACCAGGAACATGAATCAGGGGGCGCTGTCCCGGTTCAAGGGAAGAGCTTTTTCGTGGGATGGTTTGAGCGCAGAGGCAATGGTTTGCGCGGGGCCATTCTGCACTGTGGAGCCTGCCGTAATCTTTGCAAGGAGCGTAACTTGATGACCGCCACCGTGATTTGGTCCCATGGTAAGGATGCTCAACCCTGGGGAGCCAAAAGCCGCCGCATGGCCGACATGGCCCGGCAATTGGGCGTGGATTTTGATATTGTGGACTATCAGGACCTGAACGACACGCCGGATGCGCCCGAGCGGAGAGTGGACCGGCTCCTGGAGCGCTGCTCCCGGGTGCCCGGCCCCCTGGTGCTGGCCGGGTCCAGCATGGGCGGATACGTGAGCCTTTGCGCGGCCATGCAGGTGCGCCCGTTGGGCGTGTTTGCCCTGGCTCCGGCCGTATACCTGCCCGGGTACGTACGTCAGGAGTTCGCGGACGTTTCCTGCCCCGTGGAAGTGGTGCACGGCTGGCAGGACGAGGTGGTGCCCGCCGCCAATGTATTGCGGTTGGCCGAAATTTTACGCTGCACCCTGCACATGGTGCCGGACGGCCATCGGCTTTCCGCCAGCGTGGAGCGGCTGGCCTTCTGGTTCATGATGTTTGTGGAAGGCGTGGGCGGCCAGGCAGCGCGTTGCGAACCGCCTCATGGACTGGAGCCATTTGCAGCGTCCGGCCAGGGGCCTTGCAGCTGCGACTGAGTCCTTGGCAATGTGGATCCCGCAGGGCCGTCGCCTGCGAAGACGGACGGATCAGAAGCTTTTATTCACCTTGCGCAGACAAGTGGCGAAACAGGCCGATTCTTCGGGGCTCAGATCCGCGATGATGTCGCGGGTCAGATCCGCGTGGAGTTTATCGTGCTCCAGAAAGCGTTTGCGGCCCTCTTCAGTAAGTTCCACCAGGATGGAGCGACGGTCCGTATCATTGGGCCTTCGCCGGAGCAGTCCGCGCTGCTCCAATTTATCCGCCACCACGGTGAGCGTTCCCGTGGTTACGCCCATTCGCTGGGAGAGCTCCTTCATCCGCAGGGCTTGATGGGCGCCCAGGATTTCGATCACATGCATCTGGGTGGGCGTGAGTCCGGTGCCGCGCACCACGCCGTGCTCCCAAGATGACAATTTTTCGTAAAACTCCACAATCAACTGGGCCAGTTCCGGCCCGTGCTCATGCGGCATGGGGGGCTCCTTTGGCGCGTCCGAGTTAGAGGTCCGCATATAGGGAATACAGTCCAAACGCCACAGTCATGATGCCGATGCCGCGCAGAATCCAGCCCTCGATGCGCGAGTCCTGAAGCCGGGCAGCCCAGGAAACGGCCCGGAATAGTCCCCAAATGACTCCACCCACCGCAATGGCCGTGGTCGCGGCATAGGCTCCGAATACAGCGGTGCTGCGCCAGACGCTCCCCGAGTTCAGGGCGTAGGAATACATGATGGCCACCGTAGGGCAGGGCACGATCATGTTCACGAAGCCAAAGGCGAACAACCCTGGTACGGCGGCCTTGTGCAGCCGGTGGGCCTTGGACGCATGCTCATGGGGATGGTCATGTCCTGAGGCGTGGTCGTGCTCGTGGTGGCTGTCCTGTTCATGGTCATGGTTGTGGTCGTGACTATGCAGCAGGTGCGGCCGCCATGCCAGAATCAGACCCAGGACGATGATCACGGCCGCGGCCACGAGGTCCACCCCGTGGGCAAAGGAAGGGGGGAACAGGGTAGACACCGCGCCCAGGCTCAGGCCGATGAGCACGCAGGCCAGGGCTGTGCCCCCGAGAAAGGCCAACGTCAGGGACAGCACCCGGCGGCCGCGGCGTTCGCCGGAAATGAATGGGGCCAGTGCCAGCCAGGAATGGCCGCAGGGGTTCACGCCATGAACCAGACCCAAAAGCAGAGAGGATTGCAGGGCAACGAGGAAGACGTGTTCTTCGGGCATGGGAAGCTCCGTTTGCTTGGCTTTCAAGATTTTTTAAAAGCGGCTATCTTGAATGTCAAGCAAAGAGGCCAAGCCTTGACGCCGGTTGGTGATTTTTTTCGAATACCAGGGATTATTGCCGCAGCCGGGGGTCCAGCAGGTCGCGCAGGCCTTCGCCTAGAAGGTTGTAGCCCAGCACGGTGAGCAGGATGGCCAGGCCGGGAAAAATGGAAAGCCAGGGGGCCACGCCCAGCACCTCTTTGCCTTCGGTGAGCATGTTGCCCCAGGACGGGTCTGGCGGCTGCACTCCCAAACCCAGGAAGGAGAGGGAGGATTCCACGAGAATGGCTCCGGCCACGCCCAAGGTGGCGGAGACCAATACCGGGGCCAGGGCATTGGGCAGGATGTGCAGAAAGATGATTCGCAGGGGACCTGCCCCGGCCACGCGGGCGGCCAGCACAAAGTCCCGGCTGCGCAGGCTCAGGGTTTCCGCGCGCACCAGTCGGGCCACGCCCATCCAGGAAGTCAGTCCGATGACGATCATGATGTTCAACAAACTGGGTTGAAGAAAGGCGATGACCGCCAGAATAAGGAAAAAACTAGGGAAGCAGAGCATCACGTCCACCAACCGCATGATCAGTTCGTCGGTGAGCCGGCCAAAGTAGCCTGCGGCCAGACCCAGCACCAGGCCGATGCTCGTGGAAAGGCCCACGGCCACGAATCCCACCCAGAGGGAAACGCGACCGCCGTAGAGCATGCGGGAGAGCACGTCCCGGCCCAGGGCGTCCGTGCCCAGCCAGTGGTCGGCCCCTGGCGGCAGGAGCACCGCGTCCACATTGATGGCCTCGGGCGCGTAGGGTGCCAGCCAGGGAGCCAGAAGCGCGGCCAGAGACACCGCGCCCACCAGGACAAGCCCGGCCAGGAGAAGGCTGTTGCGGGCCAAAAAGCTGCGTCGTTGCAACGGAGCGCGGTTCATTGGCTCCGCCCTCCCAGCCGGACGCGTGGATCGGCCAGCCCATACCCGGCGTCGGCCAGCAGGTTCCCCGCCAGGGTCAGCACCGCGCCCAGCACCAGCGATCCCATGATCAGCGGGTAATCTCGGGCCATGACCGCTTGGTAGAACAGCTGGCCCAGTCCGGGCAGGGCAAAGATGGATTCAATGATGACGCTGCCGCCGATGAGGCCGGGCACGGACAGTCCCAGCAGGGTGATGACCGGCATCAAAGCGTTGCGCAGGGCATGGCGGAAGATCACGTCCCTGGTGGGCAGGCCTTTGGCCCGGGCGGTCATGATGTAGTCCTGGCGCAGGACTTCGAGCATGCTGGAGCGCATGAAGCGGGACATGCCCGCCAGGGCTCCGAAGGTGTAAATGAAGATGGGCAGGGCCAGGTGCCGGGCCAGGTCCCAGATCTTTCCGAAGAATCCCATCTGCGCGTAATCCAGGCTGGTGAGCCCGGAAATAGGCAGGATGTTCCACCAGATGCCGAAGGCCTGCATGAGCAGCAGGGCCAGCCAGAACCCGGGCATGGCAAAGCCTATGAACACGAGCACGGTCATGCCCTTGTCGAACGCCCCGCCGCGCCGCCAGGCCGAGAGGACGCCGATGGGCACGGCAATGAAGAGGGTCAGCACCAGGGAAGCCAGGTTCATGCCGAAGGTCAAGGGCAGGCGCTCCTTGATCTTGTCCCAAACTGGACGGTGGTCCCCGGATAGAGACTGGCCAAAATCAAAGGTCACCATGCGGCCAAGCCAGGAGAAGTATTGCTCGTGGATGGGCCGGTCCAGTCCGTAAAGCGCCTGGAGGCGTTGCTGGGCTTCGGGCGTCACTGCGGGGTTGAGCTGGGTCTCCATATCCGTAGGCGACCCCGGAGCCAGGTGGATGACCCAGAAGCTGATCACCGTGATGCCGAAAAACACCACGCCGACCCACAGGAGTTTGAGAAGAATTCGTTTGAGTATGCTCATGTGCCTTGTTCGCTGGTTGACCGTACTCCTATACGTCAAGCCCTGGAACCTGGCAATCGGCCCGGAGGAGTTGCGACACGGTCCGGATCGGAAAAGGGCCGCCCCAATGGAGCGGCCCGGAAGGGTGCAGGGGACGGACAGCCCCGGCTAGAGCAGGGCGCGGTACATGGCACTGACGGATTCCAGGTCCGGCTTGCGCGGGTTGAAGGCGCTCACCGCGGTTTCCACGGCGTCGCGGGCCATGCGTTCAATGTCCTTGTCCTGAACGCCAAAGGCCGAGAGGTGTTGCTCCAGGCCGGTTTCCTCAAAGAGTTCCTCAATGGAGAGCACCGTGGTCTTGGCGGCGTCGCGCAGGCTCAGGTCCTGGACCTTTTCGCCCAGCGCCTGGGCAATGTCGCGGTACCGTTCAGGTACGGCCGAGCGGTTGAAATCCATGACCAGCGGCAGGAGCATGGCGTTGGCGTGGCCGTGGGGAATGCCGAACAAGGCTCCCATGGGTCGGGACATGGCGTGGACCAGGGCCACGGAAGAGTTGCTGAAGGCGATACCCGCATGCATCTGGCCGAGGAGCATGGCCCCGCGGGCCTCCAGGTTGTCGGGGCTGTCTACGGCCTTGATCAGGTTGGCGCCGATGAGCCGGATGGCCTCCAGGGCGTGCAGGTCGCTCATGGGCGTGGCCAGTTTGGAGATGTAGGCTTCCACGGCGTGGGTCAGGGCGTCCATACCCGTGGCCGCAGTGACGTGGCCGGGCATGGTGAGGGTCAGTTGCGGGTCCAGGAGGGCCACACTGGGGATCAGGGCCGGTCCCTGGAGCGACATTTTGATCTGGCGTTCGGTGTCCGTGATCACCGTGAACCGGGTGATTTCCGAGGCGGTCCCGGCCGTGGTGGGGATGGAAATGATGGGCATGCCCTGGTTTTCTGCGGGTTTGGTGGTGTAGTCCGCCAGTTGGCCGGGGTGGGTCAGCAACAGGGAAATGCCTTTGGCCGCATCCAGGGGGCTGCCGCCGCCCAGTCCAACGATTACGTCGCACTGTTCCTTGCGGGCCAGCTCGGCCCCGGCCTGCACCGTCTGCACGCTGGGGTCACTCTCCACCTGAGCGAAGACAATCGGAGCAACGTCGGCTTCCTGAAGCGAGGCGCATACAGCATCCAGGCTGCCTGTGCGAGCCGAGGAGTTCTTCCCGGTGACCACCAGGGCCCGACGGCCAAAGCGGGCTGCTTCGCGTCCAGCCTGGGCCACGACGCCGTTTCCGAAAATGATGCGGGGAGGGACTTGAAACATGTATGTACGCATATGCGGTCTCCTTGTTGGAAAAGTGGGTGTAGGGGACTTGCCGATGGGTCGAGTTTGATCAGAAAGGAAAAACCAGCGAGAGAACGGCCTGGCCGGGAAATGGCCGTGGCCACGGCACCTGCCGAACTCTCGGATGGAGGCATACCATGCTGGGCTTGTAAGGAAAAATAAAAAAATGCCACCCCGGCAGTTGACATCCCCGATCAAAAGGGGCAAAAGAACTCTCCCAACGCCGTGGGGCTGTAGCTCAGTTGGGAGAGCGCTTGAATGGCATTCAAGAGGTCGTGGGTTCAATTCCCTCCAGCTCCACCAGAAATTTTTAAAGGCCCGGTCAGCAAATCTGCTAACCGGGCCTTTCCCTTTTGCTTGCCCTTTCTTTGATGGAGAGCCAGAGCCATTCGCGGGGGCAATGCCACGGGGCAGTCGGTTGTTGCCTTGGCTTTAACCGTTCATACGTGTCTTGAAGTTTTTTCACGTCTTTTCGGTCCATTTGCGGCGAGAAAGTCGATACAGGGCATGCTCGCGGAGCGGGTGGCCAGAGGGGATGTCGGGATGTTCAAAGGTGGCCTTGTCCTCGACCATGCCCAGGCGCAGCATGACCTTTCTGGAGCGCGTGTTGCCCACGGCGGTGAAGGAGACGATTTCTTCGAGCCGCAGCGTCTGGAAACCGACGCGCAGGACGCCCTTGGCGGCCTCGGTTGCCAGTCCTTTTCCCCAATGTGTCAATGCCAGCCGCCAGCCGATTTCCACACAGGGGAAAAACGGCAACTCCGCACGAGGAATGTGCAGCCCGACAAATCCGATAAACGTCCCGCCGACCTTGCTCTCCACAGCCCAAAAGCCCCAACCGCGCTCCGCGATCAATGCATGGCACCGTGCAGCCATGGCGTCGCTTTCCTGCCTGCTCAACGGTGCCGGAAAAAATTCCATCACCTTGGGGTCCGCATTTATGGCGGCAAAGGGGGCTTGGTCAGCGGGCCGCCATTGACGCAAAAAAAGACGTGGCGTCTCAAATTCCAGGATTTGATTTTTTTCAGTGTCTGGGTTCCGTTTCATCGGTCATCTTTTATGTAAAAAGTGAACTTGCGCGAGCCTATTCAGGCCGCTGGCACTGCTGCTTGCTTGGGGAACTTTTCAAGCCCTGATTTCGTAGATTGTAAGCTCGGTCTTGGACGATTTGTCATCATTCCCTGAAATATGCTAGCCTTAAATGACGAATAGATAGGATTTTACCTTGTCGGGCGTCATGGCAGCGTCAATGGCTGACGCTTTGAAAGCGCGTTGCTGTGCAGGCCTGGGGCGACAATCACTCTGCTGCGGCATGCAAAGGCGGTCAAGAATGCAGGATACAAAGCACATGGATCATGAGGAACAGACAGGGCACAGGAGCGGGCACGCCGCCTCGGCCGGGGACCATGCCTCCCACCATGAACACATGGTGCGGGATTTCCGGAAAAAATTTTTCATTTCCCTGGCCCTGACCCTGCCGATCATCTGGCTGTCCCCCATGCTGCGCGGGCTCGTGGGGTTGGGGGCTCCTGCCATCCCATACCACATGTTCGCTCTTTTCGCATGTTCCTCCGCCATTTACTGGTATGGCGGCCTGCCGTTCCTGAAAGGCCTTTTCACCGAGGTTGCGGACAAGAAGCCGGGGATGATGACGCTGATCGCACTGGCCATCACCGTGGCGTATGTCTATTCCAGTCTTGTGGCTTTTGGACTTCCGGGCAAGGTCTTTTTCTGGGAGCTGGCCAGCCTTATCGACATCATGCTGCTGGGGCATTGGATTGAAATGCGCTCGGTCATGAGCGCCTCCGGGGCCATGGAGGAACTTGCCCGGCTCATGCCGGGCGAAGCGCACCGGGTGGCCGAAGATGGTTCACTGGAGGACGTCAGCGTGAACAAGCTTCGCCCCGGGGACAAAGTCCGCGTCAAACCCGGAGAAAAGATTCCTGCGGATGGGGAAATTGAAGACGGCACGTCAAGCGTGAACGAAGCCATGCTCACCGGGGAATCCAAACCCGTTGAAAAAGGCCCGGGCCAGGCGGTGATCGGCGGCGCCGTGAATGGTGACGGCTCGCTTACCGTAATCGTGGGCAAGACCGGGGAGGACTCGTTCGTCAGCCAGGTCATGACCATGGTTCAGGAGGCGCAGGAGAGTAAGTCCAGGGCGCAGGGGCTGGCCGACAGGGCCGCTGCATGGCTTACCTATATTGCCCTTGGGGCGGGCGTCGTGACCATGGTGTTCTGGCTGGGCGTGCAAGGCCGTGAATTCGTCTTTTCTTTGGAACGGACCGTCACCGTGATGATCATCACCTGCCCGCATGCCCTGGGGCTGGCCATTCCCCTTGTGGTGGCCACCACCACGGCGATTGCCGCCCGCAACGGGTTCTTCATTCGCAACAGGACGCCCTTTGAAGGAGCCAGGAATTTGCAGGCGGTGCTGTTTGATAAAACCGGAACCCTGACCAAGGGAGAGTTTACGGTAAGTGACGTTGTTTCACTTTCTCCGGAGTTTGACAAAGACAGGCTCCTGAACACGGCTGCTGCTGTGGAGGGCCGCTCCGAGCATCCTATAGCCCGAGCTGTTTTCGAAGCGGCCTCGGCACCGGCGCAGTCGGAACAGTTTAGCAACATCCCCGGGAAAGGGGCCCAGGCCATGGTGGACGGTGCCCAAGTCAAGGTGGTCAGTCACTATTTTGTGGAGCAGGAGGGGCTGGAGTACGACTCTGCGGCGGTTGAGGAGATTGTCCGTCAGGGCAAGACCCTGGTTTTCGTGTTGGTGGAGGATGCGCCCGTGGGGTGTATTGCCTTGGATGACGTGATTCGCGAGGAATCCAGGGAAGCGGTCTCCCGGCTCAAGGGCATGGGGCTTCAGGTCATGATGGTCACCGGCGATAACACGGCCGTGGCGGAAAGGGTCGCGGCAGAGTTGCAGCTGACGGAGTTTTTCGCCGAGGTGTTGCCGGAGAAAAAGGCTGAGATCGTTCGGCGCGTGCAGGAAAAGGGCTTGATGTGCGCCATGACCGGGGACGGAGTCAATGATGCGCCCGCCCTGGCCCAGGCCGACGTGGGCATTGCCATTGGAGCGGGCACGGACGTGGCCCAGGAAACCGCAGATATCGTGCTGGTCCGGTCCAACCCAGTGGATGTTGTCAAGATCATTGCTCTTTCAAAGGCAACGCAGAGGAAGACAATCCAGAATCTTTTCTGGGCAACGGGGTACAATGCCTTTGCCATTCCGTTGGCCGCAGGGGCTCTGTACCATTGGGGAATTTTGCTCAACCCCGCAGCCGGAGCCGTGCTGATGTCCCTTTCCACCATAATCGTAGCCATTAATGCCAAGATGTTGCGTTTGCCATCAACTGATGAGCAACTTTCAGCATGAAGCGTGGGCTTTCAACGTGTTGTGCAAAGGTCACCTATTCCTTTACTCATAAAAAATCTTCATGTTTTTGCTGTGCAGTGCTACCTGGATTGGAATATTTAAAATTTGCAACATGGAGGAGCGCATGCAAATTCCTTGGCCAGGTATCCTTTGTACATTCTTTTGTTTTCTCCTTCTCGGTACGGCAAATGCCGCAACAGGAAGCGCGGAAGTGGAGTGCATCCCGGCCTGCCCGGATTACGCCGAACAGGACAGCTGGGCATCCCGGCCCACGCACCCGGATAAAGACGTGGATGTCTTTTATGTCTATCCAACCATTTATCCGGATGAACAGCCAAAGAACATGGACGTGTTCGACACGGAACGGCGTGCCGACGTGCAAGGGCTGCTCAAGGCCCAGGCCGGAGTCTATTCCGGGTCCGCCAATCTCTTTGCCCCGTATTATCGGCAGGTCTCCTTTGCTTGCCTGGACCCCACCAAGGACATGACGCTGAATTCGTATTTTCGCATTGGGGCGGACGACGTACACCGCGCCTTTGATTACTATTTGAATTTTTTGAATGAAGGCCGCCCGTTCATTCTGGCGGCGCATAGCCAGGGCTCCGTGGTCCTCCTGGACCTGCTTCGCCGCCGGTTCAAGGACCGCAACATGCAAAGGCAACTGGTGGCCGCCTATGTCATCGGCTATTCCGTGACCGATGAGGACCTGGAGCACAATCCCTGGCTCCGGCCCGCGCAACAGGCGGATGATACGGGAGTGATCATTTCCTGGAATACCCAAGCTCCCGGAGCTACGGGATCGCCCGTGCTGCGTCCCGGCGCCATCTGCATCAACCCGTTGAACTGGAAAACCGACGCAACCCCGGCCGGCAAGGAGCAGAACCTGGGGGCCGTGTTCTTTGACGATTTTACGGGCACGGTGCTGCGGGAGGTCCCACAGTATACAGGGGCGCAGGTGGACCCGGAGAGCGGCGCGTTGGTGACTGTTCCGCCCGAAGAGTTGGAAATCGGACATTTCCCCGAAGGGGTGCTGCACAAGTATGACTACGCCTTCTGGTACCGCAACCTACAAAAAAACGTGGAGGACCGGATCAAGGCTTACTTGAGGACGAATAATTCGAAATAACCTGCACCGATGTATCCCTAATGACAGGCCTGGATTTTCGTTCCGGGCCTGCCTTTGTTTGGGTCGTAGTATTTGCACGTTTCATGTTGCAAAGCGATTACCAGAGCGGCGGGCCTCGACGTCCTGATAATACGCTGAGATATTGTTTGTTTATTTTGTAATGATGAGATATTCGTATGCACGATAACGAATTTACTTCCAGTGGAGGGCGAAGTGGATATCTACGCGCATACAAAGGAAAATTGTGATCCGGAACAATGGCAGCCCCTGAGCGAGCATCTTCAGGAAGTGGCAGACCGGGCCGCTGGGTTTGCCGAAGCCTTCAACGCCGCGGAATGGGGGCGAATCATTGGTTTGACCCATGACATCGGCAAGCATTCCAAGGCGTTTCAAAATCGCCTCACCGGGGAGAATAAAAAATCGGCCGACCACAAGGGGATCGGGGCCCGGCTGTTTTCGGAATGGGGCGGCGTTGTCGGCCGCATCGGGGCGTATTGCATTGCCGGGCACCACGGCGGCCTTCCGGATTATTATGGCACGGAGCATGGTAAGTCCTTGGAAAAGCTGGTTCAGGAAGCTGCTGCCTTGCCGGATGGAGTGGCAAATCCTTTGGAGGCGTTGCAGCCGCCGGCATTGCCTTTTGCGTTGCAGCATCCCTTTGAGGCGGCGTTTTTTACCCGGATGCTGTTTTCCGCCCTGGTGGATGCGGATTTTTTGGATACCGAACGGTTCATGGATCCGGAAAAGAGTTCATGGCGGGTGCCCGGTCCCGGCCTGGAGGAACTGGCCACGGCTCTGGACCGGCGGCTCGCCGGGTTGGATACGTCTGGCCCCATCAATGCCTTGCGCACCGAAATTTTGCACCACTGCCGCAACAAGGCCACGCTGCCGCCCGGGCTGTTTACCCTGACAGTGCCCACCGGAGGCGGGAAAACCCTTACGTCTATGGCCTTTGCCCTGGATCATGCCCGGCGGCACGGGCTGCGGCGCATCGTCTACGTCATTCCCTACACATCCATCATTGAGCAAAACGCGCAGGTGTTTCGCGATATTTTCCCGTCTGGTTCGGTCATTGAGCACCACAGCACGTTTGATGCGCGGCGCTGCTTTGCACAAGAAGGGGACAATGCACGGGAGTCTGCCCAGGCGCGCCGCCACCGGCTGGCCTGCGAGAATTGGGACGCTCCCGTGGTGGTCACCACCAATGTGCAATTCTTTGAATCCTTGTTTGGGGCACGGCCTTCCCAGTGCCGCAAGCTGCACAATCTTGCCGGTTCGGTCATCATTCTGGACGAGGCCCAGATGCTCCCTGTGAAGTTCTTGGACCCATGCCTGCGGGCCTTGGAGGCATTGGTTGCCCATTACGGGGCCAGTGTTGTGCTTTGCACCGCCACGCAGCCCGCGCTTCGGCGCGAAGACTTTTCCTGTGGATTGGCAGGGCTTGATCAAGGCCGGGAACTGGCGCCCGACCCGGAGCGTCTGGCAGAAGCGTTTGCCCGCACCCGGTTGGTGGAGGTCGGCGAAAAATCCTTGGAGGATGTGGCGGACATGGTGCGGGAGCGGGAGCAGGTTCTTTGCATCGTAAATACCCGCCGCCGGGCCGCGCGGCTCTTCGAGTTGGTGCGCGACGAGCCGGGAGCCCAGCATCTCAGCGCACTCATGTGCCCGGCGCATCGTACCGAACGGTTGGCCAGGATTCGGGGAATGCTCCGGCGCGGCGAGAAATGCCGGGTGGTCAGCACACAGCTTGTGGAGGCAGGGGTGGATGTATCGTTCCCCGAAGTCATCCGGGAAGTGGCTGGCCTGGACTCCATCGCCCAGGCTGCGGGGCGATGCAACCGTGAGGGCGAAAGCCGGGACCGGGCACCGGTGTCGGTTTTTATCCCGTCCGAAGGCATTCCCAGGGCGTTCAGTACTCAGGCCGGGCATACCGGGTCGGTCCTTCGGACAAAGGGAGCCCATGATCCGTTTTCTCCGGAAGCCATTCGCCGCTACTTCAAGCTGCATTACTGGCTGGAATCTGATCGGCTTGACGAGAAAAGCATCTTAAAAAAGTTCAGTGATGTTAAAGGAGAATGGGGATTTCGCAGTGCGGCAAAAGGATTTCGCCTCATTGAGAATACCATGGTCCCCATGATCATTCCCTGGGGCGCGGCAGCAGAGAGCCTGGTGCGCGACCTGCGTTACACCGAGCATGCCGGAGCCATTCTCCGCCGCCTGCAACAGTACACAGTACAGATATATGCCCATGAGTTCGAAGCCCTTGAAGTGGCCGGAGCCGTGGAATGGATTGCCGATGCCTGGCCTGTGCTTGCCAATTTGGAGTGGTATGACGAAGCCTTGGGCCTGACCTTTCCCGAAGCGCCCCGACCCGAGGATTTTCAAGTCTGAGCTGGGGGATTGTATCCTCTGGGCAAACGCTGTGCTGGCACTGGCTTGTCTTTCCTGTTCCGCCATTGCCCGATGGAAAAGGAAGTGCTGAAGCCGGATTCGGCCCTATGGAAATGTTCGTTCAGGCAGGGCTAGCTTTTTTGAAATACGGATTGAAATGCCGTGCAGAATTCTTCCATGATGGGCTCTTGCACCAGGCTGATTCTGATCCAGTTGGGGAAACGAAATCCCGTCATGGTCCGCACCATGAGCCCCTGGCGCAGGAGTTTGCGGTGCAGCAGGGTATCGGATATGGGCGTTTTGACCATCATGTAATTGCCTTCCCCGGCCAGATATTCGAACCCCATTGCAGAGAACAAGGCGCTCAACCTTTGTTTGCCGCGGACAACCATGGCCCGGGTCTTGGCGATAAACTCGCCGTCGTCGCGCAGGGCCTCAACAGCGGCCTGTTGCCCCAATGTGTTCACAGAGTAGGCCACATGCGTGCGCCGGACGATGTCCACCAGTTCTTCGGAGGCACACAGCAGCCCCACCCGCAGGGCGGCCAGCGCGTACATTTTGGAAAACGTTCTGAACACGATGAGGTTCGGGTAGGCTTCGAGTAGTTGCATACCGTCGGGGTAATCGGCCTGCGCAACATATTCGAAATACGCTTCATCCAGAACCACGATCTGCTCTCCGCCCACGATGTCCAGGAACCGGACCAGGGTTTCCCGGTCCCAATATGTGCCGGTGGGATTGTTCGGATTGCAGACAAAAATGATCTTGGTCCTCTCGTCTCTGGCGGCCAGCATGGCGTCGGGGTCAAAGCCATATTCCTTTAGCGGAACCAGTCGAGCCTCCAGGCCGGAGAATTCCGACACCCATTCATAGACCGCAAACGTTTTGTCTGCGGTGATGATGTTGTCGCCTCCTTCGCAAAACGCTTTGACAACACTGGAGATAAGCTCGCAAGACCCGTTGCCGATCAGAAATTGTCCGGATGTCTTGTCAAAGCGCTTTGCCAGGGCGTGCCGGAGGTCCCGACTATCCCCGTTGGGATAGACTGGAATGGCGCCCGCCTGGATTGCCTGGATCATCTCTCGTACGGCCGAAGGCGGCCCCAGGGCGTTTTCGTTGTTGTTCAACCGGTGCAGATGGTCGAGGCGATACAATCGCATCAACTCCTGGTCCGGCGGGCTGGGATAGTACGGCTCAAAAAGGCGGATGTGCCCCGGAACGAGGCGGTCAAGCGGAAGGTTCGACATATTGGAACATCACCAGGTCGGATTGGCCGCCATGAGGGAGCAGCAGGGTTGGGACAAAGCCGTTGGCCAGGAGATCGCCGCCCAAAGCGGCCTGCCATCCGGAAGAGAGGTCCACGTAAAAGAAAATGTTCTTGAAGCCTTCAGTGCGCAGAGCGTTCACATGGCGTTGCAGGTTCGGGGCATTGTCCGTGCCGTTGAGCATGGGCCGGAGAACAGCCTCGCTCAGTTCCCGTGACAATTTGGCCGAGAACACCGAGGCGTCCGCCACCCGCTCGCCCATGTCCCCCGTGGGGCGGATGTCGCGCATCAGCACATGTTCGTCGTATTTTTTTTTAAGATACGGGACAAAATCCTCATGCGCCCACACCGTGGCCCCGAAATCCTCGCGCAATTGCCGGAACCAGACCGGCAGGACCGACGCGCCGTTGCCGTCAGCCGCATGGTACCGGACCTCGCCCAATGGCTCGAACCCATGCCGCGACATGTCTTCCGTGGCGATGTTGCTGAAAACGATTTTTGCCGCGGTCCGTCCCAGGGCCACGGTCATTTCTTCTGCGAGCCGCGCTGAGATGGTTGCGTCTTCGGAAAATGAGTAAGGGCCAAAAAAAGCCGCACTTCCTTCGGATACCGTCTCCCAGCAAATCATGCCGCAGGTGGCGCCGGATGTATCCACAGCCAGAAGAATGTTGATTTCCCCAGCCGCGACCATGTCGGCGACCTTGCCGGGCGTCTTGAACCAGATCGGCACCTGATGGGCGGGATAAATCCCCCGGGCGGCAGTACAGGCATCCAGGACCATGGCCGGCTCCGATGCCGGAACAATCGACACTTGGCCGTGAACGTCGCGTCGCACCAGGGCAGGGACTTCCGCCTCAGGGTAGACGCGGTCCACTGTCAGTGAGATTTTCGTCTTTCCCTTGAGCCGCTCGACGTGAAAGGCGTCCGTCATTTTTGAAGCCAACAGCAAGGGCATGGCCGCGGACATGCCCTGCTCGTCGGCGCCGACCGTGGTTGCGATGTTGAGGGCCGAGAGATCCGTTTCCACGGATTCGAATTCGGCTTCGGCAGATATGAACGTACTCCCTTCCCGAATCGTGATGCAGATTGCTTTTTCGGGAAAGGTGTCCGCCAGGTACAGCAGCAACTCTTCCACACCCATGACCAGCCGAAGCGTCTTGGCCGGAGAAAGGCGAAAGACTTTTGCCCCGTTTTCCGCTGCTGCCTGGGCCAAGGGGACCCACGCGGCATCGGCCTGAATGGCTATTGAAACAGATTGCCTGGAACGCATGGCAGTGGTTCTCGAATGGTCATATGTTGTTACTCTTCGTGCAAGAGTATCCGAACTGAAAGGCGGAGGCAATCAGGACACTGTGCTGACCTGCCAGGATGCGTCGGTCGTAGCGTGCCGAGAAAAGGCCATCAGATGAAGCTGGACACGCTGCCCGATTCGGGTACAAAAATACTTCAAGAAAGAAACATTTTTGGGAGGCTGCTGTTCATGTCCACTCCATCCGCAGGCGAATTCAACGCTGGTCCGCTCTCCGAACGGGATTTGGAGAATCTCCGCCTGGCCATTGCCATCACCAGAACTTCCATCCAGAGCGGCGAAGGTCCGTTTGGAGCGGTCATGGCCGATCCGGACGGCGCCGTGGTCATGACGCAGGAAAACACGGCCCTTGCCATGCGGGACCATACCAAGCATGCGGAATCACTGCTTGCCTCAAGATTTTGCCATGAATACTACGATGATCCGCGGTTCCGGGCCGCGTCCACGCTGTATTCAAGCATGGAACCTTGCGCCATGTGCATGTTCACCATGTTCAAGGCCGGCATCGGGCGGGTGGTCTACGGTCTTAGCGCCGACCGCCTGTACGCTGTTGCCAGCCGGTACGGCACATGGCCCAGAACGCTTATTTCAAGCCACGAGTGTGCGCGGCTCATGAGCACCCCCATGACCGTCCAGGGGCCGCATCTTGAGGACGAAGCAGGGGCGGTTCTGCAGGAAATGCAAACCATGATCAAAGCCCGGCTGGCGCAACAGGCCCCGGGCACGAAAGAATGCGAACGCCTGCGCAAGGAAGCTGCGGACCTCGATAAGGAATCCCTCTCATGAGCATAAGAGAAGAAAATTTATCCATCCTCAAAAATTCAGGAAAAACCGTTGCACCCGGCCAGAAGTTCATCGTGGACGACTTCCGGCCGGAAGACGCCAAGGGCATTGCTGAACTCTATTATGCGGTTTACGGAGAGAATTTTCCTGTAGACTCTGTCTATGATCCACAGGCCATTGTTGCGGCCACGCAACGAAACGAGACGCACATGGTGGTCGGGCGCACCCCAGCCGGGGATATTGTCGGTTTGTATGCCCTGTTTCGCAATCCCCCAGGCAAGCATATCATGGAAGCGGGGTCATGGATTGTCCTGCCCTCCTACCGGAACACCATGCTTGCCATGCGCATGACCAAAAGGGTGAATACGGCCCCACCGGCGCATCTCAATCTGCACGCCATCTTCGGGCAAATGGTTTGTGATCATGTCATCTCCCAAAAAATGGGAGACAAGTACAACAACATAATCAGCGCGTTGGAAATTGAAGCCATGCCGCCGCGTCCTGAGGATGGCCTGGACCAGGGAGGAAACCGCATTTCTCTGTTGGACGCGATCGTACTTTATCGCGATAACCCGCACAGTGTCTATTTACCGGCCCGTTACGCTGCAACATTTCGGGAAATCTACGCTTCTGGGGAATTGTCCCGGGAGTTTCTCGAAGACAGCGGCCCCTCGGAGAAGTCCGTCTGCACGGTTCAGCCCATGGAAAACGCATCGCTGGTCAAGATGACCGTGGAGGAACCTGGATTCGACCTTGCCGAACGCCTGAAGCGCATGATGCAGGAATATCCGGAACAACACGTCTACCAGCTTGTTCTGCCCCTGTGGCGGCCGGGCGTGTCCCATGCTGTTGATGAAGCGAGGAAGTCCGGGTTTTTCCTTGCGGGCATGCTGCCCTTGTGGGCTGATAAGGACGCGATGCTCATGCAACGCGTCAGCACCCCGACCGATTATTCGAAGATTCAACTGCATACCCACAAGGCAAAGGATTTTTTGAATTCTATTGTCGAGGATCGGGAATCCTTGCCTGCGTGATCCCACACCCCCTGTAGCCTGATGTCTCATGAAGGCATTGCAAAAGGTTCTGACCTGAACCTTTGTCAACAGGGTGATTTTGTCTTTTTACTTTCCAATTCATGGGCATTGTTATCCTGAGCCGAAAACCGGGGGGATACTGCTGCGCAATCATGCGCAGACTTGGAATCGTCCGGGGGCGCAAAATCAGGAGGAGGAGCATATGCGCTCCCAGGAACTTTACGATGCCGGGGCCCCGTACCGCCTGCATCTCGAGTTCGACGACGACGGCAGGATCGTGCACAAGGTCGAACAGGTGAGAGGTAACGCCCCGCGCGAGCTGTGGTACACCTACAGCGGCGACAAACTTCAGGCCGTGCGGGCCCAGGCCGGGGCCGCGTCTCTGGCATTGGAGATGTACCAGTACAACAATCAGGACCAGCGCGTGGAATCTTGGCATTCCGGCATCGGCGCCGCCCAAAGCAACATGCGGTACGCCTATAGCGGCGACCGGCTGCTCGCCGTGGACAACGACCATATCCAGCGTGACGAGCATGGGTTCCGACACCTGCGCATGCGGGGTGATGATATCGTGGAGCGGTATCGCTACGCACCGGACTATCGTCTGCTGCGCGTTGAACAACCTGGCATGACTATCTACTTTGACCATGACGAGCACGGGCAACGCGTCGCCAAGTACGTTAACGGACAATTGACGGAGCGTTACCACTGGCACGACATGGTGCGCATGGACGCGGCGGCCATGAACGGCGTGCCCGTGGATTTCCTCTATATCCGGGACGACAACCTGCGCCCGTCGATGATGATGTACGGCGAGGACTTCTATCGCCTGTATTATGACCAGGTTGGCTCGCTTCGTGTCGTTGCCGACGAGGCCGGAAACGTGGTAAAGGAAGTCCTGTATGACAGCTTCGGGCGCATCTTAAGCGACACCAACCCGGCCATGCACGTGCCGCTGGGTTTTGGTTTCGGCCTGCACGACCGGGATACCGGCTGGGTGCGCATGGGCTGGCGGGACTACGACCCGGAAACCGGGCGCTTTACTGCGCTCGACCCCATCGGCTACGCTGGCGGTGATTCGGACCTGTATGGGTACTGCGTCGATGATCCGGTGAATTTGACTGACCCAGAAGGCCTAAAAGGGGGCTTGTGGGGCGGCATGAAAAAGATCGGGACCGGATTTGGCGAGCTGTGGGAAAATGCTCCCGCTGGTATCGGTGAGGCCGTAAGCAAAGGCGTCAAAGGTGCCGGTGAAGCGTTCGGCAAACTGGGGCATGAATACGCAACGAACAAAGGGTTGCAGAAATATACTGGAATCGCCTTGGGGGCCGGCATGGCCCCGATCGCAGCTGCTACGGCACCAGAGTGGGTTCCGGCAGCAGTCACGGCCACGGCCCCGTATGTTGGTAAGGCGGCGAAAGGGGCTAAAAAGGCTGCGGACGCTGTTGCCAAGGGATACAACTATTTGGATAAAGCAGTAGGAAAGGCGGCGGAGCCCATTGCCAGCCGAATCGGGCCTGACAAGGTGCAGAAGGGCATCGAAATTAGTGGAGACCTTTTGAATCCGATTCCCCCAGCACAAACAGGAGCAGGTAGTTTAATCAATGCGGTGAATATGTATTGGGACCAGCAGCACAAAAAGGACATACCACGTGCACAAGGGAAAGAAAAGAGCAAGCTCACTCAATATTGGTCTTCTGATTGGTGGGGGCGTTAGTCTACTTTATGGTCTCTTCCATTTGTTCGTGAAAGAATACCAAGATTATCGGTGGGGCTATTACGTCGACCTCGGTGAGGATCAATATATAAGAGCAGGTCTTGAAATCGTACTTGGCATCTTCCTGTTGTGGCTGGCGTGGCACAAGCGCCACGACCACAAGACGACCCACATGATCTGCCCGCAGTGCGAATCCGTGTTTCCCGTAGGGGAATTCCAGGACGGGAAGTGCCCCAATGACGGCACCCCCATGGAGCCCATGGACGGCTATTACGACCGCCATCCGGAACGGCGCGGCAAGCCTCTAACCGAGAACAAGACATAATTTTGAACCCCAGCCCCGGTCTGTGCGGACAGGCCGGGGTTTTGTTTCGATGTGTCAAACTTATCAAGCTAGACCAAGCAGTTGCGATGTCTCGCCGCCTTTGACTGAGCCTTCGTATCGTTGCGGACGAGGTTGGAGGGGTGGTAAAGGAAATCTTGTACGACTCGTTCGGCAAAATTTTGAGCGACACCAACCCGGCCATGCACGTGCCGCTGGGCTTCGGCTTCGGCCTGCACGACCGGGATACCGGCTGGGTGCGCATGGGCTGGCGGGACTACGACCCGGAAACCGGGCGCTTCACTGCCCTCGACCCCATCGGCTACGCTGGCGGTGATTCGGACCTGTACGGGTACTGCGTCGATGATCCGGTGAATTTCATTGACCCTCCAGGCCTTGGTAAGTTTAAAATTGTCAAACGGATTGGGCAGTGGGGTTTAAAACAGCTTCGTGAAGTGAGCCGTGAGCAGGCGAAAAAAGCGCTTAATAAGGGAACGGACATTCAAGGCTCAAAAAAGCAGATGAAGAAACTCCTCAAGGAAAAAGGAAAAAATAACACCTCAATTCATTCTGTGGATGAAACAGGGAGGTCACTGAAAGACGGCTTAAAGCCAGAAACGCATGGGGACGGCGCAGAACATTACCACCCACGCCCGCGCAACGGTGGGCATGGCTTCCTTAATGTTACCGTGCCTGGCGCAACGCTTGGAAAAGATGTTTTTGGCGACAACGTTGTGGGCGAAGCGGTAGATCTTTTTAATCCACTTAGTGATGCCCAGGATATGATCGACACGGCAAATGACGTGTATGATTACTTCAAAAAGCAATAGACATCGGGGCGAAACCGATCGGTTTCGCCTCTGATTTTTCCTTGTCTGGAGTGTGCAATGAAAGAAATTCATAAGTCATTTGGCATGAACGGACGGTTTGCGTTGCAGCTTCCCCTCGCCGGATTTGACCACGCCATCGTCAAGGCCTCGTCTGAGGCGACGCATTTTTTGTTTCTTGATAGTTCTGGGCCTCAGGACGCAGATACCGCAAGGCCTCTGCACGAGGCGGATGTTGTCGCCCGTTATGATGCCCGGACCTGGCCGGGGACAACAGTGGCCGGAGCCCCCTCGGCGCGAATTGTCCTTTGTAAAAACCCGTTGAAATACGCCTGCTTTTTTTTCGCCAACGTGCAGGACTTGGTCTTTTCTCATGCAGCTATGGAAGACCTGACCCTGCTTCGGGGAAATAACATTCTCTATTCCTGTGTCTCGCATGAGCGCTTCGGGATTCTCTGCGGCGAGCAGAATTTTTTTGGCTCAATGGGCCTGACGGGGCTGCCCCGCAAGGGGCAATACATTTGCGACCTGTCGGGATATGAGCTTGGGTAAAGCAAAGTCTACCTATGATGGTCGGTAAGGATAACGGAAACCAGAGGAAATAGTGTTGTCCCATTTTCGAGTTTCTTGGTCTGCGTTGGGAGCATTGGCAGGCGGTGTCGTTTTTTTGTAGGGGGAAACAATGTCCGAGTAACGGAATGTGATTCCAAACATGGTATGCCCGTCTATTCTTGGGCAGGGACCACACTGATGATCGTTCCCGTACCCATCTTTCTGTATAGCTTGTATCAGCTCATGCTGAATCTTGCCGGAGGGAAAGGTGCCGTAACAGATATGATTTGTCCCAAATGCGAATCGGTGTACAAAATGCGACGGGACAGCAGTTCCACTTGCCCGCACGACGGGTTCGCAAATGGAACCACTGAATGGGTACTATGACCGCCACCCGGAACGGCGCGGCAAGCCCCTAACCGAGAACAGGGATTGACCCCGAACTTCAGCCCCGGTCTGTGATGCGCAGGTCGGGGCTTTGTTTTGATGTGTCAAACTTGTCATGCTAAACCAAGCAGTTGCAATATCTCGCCGCCTTTGACTGAGCCTTCGTATCGTTGCGGACGAGGTTGGAGGGGTGGTAAAGGAAGTCCTGTATGCCAGCTTCGGGCGCATCCTGAACGACACCAACCCGGCCATGCACGTGCCGCTGGGTTTTGGTTTCGGCCTGCACGACCGGGATACCGGCTGGGTGCGCATGGGCTGGCGGG
>JAQVYA010000153.1 GCA_028708865.1 Desulfovibrio sp. | reverse complement strand
ACAGCCATCTGTTGAAAGACAAAAGGGACCTGCCCGAAGACAGATCCCTTGAAGCCGACGACAGGGGTTATATCGCACACAAAAAGAAAGGGACCGTCATGAAGACGGTCCCTTTCTTTGCGCCCATCCGGGCAAAGGCTACTTCTTCATGTTCACGTACTGTAGCGGTATCGCAATGTCCGCATCACGCAGCATTCCAATGACGGCTTGCAAGTCGTCTATTTTCTTGCCTGTGATCCGGACTTGGTCATCCTGGATGGAGGCCTGGACCTTGAGCTTTTTGTCTTTGACCATTTTCACGATCATTTTGGCCGTATCTTTTTCGATGCCATCCACCAAGCGTACGGATTGTTTTAACGAACCTTTGGATGTGGCCTCCGGTTCGCCGAACTCCATGACCCGATGATCGACCTTCCGACGGGTAAAATGGGAAATGAGCAGATCGCGCAACGCTTTGATCTTCATTTCATCCCCCGTGACAATCTCAATCCGTTTATCTTTCTTATTCAACGATAATTCCGTGGACACGTTGCGAAAATCGAACCGTGTACTCAGCTCTTTTTTCACGTTGTTGACCGCGTTATCCACTTCCTGAAGGTCGATTTGGCTTACAATGTCAAACGACGGCATGCTGTCGTCCTCGTGGGCCGCATGGCCCGGGTGTTACAGTTGAATGGCTGGCCCGTGGAATTCAATGGACAGAATTTCATAATGAATCTTTCCACGCGGAGCATCCACCACGGCTTCGTCACCTTCTTCCTTGCCCAGCAGAGCACGCCCTACCGGCGACAGAATGGAAATACTGCCCTTGCAATAGGCGGTTTCATCCGGTCCCAGCAACAGATAGCGCTTCACATCGCCGGTGTCGGCGTCCTCGATTTCCACGGTGGCACCAAAGGACACTTTTTCGCCACCCAGAGTGTTCATGTCGATGATATTGAACCGGGGGATGCGGGACTCAATGTAGGTGATCTTGGCTTCGAGCATGCCCTGCCGTTCACGCGCGGCATCGTACCCCGCGTTTTCGCTCAGGTCGCCTTCCTCACGCGCTTCTTTGATCGCCTGGATAACCGCGGGGCGCTCCTTTTTCAGGTTTGCCAGCTCGCGCTTGACCATTTCATACCCTTCAACAGAAATAGGGATACTTTCCATTGTCTCTCATTCCTCAATGTTGTCTTGATTTCGCCTTGACCCGCGAAGGAATCTTCGCCTGTGGCGTTGGGCCAAAGGCCGCGTCGGCTGAATGGATTGCGTAGAACATAGTCCGGCCGGGGTCAAGACTCCTCCATGCAGAATTTGCCCTGGAATGCCGGATAAATGGTCTCTTTACCACGCTTTTCAACGAATTCGCTCAGCGGCGACGATCCTGCTCATTCAGCATGCTTCTGCACTGTTCCAGATATGATCCAGCCTGGGGGTATTGCTGAATCTCCAAAAGATGGGACAACGCTTCGTAAAAGCGTCCCACATTCATCAGGGCAATGCCCAGACAAAGCCGCAAATTCGGTTCTTGTGGAAAGCGTCCGGCTCCCTGACCCAAGAGCTCAACAGCACGTTCATGCTCCCCAGCACGATGCAGCAACATTCCCAGTCCGAGGTAGGCCTTGGCGTCCGGTGCATATTGCAACGCTCGTTCAAAAAGATTTTGAGCCAAAGATTCCCGGACCGACGGCTCATAGAGCGACGCATAATCTCCCTGATCAAACGTCATACCCAAACGAGCAAAAAAATCCGCATACGCGGGAGCTAATTCGGGTTTATCAGCCACTTCCAACGCCTGCACATACCTTGGCAGGGCATCATGGTACGCCTCCTTGAGCCGACGTCCCCAGTCGTGGACCTGCTCAAATTCCAATCCAGGGTCCAAATCAAACCACAACAAGTCCTCGTCTTCGCTCAACCAGGCTTCATCCGTCAGATTGAATTCTTTCTGAGCACGGTCATACAACTCCGTCCCAGGCAACACGGTAAGCACATGGAACAACGCCACCAAAGGCCGGATATCATCCAGCAGCAAACGGCTTTCTTCAATGCTTTGTTCATCCTCTCCAGGATTTCCATAGATAATATAGGCACGGGCCAACATGCCATGCCGAGTCGTCAGATCAAAGGCACGCCGGATTTGCTCGTTGGTTGTTCTTTTTCGCAATGTCTCCCGAATACGCGGAGACCCGCTCTCTACGCCATAGCTGATCTGCACACACCCGGCCAGACGCATGGCCTCAAGCATTTCCGCGTCCACACGGTCCACACGAGAGATGGCCTGCCAAGTCACTCCCAGGCGTTCCTCGCGCAGTAGACGGCAAAATTCCAGAACATTGTCACGACGCAAAGTAAATGTATCATCGGAAACATAAAAAAAACGGACGCCTCGGGATGCCAGCCGCCTGATCTGCCGTACGAGATAGGCCGGAGAGTGGAAGCGCACCTTGGGGCCCCAAAACCGGGGAGAGCCGCAAAAACTGCATTTTCCCGGACATCCTCGTGAAAGCACGACATGTCGGAAGGTAAAATACTTTGCTGGATCAGGCAGACTATCCAAATTCTGAATCAATGGGCCGCATTCATTATTCCATATTTTGCCATTGGAATCACGCCAGGATAAGTTCGGCACTCCGGACAGAGGCCCGCCCTGTTCCAAAATACGCGCCAAGGCCACAAATGCAGACTCTCCTTCCCCTCGAACAATATAATTAAATTCCTTGAAGTTCTTGAGAAAAAAATCAGACAAAAAAGTTGCGCCGATTCCCCCCAACACAACAGGCATGGAAGGATTGACCCGCTTTGCTGTCCGGGCCGCCGCCACCGCACCCCAACGATTGGCCGTAAAGACAGAAATACCGAGCAGGTCCGGTGCCATATCCCGTAATTCCGACTCCATTACCTCGGGCTTATCCCGCAGTGCATGCCAGTTGGCCACGGTCACTTGGTGCCCGGCCTCAAGAAGCGAGGCCGCAATGTAGTAAAGGCCGATGGGCAGGGCCGCCACGTTTTCCTCTTCAGCCCGATCCTGCTGAAAAAAGGGATAAACAAGTAAAATTTTCATAGCGGGGTGAGCATGTCACACTTTACTGTTCCAGCCAAGACACCTCCAACGGGCATCCCTCCGAAATCAGAATCAAAAATAGCCTGGATTCCCCACTTCAGGCAATCCAGGCCAACAAGGCTATCCAAGGCTGCTTATTCCTCGGCTTTGCGCAAGCGCTTGTCTTGTACCGGGGCTGGGCTCTTGGCCTCCTCACGAACAACAGGACTTGTATTTCCGGTCGTGGCGGGCGGCATGGCCGGATCCACGTCCACTTCCCCTGTCACCGAATCCGGCACGGTACTGGAAATGGTAATGGGATCGGCCTGTTTTGCCGCAGCATTCCAGGAAAGCTCCAGAGAAATTTCCTCCCGCCCTCTTTTTTGTTTGGCGGAAATCTTGATGTCCACCATCTCAGATGGCGTCATGTTCAGAAAATCCTCTCCCTTCTGCACCACGATGCGCCCTTTTCGAAAGCTGTTCACCAAAGCTTCCAGATAGTTTAACGCATCCGGGTACGCCATTCCTTGCTTGACTGATATTTTGCGATCTTTCATGCTTACCACCTTACTCCATTGCAGTTAGGCGAGCGACAGCAACGTCGCGGTAAATGCCTCCGGGTCCAAGCGTCCCGAACCATCCGAAACAAGCAATGTACAGTCCAGCACTGACACTCCCAACTCCCGTATTTGATTCAAATCCAGTCCATGGGGATAACGCCCATTGACCGAATCAACCAAAATAACGTTTAGAAGCGCTTCGGCCGGGCAATCCTCTCCCGCGTCCCGCCGCAGCAGATGCAGCAAGCGTTGCGTCAAATCCGCCACGCTCAAGCCCGGGCACTCCGGGTCGGGTATCGGATTCGGGACGTAGACCTTTGGGCAGGCTTGTGCAGCCACAGCTCGTCCCACTCCCCTGACCAGCAGATTGGCCCCCAGGCTGGAATAAAAACTGCCTACCGGGTAACAAATCAAATCTGCCCGTCCAATCTGCTCGGCCACGCGGGCAGGAATTTCCGACTCCACAGGATCAGCGTTTAGAAGACCGGCCACGGTCCAGATATTTTGCACCGGGCTTGAAAGTGGAGCGCTTTCCTTGCCTGTGATGCGGTGTTGCCCCACGACAATACGTCCGTCAGCCAACTCGGCGGCCAGATGATAATCCCCGTTCACCACGGGCAAAACTGTACCCAAAGCATGCACCAACCTGGAATACAGTCCAATGACCGGAGCAAGTCGGCGACGGTTCGCCAAATACCCACCGGCAAGCACCAAGTTTCCAAGACTGGCTCCCCGGAGATCGAAAGAGTCGGGCATGCACTCTAAAAAATACTGAAAATGATTGCGTATGGTTTCCCGTACAGGCTCGGGAATACCCGCCATCAGGGGATGTACCCCGCGGGCCAGCTCGCACAGTTCCTCCACAAGTTGCGAAGACCATTTCTCCTGGGGGAAACGATGTGCAAAAAGCTGAAAAACATCATGATTCCACTGAATCCCCGTATCCGCCAACGCCATCAGCCGATTGCGAATATCCCCCACCGCCGGCATGGCAAATGCCTTGCGCAGCTCCGCGGAGCTTCCCCCGGAATCAAATGGTGTGATGATATGAACCGAATTATGGGTGTAGGTCGTCAGGCAGGGGCATACGTCCCGCAATGCGGTTCCCCCGCTGAAAAACAAAATGCCAGGACCCTTGGAAGGGTTCCGTCGATAACGCGCAAGCCGCGCGGTATCCGGAATGGATCCTAAGACGACGTCGTTTACAAAAAAATCTGCACAGGCGCGATGTTGCATTGCTTGGACCCGGGTTGACGTACTTGCAGTACTTTGCGGATTGAGAATACCATCGGAGCGGACGGCAAGCCAGTCCCGAATCGGCCCATATCTTACGAAGTATATTCCAACGGCTGCTCCTCATGGCGCAGCACCCGCCACGCCCCCTCGGCCATAACCCGCATTTCATCCGTTTCCAGGGCTACCACGGGCCCGAGATACTCCAGCCGTTCCCGGAGGGCCTCCACCAGCCGATTGCTGCGAGAAAGTCCACCGGTCAGCACAACCGCCTGTATCCGGGCTTCAGATTCATACAACAACGCCGGAGCCAGCGACGCTATGTGTTTGGCAATATTGTAGGCCAATGCCTCGAATACCAGGGCTGCCTGTTCATCCCCCTCATCCTTTCGTTCCAGGACATGACGCAGGTCATTGGTGCCCATATGCGCCCAAAGCCCGCCGCTGGTCAGGGCCAGCCGCTGCAACTCCTGCACACTATGCTTCTCGCGCAGCACCAACCCCAATGCCGTAATCAACGGCAGGCTGCCCACCCGCTCAGGACTAAAGGGGCCTTCCCCGTCAAGGGCGTTGATCACATCCACCACCCGGCCCCGGTCATGGGCTCCAATGGAAATCCCACCACCCATATGAGCCACGAGAAATCGGCTCTCCTCATAAACTAGTCCCAGGTCCGCAGCCACACGCCGCGCCGCGCCGCGCTGGCTCAGGGCGTGGAAAACACTGCGCCGCTGCACCGAAGGTAATCCCGTGATCCGGGCAACCACACGCATTTCATCCGTGACCACCGGGTCCACCACCAGGGCCAGGGCATTGTCGCGAAGAGAATATTCCCTGGCCAAAACAGCCCCGAGATTGCTGGCATGTTCGCCGAAGCGAGCCTGGCAAAGGTCATTAAGCATGGCCTCGTTCACCGAATACACGCCGCCCGGGACCGGCCGCAGCAAACCGCCCCGCCCTACCACGGCGTCCAGGCGGGGGATCCCGCCGCGAGCAGCAGCCTCATGCAATGCAGACCGCACCGTATCCCGGCGCAACGGCAATTGATCCATAATGTGAGGATACGATTCCACCTCGGTTTTATCGTGCCGCACCTCCAGCTCCATGACGGCTTCTGCGTCGCGAAACAAAGCCACTTTGGTGGACGTGGACCCGGGATTCACGGTCAAAACATGCAAACTCATGATTCCTAATCCTGTGCGCGGAAAATGTACGAAAACTACTCATTCTTCCCGTAGTTCCGATACTTGCAATGGGGTTGTAAACGGTTTAAATACTACGCCAAGTAGGTTGCCCCCTTAGCTCAGGTGGATAGAGCGCTGGATTCCTAATCCAGGTGCCGCGTGTTCGAATCGCGCAGGGGGCACCATTCTTTTTAAAGGTCAAGGGGTTAGCTCATGTTTTGAGTTAACCCCTTGTTCTTTTGCTGCCAACCGAAGATGCCAACTGATTGGATATATTATGGTTTGTTAAAACATTATTAATTATGGTTGGATAGCGAACTTCTACCTTTTTGTTTACCTCCATAATCTTGACGAGAAAAAAGAACGGTGACTAGTATGCTTCATAATCTTAGGAGGACTAGTCACAATGGCATGGAGATGGGATCAAGGTCGGCTAAAGTATTTTGAATTTTCGACACTTAAGAAGATAGCAAAAGCTCTGATCCGTATAGAGGGTGTGAACCCTCAAGAGCAGCCAGACCCTCTCCGTACCCCATTGTCCGATGCAACTGGGCAGCCGTTTAGCCCTGCGGATTATAGCGTTTGGCGAAACTATAGTCGTGTTTTTAAATGTTCACTACTTGCTGCTAAAGTGGATGGGAGGCTGACGTGTACTGATATCTGTCGGGATTTAGCCTCGGATGCAGATGACTCTCTTTCCGCCGATGATTTCTTGAGTGTGATAATCAAGAAAACATATTTTCCGTCACCAGTGTTTCAAGGATACGATTCGGAAGCTCAAAGAGTATTGAAGTAGCCCCCATTTCGACCGGACACCTCGGCCTACTTAGGAGGTAGGACTGGAGGTATGACCAGACATAGTGCTAACGAGTATCCATCGGTGGAGCTGGTGACCAGTGTCCAGCGTCGACGCTG
>JAQVYA010000019.1 GCA_028708865.1 Desulfovibrio sp. | reverse complement strand
GTCTGCCCGCTTCGTGGCTGCAATCCCAAGAAATTGCTGCTCTCCGGCGCGGAGACCGTGGCTTCGGCCCGGAATATGCGCACCCGCGGCGTGGTGGGCGATTTGCACGTGGATTGGAACGAATTGCAGATTTTCAAGCAGCTTTTCGTGGATCCCGTGCCCGAGGCCGCGGAAAATCATTATCGCGAGCAGGGCGCCGCCACGCTCCACGGGCTGGCCCGCTTCATCGGACCGGACGCCGTGGCGGTGCAATCGCCGGAGGGCGAAGTTCAGCTCCAGGCCGAGCATATCTTCCTGGGTCCGGGCATGACTCCCCGCCAGCTGGATATCCCCGGGGCCGAGCACCTGCTCATTAGCGACGATTTTTTGAATCTGGAGCGGCTCCCCCGGCGCATGGTGCTCATCGGCGGGGGATTTGTGGCCTTTGAATTTGCGCACATCGCGGCCCGGGCCGGGGCCGCCGTCACCATGCTCTGCCGCAGCACACCGCTGAAGCGGTTTGACCCCGTGCTGGTGGAGGAGGTGGTGCAGGCCACGCGGCATGCCGGAGTGGATGTGCGGCTCAACGCGCCGACCCAGGCTGTCGAGCCCGACGGGGAGCGGCTGCGCGTGCTCTTTGGCAAGGGCCAGAGCGTGGAGGCGGACGCCGTGTTCAACGTGGCCGGGCGCGTGCCCGACCTCGCCCCCCTGGACCTGGACAAGGCGGATGTGGCGCATGGGCCGCGCGGGGTGGAGGTGAACGAATTCTTTCAGTCCGTATCCAACCCCCGGGTTTATTGCACGGGCGACGCCGCGAACACGCCCTTTGCTCTGACCCCTACGGCCACCATCGAATCTGCGGCTGCGGCCGATAATATCCTGCATGGCAACCATTCCCGGGCGGAATATGCCGGGGTGCCTTACGTCTGCTTTACGGTGCCGCCCCTGGCCGCGTGCGGCGAGCTGGAGAGCCAGCTTCAGGACCGGGGCGCGGACTACAAGGTCATGTACCGCGATCTCTCCCAGGTTTTTGCCTGGAAGCGGCTGGGCGAGTCCTACGGCAAGAGCCGGGTCTTTGTGGACGAAAAGGCGGACCGCGTTTTGGGGGCGCATATCTTCGGGCATAACGCCGAGGAAATGATCAACCTCTTTGCCTTGGTCATCCGCAACCAGGTGCCTCTTTCGCAGGTGCGTTCCACGGTCTGGGCCTATCCCACCTGCGGATACGAACTGAAATACATGGTTTGAACCCGGTCTGGAGGTTCGATCTGAGCCAGTGTACAGCGGCGGCCCAGGCCGCCGCTGTTGTTTGGTGCGCCCGTCGCCAAAATATTAGCCCTGGTCCAGGCCAGGACGGCCTTTCCCGGGGCGTATTTGTGTTTTGAAAACCAAAGCGGAAAGGGGTAAGACCGTTTTCGTTGATTTCATCTTTTCCGGAGGAACCAGACCATGCACCATTTGCCCCAGGGCTACGCGTACGGCGCGGCCGCCGCGGGATTCAAGAAGGCAGGCCGCCCCGATCTCGGCCTGATCGTGAGCCGGACCCCGGCCGTGTGCGCCGGAGTGTTCACCACCAATTTGTTTCAGGCCGCTCCTGTGCTGGCCTGTCGACGTTCCCTAGAGGCCTCACCCGAGGTCCGGGCCGTGGTGGTCAACTCGGGACAAGCCAACGCCTGCACCGGCGAGCAGGGCCTGGAAGATTGCGAGACCGTGCGGAATCTGGTGGGGGATCTGGCCGGAGTTCCGGCATCCTCGGTGCTGCCCGCGTCCACGGGCGTGATCGGTCCACGTCTGCGTTTGGAGCTTTGGCGCAACGCCCTGCCGGAGCTGGGGCGCTCCTTGGGCCAGGCCGGGCCGGAAGACGTGGCCCGGGCCATGATGACCACGGACACGAAACCCAAGCTGGCCAGCAGGGCGGTATCTTTTCCCGGCGGCGAAGTTCGGCTGTTGGGCATGGCCAAGGGGGCCGGCATGATCGGACCGAACATGGCCACCATGCTGGCTTTTTTGGTTTGCGACGCCAGGGTGGATGCGGCCTGGTGGCAGGACTTGCTGCGCGTTGAAGCGGACCGCTCGTTCAATAACATCATTGTGGACGGCGATACCAGCACCAACGATACGGCCCTGGCCCTGGCCAACGGCGCGTCCGGGGTGGAGGTCCAGACCCGGGCGGACCGGGAGATGTTGGCCCAGGCCGTGCGCGAGGTGTTGCTGGAACTGTCGTATCTTTTGGTTCAGGACGCCGAGGGCGGCACCAAGGTGGCACGCATCCGGGTTTCCGGTGCGGCCAATGATGCGGATGCCCAACTTGTGGCCCGGGCCGTGGGCACTTCGCCCTTGGTCAAGACCGCCCTGTTCGGGCAGGACGCCAACTGGGGGCGGGTGGTCTGTGCGGCTGGGCGCAGCGGCGCCACGTTTGCGCCGCAGGATTTGACGTTGCACTTCGGGGAGGTGCTGGTTTTTGCCCAGGGCCGTCCCGAACCGGGAGATATGGATGCTTTGCTGAAGCCGGTCATGCAGGCCCCGGAAGTGCCCATCGTCATCTCTCTGGGCCAGGGCCCGGGCCAGTGCGAAGTGCTCGCCTCGGATCTGACCCGCGAATATGTGTCCATTAACGCGGATTACCGCAGCTGAGGGCTCTGCGCGCTGAACGTGGCCGCGGCGTTGCCAGCATGTTTTTCCCGAATCGGGCCGGTCGCGCTGCCTTGGTGGTGCGGCCGGAAATCCTTTTTTTAACGAGGCATCATGTCTGATATTCCTGTAAAGAACCTGAACGGCCGCAGCCAGCTCACACGGCTGGCGGATTTGATCTTTGAGGCGGGAATGCTGCGGCGTACCCCGCGTAGCGGCTACCAATTTTTGGGGACCGGCCAGGAGAACGTGGCCGAGCACAGCTTCCGCACCGCCATGATCGGCTGGATTCTGGCCCGCCGCGCCGGAGCGGATGCCGGGCATGTGGCCGTCATGTGCCTGTTTCACGACCTGCACGAGGCCCGCACCGGGGATTTTAACTACGTGAACAAGCTCTACAACCGTACCCGGGCCGGCGAGGCCCTGGCCCACTCCCTGGGCGGCACGGGGCTGGAAGAGGACGTGCTGCCCCTCTGGCAGGAGCTGGAGGCCGCGGAAACCCTGGAAGCCCGACTGGCCCAGGATGCGGACCAGATCGACTTTATTGCCAATCTGAAGGAGGAGCTGGATCTCGGCAATAAATACGCCGGGGACTGGCTGCCTCCGGCTCTGGACCGGCTGCGCACCTCCGAGGGCCGCGAACTGGCCGAAACATTGGTACGCACCGATCACAAGGAATGGTGGTTTTTGGGGCCGGACCGGGAATGGTGGGGCACCAAAAATCGCGACAAAGAATGAACCGTGGAGATCCTCCTTCGGCCGGGAAGTGCCTTTGTAGGGGATTCCCCCAGAGCCGTGGGAATCCACCCAACCTTTTCTTTGTCCGTTCACGACCCTTGCCGTTTGCCAAAGGCTCATGTAGACAAGGCTTTGATACAAAAGACCACTTCAGCTTTCTTGACGATTTTCCCGGGCACCGCCCCAGGCACGGCAGGTGCCCGCAATGGGCTGTGGGGGGAGGTAGGACATGAACCAACACACCGACGCCGCCGAATCGGCCAATGCGCTGACGCCGCTGACATTGCTGGGGAGCAAGTCCCTTAGGCTGTTCAGCGAAATGGGCGCCATGTTCTTGTTCTGCCTGCATGCTATGCGCCTGATCTTTTCTTCCTGGGGCCAGTTTCCCAAGATTATCCGGCAAATTTATTTCATCGGCGTTAAATCCGTTACCGTCATCGCCCTGATCGGCCTGTTCACGGGCATGGTCATGGGAATGCAGCTGTACTTCGCCCTGTCTCTTTTTGGGGCGGACGGCTTTTTGGGCACGGGCGTGGCCCTGTCCATGGTGCGTGAGCTGGCCCCCGTGTTGACGGCCATTATGGTGACGGGCCGGGCCGGATCAGCCATGACCGCGGAAATCGGGGTCATGCGCATTTCCGAACAGATCGACGCTCTGGAGATCATGGGCATCAACCCCATGAGCTACCTGGTGAGCCCCAAGATGGCGGCCTCCATCATCAGCTTTCCCATCCTTACGAGCCTTTTCAACCTCATCGCCCTGTTCGGCGGCTGGCTTACGGGCGTACTGCTGCTTGGAGCCAACGAAGGCGTCTATTTCTACCGCGTGCAGCAGTCCCTGGAGTGGGACGATATCTCCGGCGGATTTCTCAAGGCCCTGGTCTTTGGCGTGGTGGTCTGCACCGTGAGCTGCTACCAGGGATATTTCACCCATTTGCGGCGCGACGCCGTGGGACCCGAAGGCGTGAGCCAGGCCACCACCCATGCCGTGGTCATGAGCTGCGTGTTGATCCTCATGTCCGACTATGTGTTGACCTCGCTCCTCTGGTAACTGGAATCGCCTATGCCCGGAAAACGACATGACATTCGCCTGACCAACCTGGCCGTGGGATACGGCGGAACGCCCGTGGTCAGCGATGTGAACGTGACCCTGCCCGGTGGCAAGATTACCGTGATCCTGGGCGGCTCGGGCTGCGGTAAGTCCACCCTCATCAAGCATATCCTGCGCCTGCATGACCCCCTGTCCGGGGCCATTCACATCGGGCCGCACAATATCATGGAGCTGACCCGCCGGCAGTGGGCCTGTCTCAAGCTTCGGCTCGGGCTGCTGTTTCAGGACGGGGCGCTGCTCGGCTCCTTGACCCTGGGGGACAACGTGGCGCTCCCCCTGCGGGAGCACACCCGGCTCAAGCCCCGGGAGGCCTATGAACTGGCCGTTTCCAAACTGGCCCTGGTGGGACTGGAGAAATTCGCCCACCTCTACCCGAACCAGCTTTCCGGCGGCATGCGCAAGCGGGCCGGTCTGGCCCGGGCCATGGTCATGGACCCGGCCGTTTTATTTTGCGACGAGCCCACCTCAGGCCTGGACCCCATCAATTCTGCGGAATTGGATCAGCTTTTGTTGGAGCTCAAGGAGCGGTTCGACATCACCGTGGTGGTGGTGAGCCACGATCTGGCCAGCATGCGCACCATTGCCGACCATGTGGTGGTGCTGGGAGAGGGACGGGTGCTGTTCGACGGCTCCCGGGATGAACTGGAAGCCACCCGCGACGACTATCTGCGCCGTTTCCTGGATCGCCTTGCCCAGGAGCGCACTGCGCCGCGTCTGAGCACGTCCCGGCTGGATCCGTCGCTGCTCAAGATGGACTGCTCCGAATTGTGGGAGCAGGTCCAGGAATAGCTCCGCTGGTCCGGAAGGCCGGAAAACGGGGCATGTTACTTTTCAGATTGCTGTGAACGGTGTACATAACGTTGGTGAACAGGTTCAAAGCCGCGTTCACCGGGCGGACCGACAAGGAAAAGGATTGGTTTCATGGCCAGTGTGAAGAAATACTCCAAGGAAACCGCGGTGGGCGTGTTCGTCTTCGTGGGTCTGCTCTGCATCGCCTACATGAGCGTCAAGCTCGGCAACGTCAAGTTGTTTTCCGACGAATACTACAATGTCGGGGCCGTGTTCACCAAGATCACGGGACTGAAGGTCAACGCCCCGGTGTCCATGTATGGTGTGGAAGTGGGCTTTGTGGAGAAAATCGAACTGGACTTGGAAGGCAAGGAAACCAATGGCGTGCCCGTGGCCGTGGTGACCATGGCCGTCAAGCGTGACTACCAGCTGGACGACGAGGCCGTGGCCTCCATCAAGACCAGCGGACTCATCGGCGACAAGTTCGTGGACATCGCTTTGGGGCTGGGCATGGAAACATTGCAGGACGGCGACGTGATTTACGATACCAACCCGGCCATTGATCTGGAAGATTTGATCAGCAAATTCGCCATGTCGGACGGGGAGACCAACTGACGAAACCATAAGCTTGCGGAGCGTTCGGCGGGCTTTGCCGCCCGAGCCGGAACGAGACTGCCCACGGCACACCGGATCAAGAGGGAGAACAGGACGTGAAACGCATCATCACCATTGGAATCATGCTGCTGGCGCTGGGACTTGCCGCCGGAGCTGTTCAGGCCGAAGCCTCGGCAAAGACACCCACCCAAACGTTGCAGACCGCGCTGGATGAGCTTCTTGCCATCCTGCAGGATCCACGATATGACACTAAAGATGGTATATCGGAAAATCAGCTTGAAGTACTGCGTACAACAGTCCATAAGTTCTTTGACTTCGGGGAGCTGACCAAGCGTGCTGTAGGGCGGCCGTGGCTCGGATTCACGGACCGCCAGCGCGACGAGTTGACCGGTGTGTTTACCCAGCTCCTGGAAAAAACATACTTGCGCAAGCTGAATACCGAATATCTGCATGAGCTGGCTGCGTTCGACAAAAGCTCCATCCGCTTCGTCGATGAACAGATCAAAGGCAACAAGGCCATGGTCTACACCAGCTTCCAGCTCACGGAAGAGCCGCTTGAAGTGAATTTCCGGCTCATTGAACGCGACGGGCAGTGGTGGGCCTATGACGTCATCGGAGAAGGCCTGACCCTGCTGGGCATTTACCAGGACGAGTTCAAAAATGTGCTCGTAAACCAGAGCCCCGACGACCTCATTGCCTTGTTGCAGGAGAAAATCCGGGCCATTGACGAAAAACGTGACGAAGCTGCCGGGGCCGAGGCCGGGGCAGCCGGGGAATAAAACACCGGAGCGCATGCCCGGGCATCCACCCAAAAGGATGAAGACCATGAAACGATCCCTCTTTACCACGCTCACGCTGCTGGCCTTTGCCGCGCTGCTCTGTGTTGCCCCTGCCGCTGCCGGGGACCAGGAGCACCCTCTGGAAGTGGCCCAGTGGGAGTACGATGCCGGTGGTGAGTTTGAGGAAGCCTTTGACGCCCACGGAAATACCCCGTCCCAGGAGGGCGATATCGTGGAGCGTACCCCGGACCCGTTCGAGGGCTGGAACCGGTTTTGGTTTCAAGTCAACGACAATCTCTACTTCTACCTGCTGAAGCCTGTTTCTCAGGGCTATTCCTATGTGGTGCCCGAGCGTCCGCGCCAGTGGGTCGAAAACTTTTTCACCAACCTGATGTTCCCTGTCCGGTTCGTGAACAGCCTGCTGCAAGGCAAGTTTGAATCCGCCGGTATGGAAACTTCGAAATTTATCGCCAATACCGCCTTTGGACTGGGTGGCCTGGCGGACGTTGCCTCGGACATGGGACCCGTGCGGCCCACTCCCCCGGGCGACGAAGATTTGGGACAGACCCTCGGAGCCTGGGGCATAGGCAATGGACCCTACTTGGTCTGGCCTGTGATCGGCCCCAGCTCTGCGCGCGATACCGTGGGATACGTGGGCGATCATTTCCTGACCCCCACCACCTACCTGAACCCCTGGTACTGGTCCCTGGCCGCCAAGAGCTACGAAAAGATCAACTTCGTGTCCCTGCGGCTCGGAGAGTACGAGGACATCAAGGAAGGCGCCATCGACCCCTACGTGACCTTTAAGAGCGCCTACCTGCGATACAGAGAAAAGAAGGTTTCCCAATAGCCGTGAGCAAATCAAAAACCATCGCTGTCATATCCGATACGCACATGAACCAGCCTCCGGGCTGGTTCTTGCGTGTGTACGAAACCCTGCTCGAACCGGCGGATGCCCTGTTGCACTGCGGGGATATCACGGGCCCTTCCACGTACCACGAACTGCTGCGGCATCCCGAGTTTCACGCTGTGCTCGGTAATTGTGACTGGGACCCCAACCTGGCCAACGAGCTGCATCCCATGTTGCGGATCGATCTGTTCGGGCTGCGGATCGGCATGGCCCACGGCTGGGGCAGTCGGGCCGGCGTACCCGCCCGGGTGGCCCAGGCCTTTGGCGAGGAGTGCGACCTCGTTTGCTTCGGGCATACGCACAAGCGGTTCTGGTCCAATGAATTCGGCCCCATGCTTTGTAATCCCGGCTCCCTGGCCGAAGGCTCCCTGGCCATCATCACCGTACAGCCCGGCAATCCCCTTTCCTGCCGTTTTGTGGATGTAGACCAGACCGTCTGATTTAGACCTCGCTTGATTTTGTTTTTTGCCTCCGGCGGCCAAAGGGCCCTCGGCCCCTTGGAACCCCATTTACCGGCCGCGCTTTTGCGCGCCCGGGGACATGCTTCCAAGATTTCTCCTGAAAAAGTTAGCCTCAATATTGGTCGGAAATTCCGAGCGGCGTGAGCCGCGAGCGATACAAGTCTATGGAAAGGGGGCCCGGGGGAAGAACCTTTCTTCAGAAAGGTTTTCCCCCGGAGAGCAAGTAGAAATAGCGATTTATGAAAGAATGCCTCCGGCGGCCAAAGGGCCCTCGGCCCCTTGGAACCCCATTTACCGGCCGCGCTTTCGCGCGTCCGGGGACATGCTTCCGAGATTTCTCCTGAAAAAGTTAGCCTCAATATTGGTCGGAAATTCCGAGCGGCGTGAGCCGCGAGCGATACAAGTCTTTGGAAAGGGGGCCCGGGGGAAGAACCTTTCTTCAGAAAGGTTTTCCCCCGGAGAGCAAGTAGAAATAGCGATTTATGAAAGAATGCCTCCGGCGGCCAAAGGGCCCTCGGCCCCTTGGAACCCCATTTACCGGCCGCGCTTTTGCGCGCCCGGGGACATGCTTCCGAGATTTCTCCTGAAAAAATTAGCCTCAATATTGGTCGGAAATTCCGAGCGGCGTGAGTCGCGAGCGATACAAGTCTTTGGAAAGGGGGCCCGGCAAGCTTGCCCTGCAAAGTGAGAATAAAAAAAATTTTAACTTTTCTTTTATATTGAGGAAATTCATGGCTGGTTGGATTCGGTCTGGGGTTCGTTGGGTGGCCTTGGGGGTGTTGTCGGTGCTGCTGTCTTTGGGGTTGCATTGGGCATCTATTCCTGCGGCGTTACTTCTTGGGCCCATGCTAGCCGGAGTGGGCTTTGCGCTCCGGGAGGTGCCTCTGCGTCTTTCGGGCTGGTCGTTTTCCTTGGCTCAGGCCGTTATTGGCTGCATGGTGGCCCGGGCGCTATCCCCTTCTGTTTTTGAGACGCTGGCGCGCCATTGGCCTGCGATTTTGGCGGCAATTGCTGTAATCATCGCTTCCGGCGGGATTGTGGGGCTGCTTTTGATGCGTTTGCGCGTGCTTCCCGGCAGTACCGCGGCCTGGGGTTCCACACCGGGAGGAGCCGCTGCCATGACTGCGCTGGCCCATGCGTATGGTGCGGACGTTCGAATGGTGGCCTTTATGCAGTACCTGCGGCTGTTCGTGGTCGTGCTCAGCGCTTCGCTCATATCTCGGTTCCTTCTCGGACATGCGGCGGAATTGCCGGGCCGAGCCGCATGGACCTTGGGTCTGGAGGCTCCGTTAATTCCACTTAGCCAAACCTTGCTTTTGATTCTTGGCGGCATGCTGCTTGCGCGCCGATTGCCATTGCCTGCCGGGGCCATGTTGTTGCCCATGGTCGTCGGGGCTGTTCTCAATTCCACGGGGATAATCCAGATCACGCTTCCGTTCTGGCTTGTGGGCATCGCATACGCTGCCCTCGGATGGTACGTGGGGTTACGGTTCACAGCGGGGTTGGTGCGGTATGCGCTGGGGGCCGTACCCCAGATGCTGCTGGCCACGGTCCTGTTGATCGTTCTGTGTTGCGGAGCAGCCTGGATTTTGGTCGTCTGGCTTGATGTGGACGTTTTAAGCGCTTTTCTGGCTACCAGCCCTGGCGGGTTGGATACGGTGGCAGCCATAGCCCTTGGAAGCGGTTGTGACGTGTCGTTTGTTCTGACTGTGCAAACGCTGCGCCTGTTTGCCGTAATATTGCTCGGGCCGCTGGTGGCGCGTTGGATTTGCCGCCTGAGTCATGATGACCGTTAGGCCTGTTGCGTAATTTTCCGGGGGCAAACCTTTCTGAAGAAAGGTTCTTCCCCCGGCCCCCCTTTCCAAAGACTTTTATTGCTCGCGGCTCACGCCGCTCGGGATTTCCGACCAATATTGAAGCTAACTTTTTCAGGAGAAATCTCGGAAGCATGTCCCCGGGCGCGTGAAAGCGCGTCCGGTAAATGGGGTTCCAAGGGGCCGAGGGCCCTTTGGCCGCCGGAGGCAAAAAAAAGGCTCCCGCCGAAGCGGGAGCCAGAGTACCATCTATGATCCTGGGAGGAGAAGGGCTTACCAGTCGGCGTCGGCAAACGGGTTGGAGCCGAAACCGAAATCGGCTTCGGGCTCGCCGCCGGTGGCCGGAGCATCATCTCCGCCGGCAGCGCCGGCAGCGGCGCCATCACCGGCAGCACCGGCAACCACGACACCCTGCTGCTTGACCTTATCCACTTCTTCCATGAGCGCGTTGAGCTTCTTAACCATATCGTCAATCTTCTTGGAAGAGAGGGCGATCTTGGATTCACCGGCTTTATTGGCGTCGTCCACGACTTTGACCTTGGCGGCAAGGGACTTGACCTTGGCGTCCAGGTCGGACTTTTCGCCGTTCAGCTTTTCCACTTCGGCCTTAAGGGCCTCGTTTTCCTTTTGAAGCTCCAGAAGCTTGCTCAGGGCAGCCTGGGCCTGGGAAAGTTCGCTACCGGCCAGCGGTGCGAGTTTGACCTTGTTGCCCAGGCCGGAGAGCTCGCCCTCAGCCTGTTTGGTCAGGCCCGGTTCCACCTCGTAGATGTAGCCCTTGGACAGACCTGCGGCCACGGGGGCCAGGTCAGCGTTCACATCGGTTTGGGTCACAAAGGACAGGAACTCGAGCAGTTCCGCGTCCACTTGGTCGGCGCCGCGCAGGGCGGTGACGAACGTGCTGATGGGGAACACCTTTTCCTGCACTTCCTGGACCTCGGGGGTTTCCTTCACGTCGGACATCGTATGCCTCCTCAAAAAGGTAGAAACGTTGTTGCCTTGTTTTCTGTTCGCCCGGGCGCGCTATTTATTGCGCGGACCCATGGGGATTCTGCCGATTTTCTTGGCGTAGGCCAGGGCCGCCGTGCGGTACACGAGGTGACCGAGCTTGGACCAGGGCAGGTACGCGAAGAGCATCCACACCGCCACGAGGTGCACATAATACGTGGGGTAGGCGATGAACTGCTGGCCCATGAGGCGGAAGACCTGCGCGCCGAAGCCGGACAGGAAGATGACCCAGATGATGGTCAGCAGGTACCAGTCGTACCAGGAGGAGCCTTGCTTGGCTTTGTCCAGGCTCATGCGGCGTCCGGTGAGCCAGATCAGGCCCAGAATACCGGCAAAGAAGCCGAGGTTGGCCAGCAGTTTGACCGGGTTGACCAAGCTCATGGGGGTGTGTCCCGTGAGCATGACGAAGTCGATCAATCCTTCCGGCGCACCGAGCCACATCAGGAGGTAGCCGCCCCAGTGGGCGACGAATACGATGCCGGTGACGATCATCAGTGCGATGAAGGAGTACATGATCAGCAGGTGGCCTTTGAAGCGCTGGGCATCCTTGGGATCATCGCCGCACTCTTCGATCTGGCTGTTGCGCAGCACCTCGTACTTGATGGTGTCGATGAACGCCGCCAGCATGCCGGGCCGTTCCTTCTGCCCGAGCACGTAGACCTGGGGCAGGTCGGCAAAGGAGGCCAGCAGCTTACGCACGGCCGCCACAAAGATGCCGATCATGGTGAAGAAGGTCAGCACGAAGATGGGGTCGATGGTGAAGTCGCCGGGGAACAGGCCGCCAAAGACCACGGCGCCTTGTTCGGCGATTTTCCAGCTGTGGCCGTCGGCCTCGAACAGCGGGAACGCGGTGCCGAGCTGAGCGGCGCGGATGACCCAGATGACCAGCCAGAGCACGGCCGGAATGGCCACCAGCAGGGGCAGGTATTTGGAGGAGCTCATCCACTTGCCAATGGCTTTGGGGGCTGCCAGGTTGCGATACGCCATGTTGCGCAGCGCGCCGAGCAGGTCACCGGGCTTGGCACCACGGGGGCACAGGTCGGAGCAGGTGCCGCAGTTGTGGCAGAGCCAGATATCGATATCGTTGACAAGCCGGTCCTTCAGGCCCCACTGCGCCCAGACCATCTCCTTTCTCGGATACGGGTCATCCTGGGGTGAGAGCGGGCAGACCACCGAGCAGGTGGCGCACTGATAGCACTTCTTGAGGGACTCGCCCCCAACAGCTTGCAGTTCCTGTACAAATTTAAGGTCCGGCTGAACCTTGACGGGGTTCGACATGGTCCAATACCTCCTAGTAGCCCTTGAAGGGGTTGGGGCCAAACTTGGCGACGACGTTGGTCATAAAGTCTTCGATCATTCCGGGGACCTTGTCGTACTCGTCGATGGCAACTTCATATTGCTCCACGCGCTCGGGCTCGACACCCAAACGGTTGAGCGACTCGGCGATGTTTTCCTTTCTGCGGTTGCAGAGTTCGGAACCCTTCATGAAGTGGCACTGATAATCGTCACCATATTTGCAGCCAAGGAGCATGACGCCGTCAACGCCCTTACTCATGGCGTCGGCGACCCAGATGGCGTTCACGGAGCCGAGGCAGCGCACCGGCAGCACGCGAACATACGGGCTCCAGGAATGTCCGCGGAAGGCGGCCATGTCCAGAGCGGGGTAGGCGTCGTTCTCGCAGGCCAGGATAATGACCCGCGGTCCGCCTTCGTCCATGTTGTCGGGAACCTGGACTTGCTTGATGGCGGATCCCATCTGGTCGATGTTGTAGTCGTCAAAACCGATGACGCGCTCGGGGCAGGCACCCATGCAGGTACCGCAGCGGCGGCAGCGGGTGGGGTTGGGCATCGGGGTGCCCTTTTCGTCGGCGTCCAGGGCGCCGAACGGGCATTCCTCGGTGCAGCGCTTGCACTGGGTGCAGCGCACGAAGTTGAACACCGGGTAGGAGCGGTCGCCGCTGCGCGGGTGCACGGCCACGCCGTGGTCCGCGCTGACCACGCACTGAATGGCTTTGAGGGCGGCACCAGCGGCGTCGTCCTGGGCCAGGTTCATGGGCATGGGCTGGCGAACGCAACCCGCGGCGTAAACGCCGGTGCGGCGGGTTTCATACGGGAAGCAGATGTAGTTGGAGTCGGCGAACCCGTCGAACAGTTCCAGATCCGGGAAAGCCGGACCCTGGCGGTAGTCGAAGTTCATGGTGGGCTCGTGGGCCGTGACAGGCACGATGGCCGTGGGCAGCACCACCATGTCGGCCAGGATCTCAACGTTTTCACCCAACAGGGTGTTTTTGGCGCTGATGACCAGGGAGCCGCCGGAGCCTTCCTTGATGCTTGTGATGCGGGCCTTGGAGAGCATCACGCCCGGGTCGTCCTGGGCGACTTTGTAGAAGCGTTCGTTCACGCCCGGGACCATCATATGGTCGTAGAAGACATAGGCCATGGCTTCGGGGTCTTCGCGCACGTAGGCGGCCTGTTTCAGGGCCACCAGGCTGGAGATTTCCGAGCTGTAGGCCAGGTGGCGAGCGGATTCCTTGTCTTCGTAGACAAAGGTTTCGCACTCTTCTTCCCCGTCCTTGTTTTCATCGCAGGGCAGTTCTTCAGGCGGTTCGCACACGGCGCGCTGAGAGTAGTCCACGTCGGCCATGAACTTTTCCACATCCAGAATAAAGGCCACACTTTTGGGAGCCTTGCTATCGGACGGGCGTTTGATGCCGCCGTTTTTGGCCATTTTTTCAAATTCCGAGGTGGTGACCACGTTTTTGAACTGGCCGTAGCCCAACGGGGCCAGGTATTTGGAGTTGCCGGGCTCCCATCCGGTAGCCAGGATCACCGCGCCAATGCTCAGCTCTTCGCCGTTGACAAGGGCGGTGTACTGTCCTGGGGCACCGTGGAGTTTTTCCAGCGTGGCCGAGGTCTTGACCGTGATTTTGTCGTTGGAATTCACGGCGGCCACGAGCTTGTCCAGTCCGGTTTCCTGCAGGGCAGTGTGGGGGTAGGTCAGGGGGAAGGACTTGTACATGTCCCGGGCCTTGCCGCCCAGTTCCGCCTCCTTTTCCACCAGGACCACGTCCTTGCCGGCTTTGGCCACTTCCAGAGCCGCATTCAGGCCGGTAAAGCCGCCGCCAAGAACCATGATGGTCTCGGAGCACTTTTCCACTTCCGGCTCAGGAACGCTGCTCTTGTTCAGGTAGACAATGCCCATGTTGACATAGTCTTTGGCCATGGAGTCGAGCAGGTTTTCCTTGTCCGGGTCATCCGAGAAGGTCCAGACACACTGTTCGCGCAGGTTCACGCGGTTGACCTGGGTGGCGCCGAACTCGAACACGTCCCATTTGACCCGCGGGGAGCAGGCGCAGACCACCACACCGTCCAGACCTTCGGCCTCGATGTCGGCCTCGATCTCGGCCTTGCCCTCCGGGGAGCAGAGCACCGAGTTGGTCTTGACCACAGGGCACAGGGACTGGTGCCTGCCGTTTTTCACGAACTCGGCAAGCCCCTCCACATCAAGACTCTTGGCGATGTCGCAACCGCCGCAAATGTATACACCAAGCTTCTCAGCCATTTTTTACCTCCCGACAACGTTTTGGATGGCTTTAAGGGCGGCGCTGGTGCCGCTCTGGGCCGTCTTCATGACGTCCAGAGGCAGTTTGGCGCAGCCGGCGGCCACAATGCCCTTGTCTTCGCCGCCGATGATGAAGCCCTCCTCGTCCACGGGCAGTCCGGCAGGCAGCTTTTCCCCGGCAGCACTGGGCTGCATGCCGGTGGCGAGCACCACGAGGTCGAACTGTTCGTCGTTCTTGATGCCGGTCACTGCGTTTTCCACGGTGAGGATCGGATTTTTGCCCGCGTCCTCGGCCACGGCCGCCACCTTGCCCTTGACCAGGGAAAGGTTGGGATCATCCACGGTGAGCGCCTTGAACTTGTCGTAGCGTCCCGGGGTACGCAGGTCGATGTAGTAGATGACGATTTTGGCCTCGGGGTAGCGCTCGCGCAGGTAGCGGACATGCTTCAGGCTGGCCATGCAGCAGATGTAGGAACAGTAGTTGAGGTGGTTCTCGTCGCGGGAGCCGGCGCACTGCACAAAGGCGATGCGCTTGGGCTCGGCGCCGTCGCTGGGGCGCACGATCCGGCCGTTGGTGGGGCCGGACGGAGAGGCCAGGCGTTCCATCTGCATGTTGGAAATGACGTTGGCGACCTTTCCCGCGCCCAGGTTGGTGAGCTTTTCCAGGGGGTAGGGCTTCCATCCCGTGGCCCAGACAATGCTGCCCACGTTCAGGTCAAAGGTCTTGGGTTGTTCATCCAGGTCGATGGCGTCGTAGGGGCAGGCGTCTTTGATGCGCTCCAATTCGATCTTGTCGCAGGTGGTGGGATCGATGGTGTAGCGCGCCGGAAAGGCGAACAGGTGCGTGGTGTACGCGGCCTTGCGTTTTCCGGTTTCGAAGTCGAACTCGCTGTCCACTTCGGTCCTTGCGGCTTTGGCGCATTCGCCGCAGCAGGTGCAGCGCGAGTTCACGTGTCTCGGCTGCTTGGTGACCTTGACGCTGTAGTTCCCGGGCCCACCCGAGACGGCGTCCACTTGGGACAGAGTAAAATACTTGACTTTAGGGTTTTTTTTGATTCGCTGAAACTGGATCTCAAGCCCGCAGGAGGGAGGACACAATTTAGGAAAATACTGATTCAATTGCGCCACTCGTCCGCCAAGGTACGGGTTCTTCTCCACAATGAAGACCTCGTAGCCTAATTCAGCGGCCTCCAAGGCGGCGGTGATCCCTGCGAATCCACCGCCCACTACGAGAATACTGTTGTTCGACATTCTCATTCCTCCCTAGATGATCATTAGAAGGCCCACTCAAGAAAATGGCCTAAACCCAGGCAAGGACGACGTACAAGTCCCAGACCGGGTTCAGACCATCTTCCCCTGCCAGAAGAAAAGGCTGCGGGCCCGAGGGCCCGCAGCCGAGTTGACCGTCCCGATTAGTCGGGGATGATCTGGTAGTAGGGCTTCTTGAAGATAGAGGTCTCGCCGGTGGCGGGATCGTACTTGGAGTTCACGAAGCACTTCCACTTGGAGTCGTCCAGGCCCATGAAGTCGCCGCGGTAGTAGAAGCCCGGGTAGCGGGATTCTTCGCGGAACTCGATGTGCTGCATGTGCAGGCGCACGGTCCACAGGCGGTGGAACTGCTCCCAGCAGCGCATCAGTTCGTGCAGGTCGCGGGCGGCCAGCTTCTTGGAGTCCTCTTCCAGCATGCCGAGCAGCCAGAAGCCGGTGTTCAGCAGGGCCTTGGAGGTCATGTACAGGGTGGACACACCGCCGCCGTACTCGTCAGTGGCCTTGATCAGGCGCATCATGAAGTTACGCGGGGTGATGTAGTTCGGGTTCACGACCGGGTCGGTGGAGATGGCCTTGCCTTCCTGGTAGGTGTACCAGGGCTGGTAGATTTCCTTGGCCAGATCGGCGGGGGATTCCTTCAGCGCGGGCTTGAAGTCCTTGTGGTCGACGACCCAACGGACCATCTGCTTACCGACGATACGTCCCTCGGCGTGGGAGCCGGAGGAGAACTTGTGGCCGGAAGCACCGACACCGTCAGCACAGGTGAACAGGCCGTTCACGGAGGTCATGCGGTTGTAGATCTTGCCGTTGTCGGCTTTGATCTTGTAGTCCTCGGGGACCCAGTCCTCGTCCGGACCGGAAACCCAGATGCCGCAGCAACCGGAGTGGGAACCGAGCAGGTACGGCTCGGTGGGCATGATCTCGGAGCCGCGCTCCTCGGGGGCGCAGTTGGTGGCGGCCCAGAGGTTGGCCTGACCGACGCACATGTCGAGGAAGTCTTCCCAGGCTTCGGACTCGAGGTGCTTCTGATCTTCGGGAGACAGAGTCTCGAAGGTGGTCAGCAGGGCGGTCTTGGTGTCCATGTAGATGGGGCCGCGACCTTCGCGCATTTCGCGGAGCATCATGTGGTTACGCAGGCAGGTGGGGATGACGTGACCCTTGGCGTAGCCGCGATCCTCGTAAGGCTTCAGCATGGCGCGGTTGGTCTCGCAGTAGTCCTCACCCTTGTAGTTGGTGGCCTTGGCCTTGAAGAGCAGGAACCAGGCACCGACCGGGCCGTAACCGTCCTTGAAGCGGGCGGGCACGAAGCGGTTTTCCATCATGGTCATTTCGGCGCCGACCTGAGCGCACATGGTGTAGGTGGAACCAGCGTTCCAGACCGGGTACCAGGCGCGGCCCATGCCCTCACCGGTGGACCGGGGGCGGTACACGTTCACGGCGCCACCGCAAGCCACGACAGCGGCGTTGCAGGTGAAGACGTAAACTTTGTTTTCACGGGTGGAGAAGCCGACGGCACCGGCGATGCGGTTGGGCTCGTTGGCGTCCAGCAGCATTTTCACGATGAAGATGCGCTCCATGTAGCGCTCTTCGCCCAGGGCGTTTTTCGCGGCTTCGGCCACGATGCACTTGTAGGACTCACCGTTGATCATCATCTGCCAGCGGCCGGAACGCACGCAGGGGTCGCCGTTGCGCAGGGACAGGCCCTGGGCTTTGGCTTTGGCACCGTCCACGTTCTTGCCGTCTTTTTTGATCCAGCAGGGCAGGCCCCACTCCTCAAACAGATGGACGGAATCGTCAACGTGACGACCCAGGTCGAAGATCAGGTCTTCGCGAACGAGGCCCATCAGGTCGGTACGGACCATGCGGACGTAGTCGTCGGCTTCGTTCTCACCCAGGTAGGTGTTGATGGCGGACAGGCCCTGAGCCACAGCGCCGGAGCGCTCGAGGGCGGCCTTGTCGCAAAGCATGATGGAGATGTCGCCACCGACCTTGTCGGCCCAGCGCACGGCTTCGAAAGCGGTGCCGCAGGTGCCCATGCCACCGCCGACCATGAGGATGTCGGCGTGCATTTCAATCACTTCAGGTTCGGCAAGAGCAACGCCTTTGGAAGCTTCTTTGGTGGGAAGCAGAGGCATATCAGTTCCTCCTTGAGTAAATTCGATTCAAGTTTTCAACCAAGCGAGACGGCCAGCCGCAGCTAGACGTCCAGCTCGCCACCCTTCCAGACGCGGGACATGTCGGCATCGGTCACATCGAACTTCTTGCCGAGGGCTTCCTTGGGCTGAGCCAATTCGGTCTCGGTGAACAGCAGTTCGGAGTCCAGATCGCCCGGCTCGGGCTTGCCCTCGAAGGGCTTGATGGAACCTTCGGGGGTGGTGCGGATGGGGAACTTGAAGCGCTTCACGGAACCATTGCGGAATTTGACGGTCCACATGATGTCCTCAGCGGAACGCATGGGGATACAGGTGCCGCCGAGAGGAGCGAAGTCGCCGTAGGGACGGGCCTCGATGGCGCCCTGGGGGCAAATTTTGACGCAGCTGTAGCATTCCCAACAAGCATCAGGCTCCTGGTTGTACGCCTTCATTTCATCAGGGTCCAGGATCATGAGGTCATTCGGGCAAATGTACATGCAAGCGGTCTTTTCGCCACCCTTGCAGCCGTCACATTTTTCCGGGTTGACAAAGGTCGGCATAGCATATCCTCCTAAGGTGTTTAAGTAACTTACACATCTACCGACAGAGCCTTCAACCAATGTATATTATTCGCCTATTGCCCAGGCTATGAAGTGCGGGAATAGCAAGCCGGACAAGAGGTGTCAAGGTGAAAGTGAATTTTTGAACAAGCGAGGCGGAATTCAGAAATGCCCACCCTTTTGGGGAGCGCCATGATTCCGTTTCAACGTCCATCCACCTTCAACATGCCCATCCATATTTCAACCCCTTGCGGTTCGCAAGTGTTTTTTTTCTCAAGCTGCCGTTCCTGGAAGTTTATTCTAACATGCAGATTTCGCAATGTGTTTTTTTGATCATTAAAAGAAAATGTGTCTAGACTTCATTTAGACAAGCTCTTCAAGCCCCGGCCCGGGCGGATGCACCGGAGCCGCCGCGACCCTTGAGAAATTTAGCCCTTGACACAAGATTCACAATCGGGACATAACCAAACCCACGTTATGAGTGCAGAGCACATTCGCCGCGGCGGGAGCACGGAGCCCCGCCGCGCATTGCCCTGGCTGAGGTGAATGGCTAACACCAATTAATGGAGGATCATATGTCCAAACTGGTACCCCCTCATGGAGGCAAAGGCCTCGTATGCTGCCTGCTGGAAGGCGCTGAGCTCGAAGCCGAGCAAAAAAAGGCCGAAGGCCTGAAGAAAATCCAGATTTCCAACCGTGCCAAGGGCGACCTGATCATGATGGGCATCGGCGGTTTCTCTCCGCTGAACGGCTTCATGACCAAGGCCGACTGGAAGGGCGTTTGTGAAAAATTCCTCATGGCCGACGGCACCTTCTGGCCCGTTCCGGTCACCCTCGACACCAATGACGAGGACGTGAAAGCCGGCGACGAGATCGCCCTTGAGGCTCCGGACGGCATCATCTACGCCACCATGAAGGTGGAAGAGAAGTACGAGATGACCGAGGCCGACAAAAAGTGGGAGTCCGAGATGGTCTACAAGGGCCATGGCGAAGACTCCGTCGGCGGCAAATTCATGGAAGTGGCCATGGAAGACCACCCGGGCGTGCAGATGGTCATGGCCCAGGGCAAGTACAACCTGGCTGGCCCGGTCAAGGTCCTCTCCGAGGGCGACTACGCCGACCGGTACCCGGGCGTCTACCTGACCCCCGCCCAGATCCGCGCCGAAATGGAAAAACGCGGCTGGAACAACGTTGCCGCTTTGCAGCTGCGCAACCCCATGCACCGCTCCCACGAGTACCTGGCTAAGATCGCCGTTGAAGTTTGCGACGGCGTGGTCATCCACTCCCTGATCGGCAACCTGAAGCCCGGCGACATCCCCGGAGCCGTGCGCATCAAGTGCATCCAGACCCTGATCGACAAATACTTCGTGCCCGAGAACATCATCAACGCCGGTTACCCGCTGGACATGCGCTACGCCGGCCCGCGCGAAGCCCTGCTGCACGCCACCTTCCGTCAGAACTACGGCATCAACAACATGCTGATCGGCCGTGACCACGCTGGCGTGGGTGACTTCTACGGTCTGTTCGAGGCCCAGGAAATCTTCGACCGCATCCCGTATGCGCACGAAGCTTGCCCCGAGCCCGGCAAGGCCCTGATCACCAAGCCCATGAAGATCGACTGGACCTTCTACTGCTACAAGTGCGACGGCATGGCCTCCATGCGCACCTGCCCGCACACCAAGGAAGACCGCGTCATCCTGTCCGGCACCAAACTGCGTAAGGGCCTGTCCGAGGGCACCCCGATTCCCGACCACTTCGGCCGTGACGAAGTCCTCGACATCCTGCGCGACTACTACGAAAACCTGACCGAGAAGGTCGAGGTCAAGATGCAGAAGGCCGCTTCCGGCGCCGAAATGAAGTAAGCTCAGGCTTGCTCTTGCATCGCTATCTCGGGGGAGGGGCTGCGGCCTCTCCCCCTTTTTATGAAGTTCAGGAGGCGGATTGTGCCGGACAGGTGTATTAAATATGGAAGGGAGAAACGCACCGAACATTCTGATGGGGTAAAAACATTTTCCAGGCCGGAATTCCCACCCCGGGCGGATTCCGCCGGAGAGGTTGTGATTCAAGCCGGTTGCCGTCATTGGGACGGTCACGTCCGCCTCAGGGCCCATGCTTGAAGATCGCGGCGATTCAAGCTAGAAAGACTCCCTTGTAGTAAAGCGATCATGGACGGGAGCCTGCTCCCGCCGCACACCGGCACGGTTCATGGTATCGTGGCTGCTTGGGGACCCGGCTTGGGCCGGAGTCTGTGCGTTGTGGCGAACGCGGCAGATGTCCCGGCGGTCCGCCAATTCAATCCCCTTGGGAGCTGTATGACAACTGAATATGGAAAGAACAAACCTTCGGGCCAGGACATCCGCCAAGAACGTTTTGACGAATTGTTGGATGTGGATGCCCGAATCCTCAGGCTGCTCGCGCAACGCAGCCGCCTGCTCGGCAAGGAAGCCTCCTGGCGCAAGGCCAAGGGCAAGGCCCGCATCGACGCGGCCCTGGAAAAGGCGCTTTGGGCCGAGTGGGAACAGGCAGGGCGCCAGGATGATCTGCCCCCCCGCCTGCTCCGCCAGCTTTTTAATCATCTGAATCTTTTTGGACAGGAAGACGCCAAGGGCCGTCGCCGTCCGGACGCGTATATGCTTGCTCCGCACCGCGAACCCGTGTCCGTGCGCATGGCCGCGCCCCGCTGCCTGCAACGCACCCGACTCTGGATGGTGCTGGCCGCGGCTTCGGGCCGGGCTCTGGAGCTGGAATCCATCATCCTCAACGATCCCTTTATCGAGCTGGTCAAAAGTCTGAACCAGGCCGGTGGCCGGGCCTCATGGATTGGAGACGATCAGGCCGAGCTTCAGGCCGGGACCGGACTGGAGTTTGAAGAACGGCTCATCTACGCGGGTGAGGATCCGCTGAACTTCCATCTTTTGCTTGGCATGGCTCTGGCTGGTGCCGGGCGCATGAAATTCTCGGGCGGCCCCGGGCTCAAGCTGCTGGACCTTTCCACGGTGAATGCGGTGCTGCCCCGCCTGGGAGCGCGGCTTGTGCCGCTTAATCCGCACGGGGACGGACTCCCGGCCCGGTTGGAGTGCGGCGGGGAAATGGCTGCGCAGATCCGCCTGCCCGAGGGGGCGAGTCCTGAACTGGCTATGGGACTGGCGCTGGCCGCCTGGGCCTATCCGCAGGGGCTGTCCCTGGACGCTTCCTCCTGCCCGAGCCTGGTACCGGCCCTGGAAATGGTGGCCGAGGTGCTGGCCGACGCTGGAATCCAGGCCGCACTGGAAGGCGCGGTCTGCCGAGTGCAGCCGGGAACCCCGGTGTTCCCCTCCACCCCGGACCTGCCGCCGGATCCGGTGCTTTCCTCTTATCTTTTGGCCCTGCCCCTGTTTGCTGACGGCAAGGTTTCCCTGTCCGGATTTACCCCGGACCAGGCAGAGCAGACCGGGGTTCAGGCTCTGGCTCGGTTTGGCGCGGATCTGCAATACGAATCCGGTGAACTGACCTCCGCGGCCTTGAAGCTGCCGGACAGCGACATCGAGCTGGGCCCGGATCCGGCCCTGATGCCCCTGGGCGTGGCACTGGCTCTGCGTTCCCGGCGGGAGCTGTTCGTTCCGGTGCCTGCGGACGCGGACCTGGATGCGGCTGTGCAGTTCCTGGATCATCTCAATGCCAGCTATTCCGTGCAGGAAGACGGCCTGCGCATTGCGCCTGCCGCGTTGCGCTGGGAAGGCTCCTGGGCCAGTCCGTCGCCGTATTTTTGTCTGGCCGCGGCGCTGACTTCGTTTTTGCGCCCGGGCATTGCCATTGAAAACCCAGGCATGCTCACGGCGCTTTGGCCGCAGTTTTGGAACCTCTTCAACACCCTGCCCTCGGGCCGCATGAAGCCCAAGGCACCGGAGCCGGAACATGACGAACCCAAGCGACGCCGGATCAAAATCGGTAAATGATCGCATTGCCGAGCTGAACGTGGAGCTGGAGGCCCTGGTGGCGGAAAAGGCGGCCCGTGCCGCCAAGCAGGCCGAGTACCGGGCCAAAGAGGATCCCGCGCAGCGCGTCAGCTATGCGGCGGAAATCTTCCAGCTCCAGCAAGACCAGTTGCGCCTGGAGGTGGAGGCCGAATTTGTGCGGAAAAAAATCAAACGGCTGCAATTGGGCTATGCCGAGGACGCCGCGCCTGCGAGCGGAACCCCGGACGGATTCGTCTTTTAGCCATGCGGACGGGCAAGGCCGAGGCGTTCCGGTGCATCGACGTGCGCGCGTTGCCCCGCTTTGAACCGGGGCAGCGCGTGATGCTCTTTGGCGCGGGCAATGGCTCCCGCGAGCTGCTGCGATACTTTGCGGAGCTGGAGAACGCCCCCCGGGTTCTCGGGGTGCTGGACAACAATCCCACGCTTCAGGGAAGGGACTTTCTTGGTCTTACGGTATATTCGCCGCAGGACCTGGAACGGTTCCGTCCTGAACTGGTCATTGTGACCACGGTTTCCGGGCGCGAGGCGGTTTCCGCTCAATTATCGAACAAGGGGTTGCGCTTGGGCCGGGATTTTGTCCTGGTGGGCACCTTTCCTTCGGGCCGGGCTGTGCAGAACCTCCGGGAACTGCTGATGCTGCTGAGCAAACACGGCCGCGAGCCCGGGCGTTCGTTCCTGCATGTGGGGCCGGGCGGATTTCTGGGGCTGGAGTGCGGGCTTTTGGCCCTGTTCGGGCAGGAAGGACCGGAGCAAGCCTTGGCCGTGGATGCTTACGATTTCAGCATGCGCTGGCCCGATGTTACGGATGCCTGGACCGAATATACCCGGGCCCGGGAGGATTTGCTGGCCCTGGCCGCGGAGCTTGGCCTGGACCGGACGGCTGTGGCCCGGCGTTGGGACGGTCTGTTCCATGCGCGGGAAGAGCGTATGCTGCTTGACGGGGACCGGGTGCGGCTGCTGTTTCCCCACCGGTTTTCCAACCTGCCCGCAGCGGACGCGTCCCAGGATCTGGTCTGCTCTTTTGCCGTATTGGAGCATGTGCGTTCCCCGAAAAAGGCTGTACAGGAAATCTGGCGCGTGCTGGCTCCGGGTGGAACTTCGGTCATGGCCGTGACCACCCGTGATCACCGTTCCTTTGGCCCGGCCGGAGGATACACCCCCATTTCCTACCGCACCCATTCGGCAGGGGAATGGGAGGCGGTCACGGCAGATACGTTTTATCAAAACCGGGTAGCCCCGTTTCAGTGGCGGGACCTGTTCGCGCAGCAGGGCTTTGATCTGTTGGAATACCGCGTCCTGCACGAATACGCGGCATCCCGGCGTGAATTGGAAACCCTGCATCCGGAGTTTCGCGCCTGGCCCGAACACCGGCAACGGGAAGTGGATTGTATCATTGTTGCGGCCCGACCCGGCCGCTGAACATCTGATCAGGAATCGCAAGGAAAGTCATGGGCGAGAACATCACCAGAAAAATCATCGGGGCGCACCGGATTTCCGGGGAAATGACCCCTGGAAGTGAAATTGGCCTGCGTATCGACCAGACCCTGACCCAGGACGCCACCGGCACCATGGCCTGTCTCCAGTTCGAGGCCGTGGGCCTGGACAGGGTGCAGACCGAACTTTCCGTAAGCTACGTGGACCACAACACGTTGCAGATGGGCTTTCGCAACCCGGACGACCACCGGTATCTGCGAACCATGGCGGCCCGCTACGGCATTGTGTTTTCCCCTGCGGGCACGGGCATCTGCCATCAGTTGCACCTGGAAAATTTCGCCCGTCCCGGCCGGACCCTGATCGGGTCCGACTCCCACACGCCCACGGCGGGCGGCGTGGGCAGTCTGGCCATGGGCGCGGGAGGCCTGTCCGTGGCTTTGGCCATGGCCGGTGAGCCTTATTTTATCTCCATGCCCCGGGTGGTGCGCGTCCTGCTTACGGGCCGCCTTACCGGATGGGCCGCGGGCAAGGATGTGATTTTGGAGCTTTTGCGTCGGCTCACGGTCAAGGGCGGCGTGGGCAAGGTCTTTGAGTTCGCGGGGCCGGGCGTTGCTGAACTGACGGTGCCTGAACGCGCCACCATCACCAACATGGGTGCGGAGCTGGGAGCCACCACGTCCATCTTCCCTTCGGACGAGCGCACCCGGGAGTTCTTCCGCTGCATGGGCCGCGAAGAGGAGTGGACCGAACTGGTGGCGGACCCGGACGCGCAATACGATGAAACCATCGAGATTGACCTTTCCCGCCTGGAGCCGTTGGTGGCCCAGCCGCATATGCCGGACCGGGTCGTGCCCGTGCGTGAGCTGGCAGGCCTGCCCGTGAGCCAGGTGGCCATCGGGTCCTGCACCAACTCCTCGTACGCGGACCTGAAGACCACGGCCCAGGTGCTTTCTGGTCTTCGGCTGCCCCCGGAGACCGATCTGCTCATTTCTCCAGGCTCCAAGCAGGTGCTGAAAATGCTGGCCTCGGAAGGGCTGGTGGAGCCGCTTCTGGATGCGGGCGCCCGGCTTTTGGAGTGTTCCTGCGGTCCGTGCATCGGCATGGGCGGTTCGCCCGTGAGTTCGGGCGTGAGCGTGCGCACCTTTAACCGCAACTTTGAAGGCCGTTCCGGCACCAAGGACGCCCAGGTCTACCTGGTCAGTCCCCAGACCGCGGTGAACCTGGCCCTGGCCGGTCAGTTTATGGATCCAGCCGAGTGGGGCGAGGCCCCAAAGCGGGTGGAACTGCCTGAAAGCGCTTCCAGCATCCGGCATTTGTTCCATTTTCCGCCAGCGGATGGAACCGGCCTGGAAGTGGTGCGCGGCCCCAACATCGTTTCCCTAGAGCGGTTCGACCCGTTGCCCGAGGTGGTGGAAGCGCGCATCAAGCTCAAGGTGGGCGACGACATCACCACCGACCATATCCTGCCTGCCGGGGCCCAGATCACGGCCTTGCGGTCCAATATCCCGGCCATCAGCGAATATATCTTCAGCCGGGTGGACGAGGGGTTTGTGCCCCGCATCCGCGAAGCCGGAGGCGGCGTGATCCTGGGCGGCGAAAACTACGGCCAGGGCTCCAGCCGCGAACACGCGGCCCTGGGGCCGCGGCATCTGGGCGTACGCGCCGTGCTGGTCAAGTCTCTGGCCCGCATTCACCGCGCCAACCTCGTGAACTTCGGCATTCTGCCCTTGCTCCTGGTGCGGCCCGAGGATTACGACCGCCTGGAACAGGAGGCCCAACTGCGGATCCGCACGGAGGACATCACCCCCGGCGGCGTGGCTCGCGTGGAGGTCCAGGGCGCGCAGGACGTGGAAGTGACAAATGATTTGACGGAAAAGGAACTGAATATTATCAAGGCAGGCGGCCTGTTGAACTATGTCCGCGCCATGGCGCGCGGGTAATCGGCTCGCAGGAAAGGCCTCTTAACCACAGGTAGCAAGGACGCACCCAATGCTCGACAAAATGCGGGAAAACGCCCAAAGCTGGGGCATCAAGATACTCTTCGGCATCATTATCCTCGCGTTCGTGTTCGCGTTCGGTTCGCCGCAGGACAGCGGCGAGACCGTGGTCGCCTACGTGAACAGCGAGCCCATCGGCGTCGACGAGTTTCAGAAAAGTCTGCCGCGTACGGCCAACCAGGATCCGGACATCAAACGGTCCGTGCTGTTCCAGATGGTCAACGAGCTGCTGCTGGAGCAGGTGGCCCGGGAGAACGGTATCACGGTTTCCGATGCCGAAGTGGTGCACGCCATCAACTCCAACCCCCAGTTTCAGACCAACGGCGCCTTTGACCTGGAACGCTACAAAACCATCATGGGCGGCCATCCCGAGGCCTATGAGCAGCGTCAGCGTCTGAATTTGCTCATGGGCAAAATCAACCGCTTTGCAGCGCTGCCTGCCGAGCCCAGTCCCGAGCAGACTCGTGCCCTGTTCCTCTGGCAGAACGAGCAGGCCGTGGCCGAATACGCCGTGGTGGACCCCATGCGCTTCCTGGACCAGGTGGAGGTGCATGCCGACGAGATCAAAGCCTACTACGATAACAACCAGCAGGCTTTTACCCAACCCGCCAAGGCGGACTTCGAATATGTGGCCTTTACGCCCGCGGCCCTGGCCCCGAACCAGACCGTGACCGACGATGAAATCAAGGAATATTACGACGAAGTGGGCCAGACCCTGATCAGCGAGAAGCGCTACGCCTTCCGCCACATCCTGCTGCCCGTGCCCGCCGATCCCACGCAGGAAGACATCAACGCCATCCAGAAGCGCATGGCTGAGATTCAGGAGCGGCTGGAAAACGGCGAGGACTTTGCCAAACTGGCCCGGCGTTTCGCCCTGGAAGGCGATCCGGCTCCGGGAGAGGCCATTTGGATGAAGCCCGGCGAACTGGCCCCGGAGATGGCCACGGCCCTAGCAGGCCTGCAAAAGGGCCAGGTAAGCCGTCCCATCATCACCCAGGCGGGCCTGAACATGGTCCAGCTGGTGGACGTGGAAAAGCCGCGCCCCCTGAGCCTGGAGGAAGCCTGGCCCATCATTGAAAAACGGCTGGCCCAGGAAAAGGCGTCCAAGGTGCTTGGCGACAAGCTGGAAGAAACCATCGCCCAAATGAGCCAGGGCGTGGAACTGGCCCGCATCGCGGAGAACCTGAACCTTTCCATCGGGGAAACCGGACCCATGACCCGTGAGGAACTGGTGGCCGAGTTTGGCCTGAATGAGGAAGCCGCGGACACCCTGGTTTCGCTCCTGGACGGCACCACCACCAAAACCCCGTTGCGCATCGGGAACGGCGGCTATGTGGTGGCCCGCAAAACCGCGGAATTGCCCGAAGTGGTCATGCCGCTGGACCAGGTGGCCGCGCAGATCCGCGCGAGCATTCGCCGCACCAAGGCCCGGGAGCTGGCTTTGGAAAAAGCCGAGGAGATTCTGGTGCAGGCCTCCAAGGGCCAAGGCGCGGACCTCATCGCCTATTCCAGCAATATGACCACGACCGAACCGTTTGTCCGTTCCGGCCAAGTGGAAGGCCTTCAGGTGGACCCGGCCATGACCCGGGATGCCTTCACCGTGGAGCCCGGCCAGTGGCTGCCTTCGGCCTATTCTTCTTCGGGCGGCTATGTGGTGGCCCGGCTCAAGGAAACCCTGCCCGCGTCCGAGGACCTCTGGCATCAGCAACAGCAGGGTTGGGAGCAGGCCGCGTACGAGATGTACCGCCGTGAAATCTACCAGGCGTTGAACAATTCGCTCTTTGAGCGCGCCAATAACGATGGCGGCATTGAGTTGATCCGGCCCGACCTGCTCAACTAGCCGCAACAGCATGCGTGATTGAAGCCGGATTCCCTTGGGAGTCCGGCTTTTTTATGGCTCTTGGCCTGTGGGGAGGCGTCAGGCAAGCGAGGCACGGCGAACACAGAAGGCACGGAGAACACAGAAGGCACGGAGAACACCCGGGCACGGGAAGCTGCTTTGTCCTACAGGGTGCAATGGTCAGGAGGCCCGGAAGGGCGGACTTCAGGGGCTGGCAGAAGCGTGGGCGGTCTGGGAGTGCCGAAGCCGGTGCGGGGTTGGCCGCTGGGCGGTCTTGCGCTCGTGCGGGAAATTCTTCCCTGAGTGTATTTTTTCTTGCAATGGTTTGTTGTTTTTAGGGCTGTGGGCTGTGGGCTGTGGGCTGTGGGCTGTGGGCTGTGGGCTGTGGGCTGTGGGCTGTGATGGCAACGGACCGCCGGGGGGCACGGCTTGGAATCCTGGGCGCAGGCACGCCGCGCCCGGGTGGTCGAGCCGAACGCGGCATGGTTAGAGGTTGAATGACTGAAGCAAAGATGGGTGCCGGATTCAACAGGGCGGATCGTCCATGCGGGCCACGTGGAAATCGGGCTTGATGGGCAGCCGGCCATCCACCAACGTGGCGGAGAATTCGGGCCGTACTTCCAGGGCCACCACCTCAGCCACGCGATTCAGGCGGGCGTCCAGCAGGCGCAGGGTATCACCGGTTTGAACTCCCTGGGCCGAGCCCAGGCCAAAGACCACCTCCCACTCCCCGCCCCGCCGCGCGAGCTTGTAGATGGGTCCGATCCCCCGGCGTTTGAGCTGTTCCTCCTCGCGTCCGGAAATCATATAGGAGGCGGCCAGGAGTCCGATGCTCACGGGCAGGAGTCCCAGCGCGACCCACCAAGCTTTGATTCCCAGATAGCGCAGAAACAGGGAGTGGAAGCTGGCGCGAAACGCTTCTTCGTTTTCAAAGACGGTCAGCACTGTGGGGGGCGCGTCCGTTCCAGGCTGGACAAGCCTTTCGTGCACCCAGAACACGCGCCTGCCGGGCAGGGCGTCCGGCGCGATGAAGATGCGCGCCCGCCACATGGTGCCGACCACCTCTTCAAAATTGATTTCCAGGCCCTCGGTGTCGCCGC
>JAQVYA010000018.1 GCA_028708865.1 Desulfovibrio sp. | reverse complement strand
CCGGCTGCGGACCATAAAACCCCACGGCAGACCCCTGCACCACCATGGCTGGCCCCTGGCCCGTCCGGTCCACAGCGCGCGCCACAGCACGCTCCAAGGCTTCACCCGAACGCACCCGGCTCTCCATGATCCGGTCCATCCGCTCCCTGGTCCAACGCGCAGCAATGTTCTCCCCGGCCAAATTCACCACGGCCGTGTCCGCGTCCAGCGCCTCAAACCAGCCCGCGCCGTCCTCGCCCCACTCCAAAGCCCGAACACCGTCCCCAAATACGCGGCGCACCTTATCCGCAGACCGGGACAACACCGCCACATCATGCCCGGAGCGCACCAGATCCACGCACAACGCCCGGCCAATGAATCCGGTACCGCCCAAAATGATTACCCGCATGGCCCCTCCATGATAATTGCACGGCGCGTTTTCGCTATGTCTTGCGCCCTATGGATTCATCCTTTATCATAGCTTTGAATCGCAATCATCTTTGCGCAATTTTTTTCTGCATGGAGGGCACAATGTCAGAAGAAAAGCTCAACAATGCCATAGAAGAAGATTTCCTCGACGAAGAGGATGGGGATTCCCAGAAGGACAAGTACCTCACCTTCCACCTCGGCAACGAGGATTATGGCCTGGATATCCGCTACGTCATCGAAATCGTGGGCATCCAGAAAATCACGGAAGTTCCGGACATGCCCAACTTCGTCAAAGGCGTGATCAACCTGCGCGGACAGGTCATCCCCGTCATGGACGTGCGCACGCGCTTCAACATGGAGCCGCGCGACTACGACGACCGCACCTGCGTCATCGTTGTACGCATCAACGACACGTCCATCGGACTGGTGGTGGATACCGTGAACGAAGTGGCCGACATCCCGGAAAAGAACGTCTCCCCGCCGCCGCAGGTGTCCAAGGGAGAAGGAAGCCGGTTCATCAAAGGCATGGGCAAAATCGGAGACGAAGTTAAAATCCTGCTCAACGTAGACAAATTGCTCTACGAAGAAGAACTGGAACAAATCGCGCCCGCTGCCTAGCCGAACCACACCCCACACAGCATACGACCACCGAAACGGGGGAAAACCTTTCTGAAGAAAGGTTCTTCCCCCGGACCCCCTTTCCAAAGACTTTTATTGCTCGCGGCCTGCGCCGCTCGACCTTATCGCAAATAATTCCTGGAAGCATGCCCCCGGGCGCGCGTGAGCGCGTCCGGTAAATGGGGTTCCAAGGGGCCACGGGCCCTTTGGCCGCCGGAGGCGTTTCTTTTCTTTTCCGGCCTGCTATGACCCGTCGTCAAGAACGGCCGGATCATACTTATATCCCTTGAAGTTTGTCCGGAAGAAAATGGAATAAAGCACGGGCGCGATTCCCAGGGTCACGAAGGTGGCAAAGGCCAGCCCGAAGATCAGGGTATTGGCCATGGGCCGCCACATTTCTCCGCCTTGCAGGGAGAGGGGGATCAGTCCGATGATGGTGGTGCAGGCGGTCATGAGGATGGGCCGCAGCCGCCGCTGGGCCGCCACCACGATGGCGTCTTGCGGGGTATGCCGTGTGGACTCGATATCCAATTGATCCAGGAAGATGATGGCATTGTTGATGATGATGCCCATGAGGCTGATCATGCCGAGCATGGCCATGAACCCAAAGGGCGCGTCGGAAACGTGCAGCCCGAAGGTAACGCCCACGAGCATGGGCGGGATGGAGAGCAGCACGATGAGGGTCCGCCGCAGGGAGTTGAACTGGGCCACGAGGGTGAGCAGGATCAGGGCCATGGCCAGGGGCAGGCCCGTATAGATGGAGGCCTTGGCCTTGACGGTTTCTTCCTGTTCGCCGCCGTATTCCACGCGGTAGCCTCGGGGCCACTGATCCGAGTGGGTGAGTTGGGCGATGCGGGGCTGGATTTCGGTCAGTACATCGCTGGCAAAACGGCCGCTGAGGGTGGCTTTCACGGTCATGGTCCGCTCGTGGTCGCGCCGGCGGATGTCGCTGGGCTGCCAGTCGAGCACGGTGTGGGCCACCTGGGAAAGCGGAACGCGCACATAGGAATTTACGTTGTAGACGTTGGTGTCTTCGATGCGTCCCAGGCCCACTCTTTCGGACTTTTGCAGCCGAAGGATGATGGGGATGCTTTCGGTGCCTTCGCGGTAGTCTGTGGGGACGTAGCCGTTTACTATGGAGCTGAGGGAAAATCCAATGTCCCGGGTGGAGATGCCCACGCGTTTGGCTTTTTCCTGTTGCACCTGAACCTGGAGTTTTTTGGTCCATTCGCCCCAGTCGTCCCAGATGTCATAGACGCCGGGGGTTTCTTCCAGGATGGCGGCCACCTGGTTGCGCAATTCGTAGAGAGTGGCCATGTCCGGTCCGGAAATGCGCACCTGGATGGGAGCGCCGACCGGCGGCCCGTTTTCCAGCATTTTCACGTCTGCCCGGGTATCTGGAAAGTGCCGGGCCAGCCGTTCGCGCACGCGGGGCAGGAGGTGCTCTGCGCCTTCCACGGTATCGGTATTCACGATCATGAAGGCGTAGTTGGGGTTGTCCTGCTCCGGGGAGAGGGCCAGATACCACCTTGGCCCGCCGGAGCCCACGATGGAGCCTACGGAAACGGTTTCGCCCTGGTCCAGGAGCCAGGTTTCCAGATCCGCTACCCGGGCCGAGGTGGTTTCAATGTCCGTGCCGTAGGGTTGCCAGAAGTCAATGACGAACATGTCCCGTTCGTTGGGCGGGAAGAATATCTGGGGCAGTTTGGTGAAACCCCAGCCCGCCACCACCAGCAGCGCGACGGCCCCGCCAATGGACAGGACCCGCAACTTCAGCCCCAGCAGCAGCATTTTTCGGTAGATGCGGTAAAAAATGTTGTCAAAGCTCTGACGCTGCATTTTGGGCTTGAGCAGGTGGTAACAGCAGAACGGCACAAAGGTCATGGAAAGGACCCAAGAGCTGAGCAGGGTCAGGGTGATGACGATGAACATGGACAGGCAGTATTCCCCGACCATGCTTTGGGCCGTGGCAATGGGCAGAAAGGCGAAAATGGTGGTCAGGGAGGCGGCCAGAAGCGGAATACGCAGGCTTTTGACCGATTCCACCACGGCCTTCATGCGATCCTGGCCCGAGGCCAGACGCACAAGGATGGATTCGCTGACCACCACGCCGTTGTCCACGAGCATGCCCAGGGCGATGATCAGCGAGGCGATGGACACCCGCTGGAGCACCACGTCGAAAAACGGCATCAGCGCGATGCTCATGAGCACGGCCATGGGCACGAGCATGCCCGCCACCACTGCGGTTCGCAGCCCGGCCATAAGCAACATGACCACCACGACAAAGGCAAAGGCCTCCAGCAGGTTGACCATGAACTCATCAATGGCGCGCTGCACGAATTTGGGCTGGTAGGTCACGAAGTCCAGGTCCAGCCCCACGGGCAGCCCGGTCTGGATTTCATGCAGCTCAGCGGAAATGCGGTCGCCCAGCTCCACGATGTTGCCGCCCGAGGCCATGCTCACGGCCAACATGAGGCAGTGCTCGCCGTTGAAGCGCGTCATGGTGGCGGGCGGGTCCTCGTAGCCGCGGCGGATGGTGGCGATGTCCGCCAGGGAAACGTTGCGGGCCGTGCCCGGGATGACAAAGGTGGTCCGGGCGATGTCTTCCAGGCTGTTGAATTCGCCTGTGGGCTCGATGACGATGCGCTCCGGCCCCACCAGGGCGTTGCCTCCGGGGGTGATGGCGTTTTGGGTGGCCAGCACGTCCAGGATCACCTTGGGATTGATGCCCAGTTCGGCCAGCTTGGCATCGGAAAATTCCACATACACGGCCTCTTCCTGTTCGCCGTGAATGCGCACCTTGCCCACGTCCTGCATGGCCAGCAGGCGGTCCTGGATGCGTTCCGCGTATTCCTTGAGCTCGCGGTAGTAGTACCCGTCGCCGCGCAGGGCCACCACAATGCCGTACACGTCGCCGAACTGGTCGTTGACGTACGGCCCCACAACGCCCTCGGGCAGCTTGGGGGCCACGTCGTCCACCTCGTTGCGCAGGCGGTCCCAGATGGGCTTCATGTCCCGATATTTTTCATACACCTTGACCCGGAGGATGGAGATTCCGTTCATGGACTCGGAAAGCACGTGTTCCACTTCCGGAATGGTGCGGATGGCCTTTTCCAGCTCCTCGGTGACCAGGGATTCCATCTTATAGGGCGTGGCCCCGGGGAAGTAGGTCACCACCACGGCGTCCCGGATGGTGAAGTCAGGATTTTCCTTGCGGGAGATGTTCAGGTACGTGCTCACGCCCATGAACACGATGCAGGCCACGGCCACCAGGAAGGTCCGGTTGTTCTTGATGCTCCAGCGGGCAACGGACATGGATCAATCCTCCGCTTCCAGCAGGCGGACCCTGCGGCCCTCCTTGAGCCGGTGCACCCCGCGGATGACTAGTTCGTCTCCAGGGTTCAGCCCGCCCAAGACTTCCAGCCCTTCCGGGGTAAGCACGCCCACATCCACGTCCCGGCGGGTCACGGTCATGGTTTCCCGATCCACGATCCAGACGTACCGGGTTCCGTCCGGTGAGGCGGCCACGGACTGGGGCGGAACGATCATGGCCGCGCCTTCGGGAATGCGAAAGGAAAATTCGGCCTGGCCGATCATACCGGGCAGGATACGCGCATCCTCGTCCACGATGCGCAGGGTCACTGGAAAGGTGGAAAGCTGCACGGCCTGCACGCCCACTTCCACGGCCAGGGCTTCAAAGTCCTGGCCCGGGATGGACTCAAAGCGCACCAGGGCCTTGTCCCCTTCCCGAATGCGGGAAATGAGCCGCTCCGGCACCGCGGTTTCAAACTCCATGTTGCCCGAGGCGGAAAGCGCGGCAATGACCTGCCCGGCCTGCACGGTCTGGTGCACGTTGACAGGCACCTGGGCCAATGACCCCTCGGCCGGGGCATGCAGCACCGTGTAGTTGAGCTGCTGCTGGGCCAGGGCGCGGCGCTTGCGGGCCGCGTCCACCTGGGCGGCGGCCGAACGGTACGAGGCCTCGGCCTGGTCCATTTCACTGCGGGAGATGGTTCGGGATTCGTAAAGGGATTTTTTGCGCAGCCAGTCGGCCTTGAGCTGGTTGAAGGATGCGGCGGCCTGGGCCAGGGCGGCCTCAGCCTCGCGCACCTGGAGTTCATAGTCCGTGGGGTCCAGCCGGGCCACCAGATCCCCCTGGCGCAGATGCATGCCCACTTTGGCGGGCAGCTCCACGATTTCGCCGGAAACGCGGAAGCTGAGGTTGGACTCGATGGCGGGCTGGGCCACGCCGGAGAATGTCCGGACCCGGGCTTCGGACGGCGAATGAACCGTCATGCTGACCACCGGGCGGACGATCTCCTCTTCCGGGCCGGGGTCCCGCGAGCATCCCGTAACAGCCAACGTCAGAATGCAGAACAATATTGGAGCCGCGCCGCGAACTCGCAGTGAAAAACGCATGTACACCTCCAGTACGGGGATTGCATGCAGCATGCTTCCATTGGCAAGGAAATGCAAGTTCCGAAGCAAGGTTGCCGCCTTGGGCCTGGGCAGGGGCCGGGAAAAAACAGGCCCGGCAGGGCGGTTGCAGCGGATTATAAACTTCCGGTCAGGCCGGAGGCGTTCAGGTGCGGGCCTGTACGATGCGCCCCTCGTCCTGGAAGGGATCGATGAACTGGCCGGAAACCGAGCCGTCTTCGTTGACCACGGGGATGGGCTGAATCCAGCGCGGCAGCACATCGGAAAACTGCTTCTGGGACTGCGCCACCCTTTTGATGTATTCGCGGAAGCTTTCGGAGGTGAAGCTGTCACTCACCCCACTCATTTTGCTGAAAAATTCCCACATTTCAAGCTGGCCCTGGACCACCTTCATGACGGCGACTCCTTTGAGCGGCGAAAAAAATGCAAAGCCCGCCGCATACGTCGTATCGGCAGGTCCTGCTCCGCGCTTTAGGGTGGGGATGAAAAAGGCGTTTTTTTGAAACCTTCCGAAAAGGTTATCCAGTCGCTTCCCCGTCCAGCAATTTGTGCCCCCGCTCCAGAACCACGGTAAGCTGCTTGAGGTCGCCCGGGGTGAACACGCGCTGCATGGTGGTGCGCTCATCCGGGTCTTTGTCGCTGCTTTGCACGTTGTTTACGATCTTGAGCAGCCGTTCCGGCCCGAGGGAATGCATATTTTCCAAAACATCGCCCAAAAGCTCCCGGCCGATGCTTTGCACCCGCGCATCCTCATGGAACCGGCGCCAATCCACCGTGGTCTTGCCGTAGTTGAATTCCACGGTGAATTCCTCCACCAGAGCCTTGAGGTCGTCGCGCCGCTCCTGCATGGCCTCGTTGTGCTCGCTGAAGAGCACGGACTTGGCCGTGAATCCGTCCAGCCCGGCAACGGACCCGCGCACCGCCACGAGAAAATAGCGCAGCAGGGGCCGGGGAATGACTCCCTTGATGAAATTTTTCCGCGCGGCCTCGTCCTGGCGCGAGCCGTCCGGATAGATGACAGGCCGCTTATAGGCCCGAACCAGTCCGAATTCGACGAGCAGACGGCCCAGCGGATCGCGGCCCCGGTTGCTGGGCCGGAGATAGGCGTCCAAAATGGAAAGCAGCTGCCCCGAGGATTCCTGTTTAAAGGTCTCCATGGTGCTGTAGCCCTGAAAAGCCGTACCAATGATGTCCTTGATCACGGCCTTATCCATGCCCATGGCAACCATTTTTTGCTTCAATTCCTTGGAGAAGACCAGAACCTGTTTGCGGCAGGCGCTGAGGGCCAGCTCGTAAACCAGATTGCGGACGTCCTCCACGTAGCGGGAACTGGTGTGTTCAGTCATGTACATCCCTCGTGTTCGTGTGCCCGGGCAGCAGTGTAGCCGCAAGGGCCGAACAGGGGCAAGGTGGAAATTGCAGGCTTACGTGTCGGCGGTGCCCAGCACGTCCTGGACCCATTCCATGGCCTTGACGCAGGCGGCGTCGGCCCGGGTCTGATCCAGGCCCAGGCGGGCGCAATGCTCCTTGATGCGATCCACATCGGCATTTTCATACCCTCGCGCCATTTCCAGCATGGAATGCAGCGTGTCCACGGACTGGTCCGTGAGCACCAGAACCAGCTCCCGCTCCAGGGGCAGGGTTTCCAGAATTTTTTCCATGGGGATGCGCAACAATGCGTCCAAAAGGGAGAAAAGACCCAGGGTAAAGGCGGTCTGCGGCGTCACTCCCAGGTCCGGGGCCAGTTCCTCCATAAACCGCGCCCGTTGCAGGGAAAGAAAGCTCACCTCCGCAGCGCGGCTGGAGGGATTCAGGTCCGCGAGAATCACCGCCTGGAGCCAGCGGGCCAGGGGACGCCGGCCAATGAGGTTCACGGCGTGGGTCACGGATTCCACCCGGGAACGCAGCCCGAACCGCGCGGAGTTCACGTACCGGAAAAGCCGATAGGAGAGCGCGGGATCGGTGTTGATGATCTTGGCAATGCGTTCGGGATCGAAGTTTGGGTCGGACAGCTCGGAAAGCAGGCTGAGCTTGGCTGCGGCTCCGGCAGGCACCTTGCGGCCGGGGATGATCTCCGGCCGACTGAAAAAAAATCCCTGGAACAGTTCAAATCCCAAATCCGCGCAAAGGCGGAACGTCTCCTCGTCCTCCACTTTTTCTGCCAGCAGGCGCAGGCCAAAGCCCTGCACACGGCTCAAGGCCGCTTCAAGGCGCGCGCGGTCCGCGTCCAGAGCCAGTACATCCACTTTGAGTATGTCGGCCAGTTCCAGCAGGGGTTCGAGCCCTTCCTCCCCGGCGTAGTCGTCCATGGCAATGGTGTAGCCCTCGTCCTTGATCTGGCGGAGCGCCTCCAGAACGTGCGGCGAAGGGGCCACGGTTTCCAGCACCTCCACCACGCATATATCGGGCGGCAGGGCCATGGGGGTCTGGTCCAGGAGCAGGCGCTCGGGAAAGTTGATCAAGGCGCGCTGGCCGCCCTTGAGCCCGGGCCGGGCCAGGGTGAAGCCGTCGGCAATGACCTGGGACGTGGCCAGATCGTCATCCGTGACCCTGGCGGTTTGCGCCGTGGCCGAGGAACGGAACAGCAGTTCATATCCCCAGACGCTTTGCTTGGCCGTAAAGATCGGCTGCCGGGCAATGAACACGGCTTCGCTGGCTTCGGTCTGGAGCGGCGGAGCGTTATTGCTGGTCATGACGCCGTTAATCCTCGCGGAATTTGGGGTAATGGGAAAAATGAATTTTGTTCCGGGTGAAGATGTCCACGTGCTGGCCGTCCTTTTCCACCCGCCAGGTGTACGGCGCAATGAGCCGGATGCCGACCCGGTCGGCCAGACGCACGGGCAGGCCGAACCCCTTGAGTTTTCCGGGCTTGTGCACCACGGCCGTAAACTCGGTGGGCGGGTTTTCCGGGGTCAGGGGCGTGTCCGGAACCACGTTGATCCAGCTCACAAAAGCCGCGGTTTCCGTGTAGATCATGAGTTTGTCCTCGGCGCGGGCCTCGGGCGCGCTCCAGCAGCACAGCGCCAAAGCCAGCCCGAGCAAGGCCGGAGTCAGGAGACGGAAGCCGGAAAAACCAGTTGATTGCGGCATGGACCTTCCCTGTTTTTTTAGGTTTCTCCCATTGAATACCGGGAACCCGGGGGGATGTCCATGCCGAAGGGAATCGGGCCGTCCGAAGCGCGGCGCAGCCCAGGGCCGTCAATGGCCCGGGCCCCGGCGCTCATATGTCTTTTCGCGGCCCTTGCCAGAAAAAGGCGTGCTGTAAAAAATCACGCGTCCCGGCGTGTCGGCTGATGCACCACGTGGAGCGGCATTTCCTGGGCCGCCGCCTCAAGGAAGACGCGCACCTCCCGCTCCTGGTGCGGGCTGAAGCGCAACAGCAGCACACCCCGCAGCCGGTCCACCACGGTGAACAGGGCCAGATTATCCCAGGCTTCCAACAAGAAGCGAAACAGCCCGATTTCGGAGCGGGGAATCTGCACGTACAGGCGCGCCGAGTGCGCGGGAGCGGGAAACACCCGTCCCCGGCGCGGCCGCCGACGCCCCCGGGAGCGTTTTTTGGAAGAACCGTTGGTACTCTGCATAGGGCAGCACTATGCCGGAGCCGCGCCGCACGTCAAGACCGCCCGGCCCCTGCATGGGAACCGGGCGGGTTGTTTTTTGCGGCGCAGGGCCGGAATCATTCGCTGGTGGCCTGGGCGCGCTCCTCCGGATCCATGGCGGCCAGTCGCCGCACTTCCTCCAGGGGCAGCCCCAGCCCCTGGGCCACGCGTTCCCCGTATTCGGGGTGGGCCCTGTAGAACAGGGCGGTCTGCCGCAGCTGGATGCGCTGCCGGGCGCCGCCCAGGTGGTCCACGATATTGCCCACCAGATTGGTGCGGTCCTGGTCGCTCATGACCTGGGAATAGAGGGTTCCGGCCTGCACAAAGTCGTCATTTTCATGGTCGTGGGGCTGGCGCGCGGCCGCACCCTGAACCGGGAAAGGCGGTTCCAGGGCTTCGGCGTCCGGGGCCGGACCATTGAAGCTGTTGGGCCAGTAGTTGGGCCCGCCACCGCCGCCATGGTCCACGCGCATAAACCCGTCGCGCTGGTAGCTGGCCTCGGCATGGGCCTTGGCCTGGTTCACGGGAATCAGGTGATAGTTGGCTCCCAGGCGGTGGATGTGGGTATCATGATAGGAGAAGAGCCTGCCCTGCAACATTTTGTCCGGCGAGGCTGCAATGCCGGGCACCAGATTGCCCGGGCTGAACGCGGCCTGCTCCACCTCGGCAAAGTAGTTCTCCGGGTTGCGGTCCAGGGTCAGCTTGCCCACCACTTGGGGCGGCACGTCCGCATGGGGCCAGACCTTGGTGATGTCCATGATGTCGAACCGGTAGTTCAGGCCTTCCTCATAGGGCATGATCTGCATTTCCAGGGTCCAGGAGGGATGCTCGCCCCGCTCGATGGCTTGGTACAAGTCGCGGGTGGCGTGGTCCGGGTCCTTGCTCTTCATGGCGTCGGCCTGTTCGCGGGTCAGGTTGCGGATGCCCTGGTCGGTCTTGAGGTGGTACTGCACCCAGAACCGCTCGCCTGCCTCGTTGTACCAGACAAAGGTGTGGCTGGAGTAGCCGTTCATGTGCCGGTAGGTGGCCGGGGTGCCCCGGTCCGAAAAAAGTACCGTGACCTGATGGATGGATTCCGGGGTCAGGGAGAGAAAGTCCCAGAACATGTCCGGATCCTTGCAGTTGGTCGCGGGGTTGCGTTTTTGGGTGTGGATGAAGTCCGGGAATTTGAGCGGGTCGCGAATGAAGAATACCGGGGTGTTGTTGCCCACCAGGTCGTAGTTGCCTTCTTCGGTATAAAACTTCACGGCAAATCCGCGCGGGTCGCGCTCGGCATCGGCCGATCCCTTTTCCCCACCCACGGTGGAAAAGCGCACAAACACGTCCGTGGTCTTGCCTTGTTGCAGGAAGGCGGCCTTGGTGTACCGGGAAACGTCCGCCGTGCACTCGAACCGGCCATAGGCCCCGGCCCCCTTGGCGTGCACCACCCGTTCGGGAATGCGTTCACGGTCGAAGTGGGCCAGCTTCTCCAGCAGGTGCACATCCTGCATGAGCACCGGGCCCCGGCCTCCCGCAGTCAGGCTGTTCTGGTCGTCGCCCACGGGAATACCGAATGCGGTGGTCAGTCTGTTTTTCTTGTCGGACATGGGATTCACTCCAGTTTGTTAAGGTTGGGGGAATCCGCCCGCCACGGCGGAGGAGAGGTTGGAGCGGATGCGGAAATACCGGCGCATCCTGGCCGCCGGGCAGGGAATATTAGTTTTCGTTGTATCTGAGATTACACGTCCGGGCAAGGGAAGTTGGACTTTTGGCAGGGAGCGCCGCCGCAGCAAGCAAAAATGTCGGGCCCATAAAAAAAGCCCCATATTTTTATATGAGGCTTTGGATTTTCAGCTCCTGTGCCCACTTTGGGGGCGGGCTTACCGGGGGGCCGGGTTGGCCGGCCAGGTCCCGAAGTCAGGGAAGCTATTCGCCGCCGGAAAGGACGAATCCCTTCTGGGTGCCGCCCGTGGACGCGGAGGTCCCGGCGATCTTGGACAGATAGGTGTCGCCCAGGTCCTCGATGTGCCCGGCCACGCTGTCAAAGTAGTTGTAGTGTTCCTGCTCTTCCTCGATGATGGTTTCAAAGAGCTTCATGCTCACGCTGTCCCCGTTTTCGCGACAGACGAGCAGAAAGTCATTGTACGCGGCAATGGTGTCGTCTTCCAGTTCCGTATCAAAGGGGAAGATGGTCTGCACGGGCTGGCGCTTTTCAATTTCCGCGTCCGCCCGGGAAACCGGCTCCCCGCCCAGTTCCTTGATGCGCTCGGCAAACATTTCAGCATGGCGCATTTCGTCGATGGCAATGAGCTTCATGTTTTTGGCCAGCTCGCCGTAGTCCATGTCGTCCAGTCCGTAATGCTGGTTCATGTACTGGGTGATGGCGGTCAGCTCCATGGCCCGGGCCTGATTGAGCGCCTCCACTACCTTGGCTTTGCGCGCTTCGCGTTCTTCCTTGCTCACTTTGGGCATCTTCGGCCTCCTGTTCGGTTTTGTCCTACGTCGCTTTGACGTTATGTTCATGCTCTGGAATTTGGTTTTATGATATCGCCATGCCCGGTCCGTGGCAAGAGCCTGGCCAATAAAGAAGAAGCCCCCGGCAAGCCGCCCCGATTTACAAAGTCGGGGCGTGCGGGTACAGAGTTTGGCATGGTCGAGTTCAAAAGGGTTTCGTATGTGTTCGGGTCCAGTTGGGCGCTGAAGGACGTTTCCTTTACCCTGGAAAAGGGCGGATTTTTGTTTTTGACCGGCCATTCCGGCGCGGGCAAGACCACCCTGCTCCGGCTGCTGTATGCCGGGCTGCCCCTACATCGCGGCCGGGCCACGGTGGCGGGCTTTGAGCTGCACAAGCTGCGGCGGCGTCACGTGCCGGAACTGCGGCGGCGGGTCAGCGTGGTGTTCCAGGACTTCAAAATTCTGCCCCAGCGCACCGTGTTTGAAAACGTGGCCTTGGCCCTGGAGGTTCGCGGCGTGACCCGCCAACACATGGAGCGCCGGGTGCGGGCCATTGTGCGCGCCCTAGGCCTGGAATCCAAAAGCTACACGCGCTGCGCCCACCTTTCCGGCGGCGAACAGCAGCGGGTGGCCATTGCCCGTTCCATGGTGGTGAACCCCAAGCTGATCCTGGCGGACGAACCCACCGGCAACCTGGACGCGGACCTGACCACTGACCTGATGAATATTTTCAAACAATTCCACTCCTATGGCGCCACCGTCATCATGGCCACGCACAACCGCACGATTCTGAACATGGTGCCTGACGCGCATATCCTGCACCTGGAACAAGGCCAGGTGGCCGAGACCACCCTGCCCGTGGAACAGGATGAACCCCACACCGAGGGGCTGCTCTGATGCTGCGTTTTTTACGGCTCGGCTGGCGCGGCCTGCGGGAAATGTTTCTGCATCCCTGGGCCCAGCTGTTCACCATCAGCGCTGTGACCATGGCCGCCGTGCTGGCAGGCATCTTTTTGCTCCTGCTGCACAACGTGAACCAGGAATTGATCCGCAACCGGGGTGCCGTGGAGTTTCAGGTCTTTTGGCGCGAAGGCGCGGACATGGAGCAGGTCCGCCGGGAATGGCAGCGCCTGGCGGCCATGGACCACCTCAAGGAAATGGAGACCTTTACCCCGGAGCAGGCCCTGGAAGGGCTCTCGCGAGATCTTTCCGGCCAGGGCGCCCTGGACTGGCTGGAGGAAAAGAACCCCTTGCCCGCGTCCGCATTCCTGGCCTTCAACATCCCCCCGGGCGACCACAGCGAAATTTGGGCCAAGGGACTGCTGGCCGAGCTGCGCGTACTGCCGGACGTGCGCGCCGTGCACTACAACCCCGTGCAGATGGACCTGGCCAAAAGCTGGCTCTCGGTCTCCCGCTCGGTCATTTGGCCGGTCATGGGCTTTCTGGCCCTGGTGGTGGCTCTGGTGGTGGGCAATACGGTCAAGCTCTCCATGCTCACCCGCCGCGACGAAATTGAAATTCTCTCCCTGGTGGGGGCCCGGCCCTGGTACATCCGCGCCCCGCTGCTGGCCTCGGGAGCCTTTACCGGGCTGGCCTCCAGCGGGCTGGCCCTGGGCCTTTTGCGGCTGCTGCATCTGCGCCTGGAGCACGTGCTGGACTTCCCGCCCGTGTTTCTCGTCATTTCCTTCCTGCCGATGGAACATTGTTTACTGCTGACTGGAGTGGTCACAGCCGTATGCATGGCCGGTTCCTGGGTGGGGGTACGGCAGTAACGGCCTGCGGCCACGCCGTACAACATTGGCACATCAGTTTCTCTGCATGTCGCGCTCCATGCCGGAATGACCCTGCCGGGAGATTCTCCTTGCGATTACCGCTGGATTCCTCTAGGTTAGAAAAATTCTAGATTGACGGACGAACAGGGGTGGGACTTATGCGACGTACCGTCCAGAGCATGCGAACGCTTGCGTTGGCGACCTTTTGTATTCTGCTGTTAGCCGCTGTGGGCTGCGTTCAGAAAAAACGCATCTACACCGAACCGGCGCGCTACGCTCACGGCAGAACGGCTCAGGCTCCCCGGCCGGCGGCTCCCGAGCCGCTCCAGCCCGTGAACCTGCCCGAGCCGGAACCTGCGGCCTCCGATCCGGAGCCAGTGCAGGCCGAACCCAAACCGGACATACGGACCGAATCACAGGACCCCTTTGTGGGCCTGGCTTCTTGGATTGCAGATGACTTTCACGGCCTGCGCACGGCCAGCGGGGAGCTTTACGACAAGCAGGCCCTTACGGCCGCGCATCGCAGCCTGCCCATGGATATGCGGGTGGAGGTCACCAACCTGGAAAACGGCCGGTCCATCGTTGTGCGCATCAATGACCGGGGTCCGTTCAAGCAGGAGCGGATCATCGATGTTTCCCGCCGGGCGGCCGAAGAACTGGGCATGATCCATGCCGGGCTGGTGCGGGTGCGCCTGCGGCCCCTGGATACAAAAGCTCCGGAGGCCACTGCTTCGGCGGCCACTGCCGCCCCCCACAACACGCAGACGCCGCCCGTCTCCGCAAAGAATCCGGAAACGGGCGTGTCGGCGGCCAAGGCGCAGGGCTGGTACGTGCAGATCGGCGCGTTCCAGGACAGGGACAACGCCAAGTCCGCCCTGGCCAGGCTGTTTGCCTCGGGCTACGCGGATTCGCGCATCGACATGACTGCTCCGGACGGGTTGTACCGCGTCCAGGCGGGCAGCTTTGTCAGCCGCGCAGATGCCCAGGCCGTGCTGGAACTGCTCAAGCCGGACTACCCCGCAGGGTTTGTGCTCAGCTCGGATTCAATTCAGCCCTGAACTTACGGGAAAGGCGGAACACGACCACCTTGCGCGGGGGCAGGGTGATGGTTTCGCTGGTCTGGGGGTTGCGCCCTTTGCGAGCCTGCTTGTCGTAGGCCTCGAACTTGCCGAAGCCGCTCACGAGCAGGGCGTGGTCCTTTTTGATGGACTGTTTCATGATTTCAAGGATGCTCTCCACGAGGTCCTTGATTTCGGCGCGGTTTTTGTCCGTGCGCTCGTAGATGTAGTCGACGATCCCGGCTTTGGTCAGCGTCTGTGCCATTGGTTGTGCCTCCTGATCAAGACATGATGCCGCTCACTTGAGCGAATTTCTGATGTTTTCCGCAAGAGCCTGCATTTCTTCCTGGCTCTCGTAGGCCTTTTGTCCCCAGAGAGTGAGTCCGTCGCCGTCAAAGCGCGGGATCAGGTGGAAATGCGCGTGCATGACCAGCTGCCCGGCGGCTTCGTGGTTGTTCATGCCCAGGTTCAGGCCGTGCGCGCCCGTGGCCTTCATGATGGCCGCGCCCACGCGCTTGACGTCCGCCAGCAGGGCCGCCCCCAGTTCCTCGGGCAATTCGAAAAGATTTTCGTAATGCTTCCGGGGAATGACCAGAGCGTGCCCCTTGTTCACCGGGGCAATGTCCAAAAACGCGATGGTGTGTTCACTTTCGTGGATCTTGGCGCAAGGAATTTCGCCAGCCACAATCTTGCAAAAAATACAGTCCGCACTCATGTCTCTTTCCAAGTTGTCTGTTGTTTCCCTTGGCGGACCCCATGTCCGCCCGCCCCTCCCGACAAATCCACGCCGGGAAAAAACCGCCAGTTATGAGGAAGATAGCCCACGGAAGCGTTTAAATCAAGGCGTTTTCCCGAATTAAGCGGCTGCGTTGGCGTTATTTTCCACCCGTACTGACGACCCTTTCCGACATCTAAAGTAATTTTAGGATGTTGACAAGTGCGGCATGAAAAAAAAAGAAGAAAGGCCTCCCAAATTCGGATGCCGTGAAAACACCCTGAAACATTGTTCCAATGAAACTACAAGAAAATTGAACCGTTGTACGGGGAAAAGAGCAATGAGAAAATGGGCGCACCCCGTTGCCCGACACGTCCGCTGTAGACAAACTTGAAGCCCGGGCCGATACGGTGTAGAAGGCCCGCCTTGCCACGGCCGGACCGGAAAACTCCCTCCCGGGCTTGCCTCAAGGCGCGGAGCACCTTACTCTGTGCTTTTCGGCCTTGGGGGATTCTGGTACAACCCGCCCAACATATATGAGGTGCACATGAAGACGACGCCTGTTTTCCGCCTGCAACTGGCTGCTGCCGCGCTTTTGCTCATCCTGGCCGCGGGATGTTCCGCCGAACCGGAATCCGGCAATGCCAGCCAACCCGGACAGACCACTGAAAACGCCGGGCAGACTTCCCACTGGACCGATGCCCTGCAAATGCAAAACGCGGCCCAGGTACGGGCGCGCATTGCCGAGGCCAAGGGCACGCCCGTGCTGGTCTGCCTCTGGTCCGTGAACTGCCCGGCCTGCGTGCAGGAACTGCCCGTGCTGGAAGAACTGGCCGACCAGTTCGGACCGGACGAGCTTCAGGTGCTCCTGCTGAACCTGGATGCCAACAAAAACGTGGTGCGCGGCTTTTTCAAGGACTACCAGCCCGCGTCCAGCGTACTTTTGGTAGAGCCTGCCGTGGCGGACGAATTCCAGGCCACCTACATCCCCAAGCTCGTGCTCTACAACGCGGCCGGTGAGGTGGTGTTTGATGATTCCGGATTTTACCCCAAGGGCATGTTGGAAGCCCTGATTCAACGCGCGGCAGGAGAATAAATGGACCACGATTTCGTCGTGCGCAAGGCCCGCATTTCCGATGTGCGGGCCATGCACGCCATGCTGCTGGATAATCCTGAAGAAGAGGGGCTTGTGCTGCCCCGCTCCTTTAACAAGCTCTATACCCTGCTGCGGGACTTCTTCGTGGTGGTGCACAAGGAAAGCCAAGAGCTGGCCGGGTGCTGCGCCCTGTCCATCTGCTGGGAAGAGCTGGCCGAAGTGCGCTCCCTGGTGATCCGCCGGAAGTTTCGGGGCCGGGGCCTGGGCCGCGAGCTGGTGGAGGCCTGCCTCAGCGAGGCCGTGACCCTCGGGCTCTACAAGGTCTTTGTGCTCACCAATACGCCAGACTTTTTCGCCCACCTGGGCTTTCGCGAAGTTCCCAAGGATGTGCTGCCCCAAAAAGTCTGGTCCGACTGCCTGAACTGTCCCAAGTTCCCGGACTGCGACGAAATCGCCATGATGGTGCGGCTCTAGCCGTGGCAATAACGAGCGTCCCGGCGCGGACGCGTGAAGGAATCCATATGAGTCATGAATTGAAGGTCGTGGTGGACGCCGCCACCGTGCACGAACGCGTACGGGCCCTGGGACGGGAAATAGGCCAGGCCTACGGCAACGAACCCGTGGTCCTGGTCTGCGTGCTCAAGGGCGCGTTCCTGTTTTTCGCGGATCTGGCCCGGGCCATGCCCATTGAATGCGAGCACGATTTCGTCCGCCTGGCCAGCTACGGTTCCGGCACCAGCCGGGGCAAGGAAATGCGTTTCTCCAAGGATTTGGAGGTGCCCATCGAGGGCAAGCATGTCATCATCGTGGAAGACATCGTGGATACGGGCAACTCTGTGGAGTTTTTGAAGCACGTGTTTGCGAAAAGAGGCCCCCAGAGTTTGAAAGTTTGCGCACTTGTTGATAAACGAGAAAGGCGGGAAATCGACGTTGTGGTCGACTTCCCAGGATTCAACCTTACCGGTGCCGGCTTTCTCGTAGGGTACGGCATGGACTATGCCGAACGATACCGGGAACTTGACGCCATCTACGAGTTGGTGCGCCCGTAAGCGGCCCACGGAGTGTTGAAACAATCCTTTTCCGGAGGCGGCTGCAACCTGAGGGAACCTGACGCACATACCCGGCCCTTGCCCGCAGTGCCTGCTGGGCAGTGGCCCGGCAGCGCGTCCCTAAGCGGCACCGCAGCCCCCCAAGAGAGAATGCCATGATCGTCGCCTGTCCGAGTTGTGAGACAAAATACAATCTTCCCGACGACAAAGTCCCGGAAAAAGGGCTGAAAGTAAAGTGCTCCAAATGCGAGCACGTCTTTCGCGTTGCGCCGCCCGCTCCGGACGCTGACGCCGAAGCCGCTGCCCTGGCAACTGCGGCCGAGGCTGCGTCGCGCCAAGCCCCTCTGGCCACTGCCCAGGAATCGGCCCCAAATTCGGCCAAGGATACGGCCCAGGATTCCGGCGACGACTTTGACAAAGCCTTTGAAGAAGCCATGGCCGAACAAGGGGATCCGGATTCGACCGACGCGTTCGACGATCTGGCCTCCGGCCTTGCTGACGGCGAAAGCGAAACAGACAGCGCACCGGCGGAATCTCTGGACGATGCGGATGACCTGCCCGAGGATGTTCTCCCCGAGGAATCCCTGCCCGAGGACATCCTGCCCGCGGACGAAGACGAGGACGACGGGTTCAGCGACGACCTCATCGGAGACCTGGACGACGATTTCGGCGAAACGTCGGATAACGCAGTCCAAAGCGGCGAGTCCAGCCCCGCAGACCAGGACAGCGAGGACGACAACGATATTTTCGGCGGCTTGGACGACCTCGACGACCTCGACGACCTGGACGACGAAGCCGACCAGGACGGGGCCAAAACCCCGGGACACGGCATTGACCTGGACCACCTGGACGACGACCTGGACGGGGCGGACCTGGAAGACGATTTGGCTGGCCAGGACCTCCAGGAAGAGGACTCCGAGGAAGAGGAATACGATGAAGAGGACCGGACCGACCTGTTCCAGTCCCTTTCCGGCGACGACCTCGATCTGGAACCCGAGCCCAAACGCGGCGGGCTGGGCAAATTCCTGCTCTACCTGCTGCTCCTTTTGCTCCTGGGCGGCGGCGCCGCCGTGGGCACCTATAACTTCGGCCTCTGGGCCCTGCCCGATTCCATGCAAGGAACCGGCATCCGCCTGGGCTTTGACCTGCCCTTCAAGGTGCCCTTTGTCCTCGGGCCGGACGAACCAGAGCAGCCCGAACCCGGCGAACTCCCGGCCGAACGCATCAAAAAAATCCACCCCGTGGATTTCCGTCAATACGTCATCACCAACGAGACCGCCGGGCCGCTGTTCGTGGTGGAAGGCAAGGCCCTGAACAAGTTCAGCGAACCCAAGGAACGCATCAAGGTGCTGGTCACCCTGTTCGATGCCGAGGGCAATGTGCTGGCCTCCCAGGAACAGATGTGCGGCAATACCCTGTCCCTGCTTCAGCTCCAAGTTCAGACCCGCGAGGAAATCGTGGAAAGCCTGAACTCCTCGGCCGGCATCTACGCCAACAATTCGTTCATCAAACCGGAGCAGACCACCCCGTTCATGGTGGTGTTCTTTGATCCGCCCGAAAACGTCATGGAGTACCAGATCGAAATCGTGGACGCCCGCGATCCCAAACGCTGACCCGACGCACACGCTCCGGGCACTGCGCCGCGGAGACGACACCATTCCTGAAAAGCGGAGCGCCGGACAGCGGCGCTCCGCTTTTTTCGAACCAGGAAAAAGGAAAATACATGAAGACCAAGGAAGTGTTTCGCTGCACCGAGTGTGGAGGCCAGTCCCCCCGTTGGCAGGGGCAATGCCCGTCCTGCCGCGCCTGGAACACCTTGGAACCCGTGGCCGTGGCCAAGGGCAAGGCCCGGTCCGCCACCGCCCGGCACAACGGCCCGGACCAGGGACCCCAACCCCTGGAAAATTTGCCTGATGACGCGGCCCAGGGGCGCTCCTCCGGGTTCCCGGCGCTGGACCAGGTCCTGGGCAAAGGACTGACCCCGGGCGGAGCCATTTTGCTGGGCGGGGAACCAGGCATCGGCAAGTCCACGCTGCTGCTCCAGCTTGCCGGACGGCAGGCCGCCCTGGGCTCCCAGGCCGTGTACCTCTCCGGAGAAGAAAGCCTGCCCCAGCTCAAAAGCCGGGCCCAGCGTCTGGGCCTGCTTGGGCCGGGCCTGCTGGCCATGGCCTCCACCAGCGTGGAGGACGGATTGGCCGTGCTGGAAAGCCAGGATCCTCCCGAGTTGCTCATCGTGGATTCCGTACAGACCCTGGCCTCCCCCTCGGCCGAAGGCATCCCCGGCAGCGTCAGCCAGGTGCGGGCGGTGTCCGCCGAACTGGTGGAAGCAGCCAAAAAAAACCGCACCACCCTGATCCTGGTTGGACACGTGACCAAAGAAGGGCAGATCGCGGGCCCCAAACTCCTGGAACACATGGTGGACACTGTGCTCTACCTGGAAGGAGACCGCAGCCACTTCTCCCGCATCCTGCGTGTGCTCAAGAACCGCTACGGCCCCAGTGATGAGTTGGTGGTCTTTGTCATGAAGGAACAAGGCCTTGAAATCGTGGACGATCCTTCCACCATGTTCCTTGGCCAGCGGGAAACCGCGCTCTCAGGCTCGGCCCTGGTCATGGCCGTGGAAGGACAACGCCCCTTTGCCGTGGAAGTACAAGCCCTGGCGTCCAAAACCTTCCTCTCCATCCCCCGACGCACGGCCCTGGGGTTTGATACCAATCGGCTGCACCTGCTCCTGGCCGTACTGGAAAAACGCCTGCGCTTGAACCTTTCCCAGTTCGACATCTACGCCAAAATCTCCGGCGGGCTGGCCATGCGCGACCCGGGCCTGGACCTGGGTGTTGTGGCTGCCGTGCTCTCCTCCTACTATGACCAGCCCCTGCCCGAAGGCGGCATTTTCTGGGGCGAGGTGGACCTCAACGGCCAGGTCCGGCCCGTTTCCGGACGGGATACCCGGCTCAAACAGGCCCGCCGCCTGGGGCACGACCCCGTGTTCGAGGCCGAATCCTGCCGCACCCTGGCCGATCTCCAGCAACGTCTGTTCGGCAAATCCTGACCCCATACCCACGACCGGCGCATACCGCCGCCCCCTATACCGCCGTCCAAGGACACGCCGTCCGCGAACGGCGGTATTTTTTTCCCCGCCCCGGCCTTCAGGCATTGACATGCCGCTCAAAAAAGTTTTTTTTCCACCAGAAAAACATGGTTCGCATTGACCGACGGCCACTACGCTGCCGGCCACGGTACGGACCATAAGCGCCAACAGGGAGCCCTATTGAGCAGCGCCAGCCATCGCAACGGACCCAGGATCAACGTACTGGAACGCGCCAGGGACATGGGCATGGAATTGCCCGCTCCGGCCGCGCGCCGCATCGACGACTATCTCGATCTCCTGGTGCAGTGGAATCGAAAAACCAATCTGGTGGGACCGCGCGACGGCAAAACCATCTTCAAAACCCTGATCGTGGACAGCCTTCACCTGGCCCCCTTTCTGGATGGCCTGAACCTGCCCGACAGCCCGCTCTGCCTCGACCTGGGGGCCGGCGCCGGCCTGCCCGGCATCCCCCTGCGCTGCATCTGGCGAAAAGGCCGCTACCATCTCGTGGAAGTACGGGAAAAACGCTGCGTCTTCATGCGGCTGGCCGTGGGACGCCTGGACCTGGAACAAACACACGTATTCCAAGGTCGCGCCCAAGACGCTGTCCAACAAATATCCACCAGCAAGACGCCAAGCCCGGCCCGCAAACCAGACCTGATCCTCAGCCGGGCCTTCATGCCCTGGGCCGAGCTGCTGCCTTTTGTAAAAACCATGCTAGCCCAGAACGGACACGTTGTGGTGCTGGCCAATGAAGCCGCACCCCAAAATCTGCCCCCCAATTGGACCCTGGAAAAAGAGCACGCCTATCCAGTCCAGGCCAAAGACGAAGACAGCACACGGTGGTTCTGGTGCCTTCGACTCAATGAAAAAACTGCCTAAAAAATTAGGCAAAGCAATGCCTCCGGCGGCCAAAGGGCCCGTGGCCCCTTGGAACCCCATTTACCGGACGCGCTCTTGCGCGCCCGGAGACATGGCGATAAGCCCGAGCGGCGAAAGCCGCGAGCAATAAAAGTCTTTGGAAAGGGGGTCCGGGGGAAGAACCTTTCTTCAGAAAGGTTTGCCCCCGGAAAGCAAACTTGCCAATAAAATCAATATAAAAGCAATGCCTCCGGCGGCCAAAGGGCCCGTGGCCCCTTGGAACCCCATTTACCGGACGCGCTCTTGCGCGCCCGGGGACATGGCAATAAGCCCGAGCGGCGCAAGCCGCGAGCGATAAAAGTCTTTGGAAAGGGGGTCCGGGGGAAGAACCTTTCTTCAGAAAGGTTTGCCCCCGGAAAGCAAATTTGCACTCAATTTATTTTATAATCAGGGCAGCGTAGAAAAATTCTCCCCAGGGGGCCTCCCAGGGCGTGGTCCACTCTGTGCGCAATGTTGCCTGGGGGTGATCGGCCAAAAAGGCGTGCACTTGTCGTTCGTTTTCATCGGGATTCAAAGTGCAGGTCAGATAGGCGAGCTGTCCTCCTGGGGCGAGCAATCGCCAGGCTTTGGCGAGCAACCGGGCCTGGAGGTCCACCAGGGCGTCCACATCCTCTTCGGTGCGTTTCCATTTGATATCGGGCCGCCGGGCCAGGGTTCCCAATCCGGAACAGGGCGCGTCCAGCAGAATGGTGCGGGCGGGCCGGTCAAAGGGAGGCCGCTCCAGGGCGGATCCGGCCTGGGCCGGCACGCCGGGCAATTCTTTTTGCAGGGCGTGAATGCGTCCGCGATGGATATCCGAGGCCTGGACATCTTTTTGCCATTCCAGCAGCAGGCGGGTTTTTCCGCCCCGTCCGGCGCAGGCGTCCCACACGGGATCAGGCCAGGAGGCTGGTTCCAGGGCATTGAGGGCTTGGCGTCCGGCAAAGCTTTGCCGCACCACGGCCCGCTCGGCAAGCAAGCGGGAAAGCAGTGGAGAAGCTGCGCCAGGGGCAAAGGCTGCGCCCAGTCCGTCCACGGCGAGACAGCCCGGCTCCCGGGCCAACTGCTGCACCAGGGATTCGGCCGCATCCTGATCGTGGCGAACGGCAACGCCCAGGGCGGGCGGCTGCATTTGGGCCTTGAGGAGTCGATGTGTTGCTTCGGGACCGTATTCGTCCAGCCAGAGTTCCACAATCCAGAGCGGACAGGCATAGACGCGGGCCAGGGTTTCCGACTCCTGGTCCGGGCCGAAGAAGTGCTCGGGCAGCCCGGATTCGGCCAGGGCCGCCACTTTGCGCAGCACGGCGTTGGCCAGGCCGCCCAGCCCGCCCCGGCAGGCGCTGCGTACCGCGTCCACACCCCAGTTCACGGATGCGCGGGCCGGAACGCGATCCAGAAAAAACAGCTCATAAGTGGCCACGGTCATGGCGGTCATGGCTGCGGGCGGCAATTTTTCGGGCCGGTCCAAAAAGCGGGTTAAAATATATTCCAGCCGGGTTTTGCAACGCAGCGTGCCATAGACCAACTCGGTGGCCAGTGCCGCATCGCGGGCGGCAAGGTCCGGCTCCCGGGTCAGCACCCGGTCCAAGGCGGCCTGGGCATCCCTTCCGGTATTCCGGGCATCTTGCGGTGCGTCGGGTTCCTGGTGGGCGGTGGTGCCGAGACAAAGCTCCAGGGCATGCAAGGCCACGCTGCGCGCCCGGGGCAGGGCTGGTGTAGAGGTTTTGGAAGAGGCATCGGACCGGGAACGCCCGTTTCCGCGTGGTGCCGGGGCACGGTTGGAGGAAGGGGCGGCCGGAGACCGGCGGGAGGGTTTGGACGGCCTGCTCGGCATGAGCGGACTCCTTGAAAAAGGTTGAGGCATGGTGCCGGGGTGCGGCCGAGTTCAGGACTGCGCGCCCCGGGCCGTTGAAATGGTCTGGCCCCGTTGCTGTTTTGCACTGGCTAGGCCGGGCAGACAGTCAGGGTCCAAAAAGCGTAAAATAGCCTGTTCCACGTTAAATAAGGATACGGTGGTATCCAGGCAGGGGCCGTTGGGTCGTTCGTTGAGCACACCGTACACAGGCAGCGGGTAGGTATCCTGAATGCCGCTGGAAAGGTCCCGTTCGCAGGCCACGGCAATGATCATGCGCGGCCGCTTTTGCACCACAATGCGCCGGGCCACGGTGCCGCCGGTGGCAATGGCCAGATGTACGCCGTATTTGTCGTGCAGGTCCAGCAGCCCTTTGAGGGGGCACTTGCCGCAGCGTTTGCAGTTGTTGATGTCATAGGTCAGCCGCATGTTGCAGCGGCTGTTTTGCAGGCAATGGGGCATGAGCAGCAGGATTTCTCCGGGCTTGTACTGCTTGGCCCCGGCCAGCACCATTTCGTTGTTCACGTTGATGAACGAGGAGCGCACCCGTTCCTTGCTGATGCCCACGGCCTTTCCCAGCAACACCATGAGCGGCAGAAAGAGCTTGATGGTCACCCCGCGCAGCCGCGAAGTACCGGGCATGGGTCGACCGGTCCAGACGTTGACCACCAGCCCCAGAGCGGCCCAGGCAATCAGCAGGAAAATGCCCGCCAGCAGGCCGCCCCAGACCCATTTGAGCCAGGGGTGGATGTTGTCCAGCCCGACATAGGGCACCACCCAGAAGAGCAGCAGCGTCACAAAAAGCAAAACGCAGGCCGCGGCGATGAGTCCGATGAAAAGGCGTTTTTTGGAAGCGGCCATGATTCAGGAGCACCTGCCTTGCGCGCTGTTGCGGCGGCGCGCCGCCGATGCGGGGGTGGATGGAATGATGTTCATGCCCGGCTGGTTCGTCCTTCTCAGTCCTCGACGCAAATGTTCAGATATCCGCAGCAAAACGCGGTGGGGTCCAGTTCACGGCGGCCCTGGGGCTTGACGCCCGGGGTGAGGTAGACTTTGTCCGCGCAGGCAATGGCCAGCAGGCCGTCCTCCTCGCCCAGGATGGCGCCTGGTTCGGCTTCGTCCGAGGCCAGTTCGCGGCCAGGGCGGCCGGGCAACACATTGAGGCGCAGGGGCTTACCCCGGCCGGACCAGAACCAATAGGCTCCGGGCCAGGGGTGCATGGCCCGAATGTGGTTGTGCAGCTCTTCGGCGGGCCGGTTCCAGTCCAGTTCCCCTTCGCGCTTGGTCAGCTTGGCCGCGTAGGTGGCCAGGTCGTCATCCTGGGGAATGGCGGCCAATGCGCCGCTCCGCAGCCGTTCCAGGGCCTGCACCAACAGGGTGCCGCCCTGCTCGGCCAGTTCGTCGTGGATGTCTCCGGCGTGCTGGTCATAGCCGATGCGCAGGGCGCGCTGCATGAGGATGGGTCCGGTATCCAACCCGGCCTCCATGCGCATGATGGTGGTGCCGGTGATTTCGTCGCCGTTTTGAATGGCCCGTTGAATGGGCGCGGCTCCGCGATACTTGGGCAGCAGGGAGGCGTGCACATTGATGGGCAGCAGCCGGGGCACGTCCAAAACGTCCTGGGGCAGGATCAGCCCGTAGGCCGCCACCACGAGCACGTCGGGCTGGAGCGAGGCCAGCCGGGCCAGGGCTTCGGGATCGCGAAAATGTTCGGGCTGAAACACGGGCAGGCCCAGTTCCAGGGCCCGGGTCTTCACGGCGCTGGGGCGGCACTGCCTGCCGCGTCCGCAGGGCCGGTCCGGCTGGGTATACACGCCCACTATTTCGCAACCGTCCCAGTTCGCCAGGTGCGTCAAAATCACCGCGGCAAAATCCGGGGTGCCCATAAAAACCGCGCGCAGCGGCCCTTTGTGCGCTACTTCTTCCATTTTTTCACTTTCTTTTCATACATGGAGCGTTTCAACCGTCCAGCCCGGTCCACAATGGTCTTGCCGTCCAGGTGATCGATTTCGTGTTGCAGAATAATGGCCAGAAGCTCGTCCGCGTCAATGCAGACGTCGTTGCCGTCCGCGTCCAGCCCGGTGACCCGCACGCGTTCGCTGCGCTTGAGCTTAACCTGGAAACCCGGGCAGCTCAGGCAGGCTTCCTGGGAATCCACTTCGCCTTCGCGCTCCACGATTTCGGGGTTAATGATCACGCGCAGGTCCTTGCGCTCGCTGGGGCCGGTCCGGTCCACGGTGATGAGGCGGATGCCGTGGCCCACCTGGGGGGCGGCCAGGCCCACGCCGTCATCCTCGTACATGGTTTCCACCATGTTCTCGATGAGTTGTTTTATTTCCGGGGTAATTTCCTCCACGGGCCTGCATGGCTCGGCGAGCACCTCGGCGGGATACGTGACAATTTCAAGTTTCATGCGTCCTCCAGGAGCGTAAGATAACCATGCATGGCCTGTTTGGCAAAATATTGCTGAATCCAGACTTCGCTCCTGGGAATTTCAAAGAAAAAAGGGTCTTGGTTCCGCATTGGAACCAAGACCCAGCCAGTGCAAATTCAGGGGCTATTTTTCCCAGGCCGCATTACTGCGGGCCACCTTTTTGCGCTGGGTCTCCCAGGTGCGGCTGCTAAGGAAGGATTCCTTCCAGCGTTCGAGCATTTCCTGGTACAGGGCAAAAGGCACAGTCATGTACAATTCATCGGTTTTCAGGAACTTGCGCATGGAGGGATCCCACCCGCCGAGCACGGCGCGCACGCGGCCCGTGGCCTGGTAGGTGCGCGGCCAAGCCACCATGTTGCCGCAGCCAGGGCCCCAGGGGGAGGCCACCACTTCGGCGTCGTTGGTCAAGTAGGCGGCGTATTGATGCAGGCCGGACATGGATTCGGGCCGGGCGAAAAAGGTCACGAACCAGGGATCGCGGCCCAGGGCCTCGAAGTCCTCCACGCGGCGGAAGGCGAGGTAGGGCTTGGGCGCTGCCTGCGGGTCCATGCAGGCAAAAAGCTTTTTAAAGGAGTCTGGTCCGTCCAGGTAGCATTCGGTTTCCATACCTTGGGGCAGGCCACGGCTCACGTAGCGGGCAATGAAGTCATACGGGCCTTTCTGGTAGCCCACGTATTGGGTTCCGCCGGGACATCCCGGCTGTTCCGCGCTGCACCAGGCTGTGCCGCCTTTTTTGCGCATCAACCAAATATGCTTGAAGAGGCAGGAAAAATTTTTGAACGCCGGGGAAAAATCCGCTTCCCCCTTTTGTTCTTGTTCCAGGCTGGGCATGGCGCAGGGGCGGGGCGCGTTGTCCCCTTCGGGCCGGTCATCCTCGTAGGCCCAGCCCACGGGCTGGCTCGTGATCCCCAATACGTCCAGAAAGGCTTGCAACTCCGGTTTCATCGATCAACCTCCACATTGTTCAGGTTGGCGATCATGCGGCGCGACAGTCGGAAGAAAAGTTCCGCATCCTCGCGGCTGAGTCCGAAAAAGGCCTCCCGATTCACCTCGTGGGCCACTTTCAGCGCCTGGGATTGTAATTCCCGGGCCTTGTCCGTGAGGCGGACCAGGGCGCGCCGCCGGTCGTCGGGGTCGGGTTCGCGTCGGATCAACCCGTCGCGCTCCATGCGGGTGAGCGTGCGGGCCATGGTGGATTGTTCCACCGCGAGGCAGCGGCAAAGTTCGGCCTGGGTGCGGCCATCCCTCTCCCAAAGCCAGACCAGCGGCCCAAATTGTCCGGCGCAAATTCCCAGCGGCTGCAATTGCTTGGAAAGTCGGACAATGAACCTCCGCGCCAGCAGGTTGGTCCAATAGCCCGGCGAATGCAGCCGATCAAATTCGCCGCCGAGCATTTCAGCGGCAACACGGTATTCCTCCCTCACGTTCCCTCCTAAAGCATGCCTTGGCATTTATATTCATGCTATAGCATGAAATGTCAAGAAAGATATCGCCCATCCGCAGACATTGCCTGCGTGACCTTTAACAGGCCCCAAAGAGGTCGAATCTTCCAATAACTATGGACAAAAAAAAACGAACAGAAAACATACAACAGCATGTGGCTCGCAATTCCCGTTTCCTTCCGACATTTCCGGGTCAACCAAGGCGCAAGGGTCAAAAATCGCGATTTTCCCTTTGCCAGCCCTTTTCAAACGGGGACAAAAGGAATAAGGTCTTCTGTTGAGCAATCATGAGCACGAAACAGTTTTTCACCCTCCGTGCGGCCGGAATGCTGACCATGGTGCCCGGCCAAGAACCAATACACGATGCGGCCATCGTTCACGATGGCCGTTTTATTGTGCATGCCGGGCCTTGGAGCCGCGTCCGCGCCACGCCCGAGGCCCAGAGCGGACCCGTGACCCGCATGGACGACGCCATTCTCTGCCCGGGCGTGTTCAACGCCCATACGCATCTGGAAATGTCCCACATGCTGGGAAAAACAGTGCAGGGCCAGGGGTTCACCGCCTGGATGAAAAGCCTGGTGGCCAACCCCATGTACTCCATGAGCGACCAGGACGTGGCGGCCCACTGCCGACGATTGCGCCGGCTCGGCACGGTCCACGTGGCCGACATATCCACAAAACAGGCCCCTCGCCTCGCCGGTATCCTTGATGATTCCGGCGTTTTTTTTGTGGCCTTCAACGAAATGATCTTTTTCGATCCCCCGGACCAGGACACGAAATTCGTCCCGGCCGGGCGGTTCCAGCACGGCGTGCTCTCCTGCGCGGGCCACGCCCTCTACTCCACCCACCCGCACATTCTGCAACAGGCCAAGGCGTCCTGCGCCCGGCACGGCCTGCCGCATTCCCTGCACCTGGCGGAAAATGAAGAAGAATCCCGCATCCTCATGGGCGAGAAAATCGAATTCGTGGAACTGCTGGAACGGGCCAACATCCCCATGCACCGCTTTGTCCCACCCCGGGTATCCCCGGTGCGCCGCGCCGCCGACCTGGGATTGCTGGACGAACACACCCTGGCCGTGCATTGTGTTACCGTGGACCAGGAGGACATCCGCCTGCTGGTCGAAACGCGGACCAATGTCTGCCTCTGCCCGCGCAGCAACGCCCACATCGGCGAAGGACGCGCCCCCTGGGAACGGCTGATGCGGGCCGGGCTGAACATCTGCCTGGGTACGGACGGGCTGGGCTCCAACCAGGACCTGAACGTCTGGAACGAACTGGCCTGGCTCCTGGAACGCTACGAGGACGAACTGTCCCTGGAACAGGCCCTGGCCCTGGTAACGCGCAACCCGGCCCGGGCCATGGGCGTATCCGCAAGCCTGGGCACCCTGGAACCAGGCAAAATCGCGCGCTGGAGCGCCGTGCCCCGGGACGTGTTGCGGCACTGGCCCGCCTTTGGCGTCAACGGCTGAGACAACCGGCAAGAGGCATCATAAATTATAAAAGCCCGGAACAGGCCGGATTCGTCCCCCCTTGGGACGAAAACAACCGCACGGAAGCCCGTGCGACACGATATTTCGCGGCCTTCGGGCCATTGGAACCGGGGGCGCGGCCCCCTGGAGGGCGCGGCCCAGGCCCGCCCGGAACCCAGTTCACAAGGAATACGCATATGCAATGGCGGCACAAGGATCTTCTGGACATTTCCCAGCTTACCCGCGACGAGCTGCTGCACGTGTTCGAAACCGCGCAGTACTTCCGCGAGATCAACGAGCGCCCGGTAAAAAAAGTGCCCACCCTCAAGGGCAAAAGCGTGGTGCTCTTCTTTGCCGAGCCCAGCACCCGCACCAAGACCTCCTTTGACGTGGCGGGCAAGCGCCTCTCGGCGGACACCTTTTCCCTGTCCAAAAGCATGAGCAGCCTGCAAAAAGGCGAAAGCCTCAAGGACACGGCCCTGACCCTCCAGGCCATGAATCCGGATGCCATTGTGCTGCGCCACTCCGTCAGCGG
>JAQVYA010000152.1 GCA_028708865.1 Desulfovibrio sp. | reverse complement strand
GATTTGGTCCAGAATTAAAATCTTTCCAAGCATTCGATTCATCGGAGGTATCTGTGGCCACGCATCAGGTCAGTAAAACCATCCAGGAAATCAACGACCGCATCCGCAAGGGCAAGGCGGTTGTTCTGAACGCGGAAGAGATGACCGCCGAAGTGCGCCGCCTGGGCAAAGTCAAGGCGGCCAAGGAAGTGGACGTTGTCACCACCGGCACGTTTTCCACCATGTGCTCTTCGGGCATGCTCTTCAATATCGGGCAGGAACCGCCCGTCATGAAGGTTTCCGAACTGTGGATGAACTCGGTGCCGGCCTACAGCGGTCTGGCCGCGGTAGACGCCTATCTGGGCGCTACCGAGCCTGCCGAGGACGATCCGCTGAACAAGGTGCATCCCGGCCGGTTCGTTTACGGCGGCGGCCACGTCATCGAGGACTTGGTGCGCGGCAAGGCCGTGCATCTCAAGGCCCGGGCCTATGGCACGGATTGCTACCCGCGCCGCAAGCTGGACAAGGACGTGACCCTGGCGGACCTGCCCAATGCCTGGCTGCTCAACCCGCGCAACTGCTACCAAAACTACAACTGCGCCGTGAACCTGACCAGCCGGACCATTTACACCTACATGGGCCCGCTGAAGCCCAAGTGCCGCAACGCCAACTACGCCACGGCGGGCGCGCTCTCGCCCTTGTTCAATGATCCGTTGTTCAAGACCATCGGCATGGGCACGCGCATCTTCCTGGCCGGAGGCGTGGGATATGTCATTGGTTCCGGAACCCAGCACAATCCCAAGCCGCCGCGCAATGAATACGGCATTCCCACAACCCCTGCGGGAACGCTGATGCTCAAGGGTGACATGAAACAAATGAACGCCCGCTACCTGCGCGGCGTGTCCGTGGTGGGCTATGGCTGCTCTCTGGCCGTGGGCGTGGGAATTCCCATCCCGATCCTCAACGAGGACATTGCGTGGCATACGGGCGTATCCAACGCCGATATTCAGGTGCCTGTGCGGGACTACGGGTATGATTATCCCAACGGGGTTCCCCGGGTGCTCGGCCACGTAAGCTACGAGGAACTCCAGTCCGGCGAGATTGTGGTGGACGGCCGCAAGGTGCAGTCCGTGCCGCTCACATCCCTGCCCATGTCCCTGGAAGTGGCCGATGAGCTCAAGCGTTGGATTCTGGACGGCAAGTTCCTGCTGAGCCAGCCTGTGGATGATATTGAATGCTCCTATTAGGGAGCTGACAAAGAAAAATGTAAAAGGGTGCGTCCTGCTGGGCGCGCCCTTTTTTTTACACTGGGCGGCAGAGCCTGCAAAAAAGACGGCCCCTGCCGAAGCAGGGGCCTGATGACGGGAATGGCTGGAAGGTAAATAATTAAAATTACAGAATCGGCAGATATTTATCCAGTTCGAATTCCGTAACCTGGGTGCGGTACTCGTCCCATTCGGCCAGCTTGTTCTCCACCAGGGCATTGTGCAGGTGGTCGCCGAGCACTTCCTTCATGAACTTGGACTTTTTCAGGGCAATGGCCGCTTCGTACAGGGAGCCGGGCAGAGCCTTGATCTTATTGCGCTTGAGCTGGCGCTCGTTCATGACGAAGATGTCTTCTTCCACGGGCGCGGTCAGGGCGTAGCCTTCATCAATACCCTTGAGGCCGGAGGCCAGCATGACGGCAAAGGCCAGGTAGGGGTTGGCGGCCGGGTCCGGGCAGCGCAGTTCCATGCGGGTGGCCATTTCCTTGCCGGGTTTGTACATGGGCACGCGCACCAGGGCGGAGCGGTTGCGGCGGGCCCAGGCGATGTACACCGGGGCTTCATACCCGGGCACCAGGCGCTTGTAGGAGTTGACCCACTGGTTGGTCACGGCCACGAATTCCGGCGCGTGCTTGAGGATGCCCGCAATGTAGCTCTTGCCCTCGGAGGACAGATGGAACTCGTCCGAGGAATCGTAAAAAACGTTCTTGCCGTTCTTGAACAGGGACTGGTGCACATGCATGCCGGAGCCGTTTTCCCCAAAGATGGGCTTGGGCATGAACGTGGCGTAGCAGCCATGCTTGCGAGCGGTTTCCTTAACCACTACGCGGTAGGTCATGGCGATGTCGGCCATTCTCAGGGCTTCGGCATAGCGCAGGTCGATTTCGTGCTGGGACGGGGCCACCTCGTGGTGGGAGTATTCCACCTGCATGCCCATGCCTTCCAGGGCGAAAATGATCTCGCGGCGGATGTTGTTGCCCAGGTCCAGCGGCGGCGCGTCAAAATATCCGCCCCGGTCCAGAATTTCGGTGTCCTGGTCGTCGGCAAAGAGGAAGAACTCCAGCTCCGGGCCTACATACGAGGTGTAGCCCTTTTCCGCGGCCTTGGCCAAAACCTTCTTGAGCACATACCGGGAATCGGCCGTGAACGGGGTGCCGTCCGGGCTGACCACGTCGCAGAACATGCGGGCCACGGGCCGCTCGCTGGGTCTCCAAGAGCAGATCTGGAAGGTGGTGGGATCGGGCATGGCCACCATGTCGGATTCGTCGATGCGGCAGAAACCGAGAATGGAGGAGCCGTCAAAGCCCATGCCTTCCTCAAAGGAGGCTTCCAGTTCCTTTGGGGTGATCTGGAAAGATTTCAGGGTGCCGAGGATATCGACAAACCAATACTGGATAAAGCTGACGTTGTAGTCGTTGACGGCTTTGAGCACGTCGTCGGCGTTTTTGCAATCAAAGACGGGGACATTCATGGATCGGACCTCCGAAAAGGGTTTGTTGGTTCAATGAAAACGTCGGCGGCTGGCTGTTGTATAAACAAGTTTAGTGCCAACTCAATGAAAGTGAATAATTCAAAAGAGTTTCTCTTTTTCTCACACTTTGGCAGCGGAAGTTTTCTAGTGTATTTTTACAAAAATGTTAGCGAACAGTGTTTGTCAGACTTATTCTGATACAATTTTGTCAACAAAACCTTCGCAAAATCCCGGTTGCTGTGCGGATTTGGGCACAAATTTGTCAACTTTTGCCCGTTTACGGACTCGCCGGGCCCGAATGAGCCATTTTTCCGCTCCTCCGTCAAGGGGCAATTTCGCTGTTTTGGACCATTTGGTCCCAAGTGAGGACCAAAATAGCAACCACGCAGAAGATAAACAGATGTTCACTGGCTGTTATTGGTCAGGTTTGGTCTCTGCATGGACCTTGCTGTAACAGAAAATGAACGCATCGGACAGTGAAAGGAACAAAAAATCACGCTGGAAAAGGCAATGGGCCCTGAACCGGAACGGTCCAGAGCCCACTCTGATGGAGTATGCTGCGGTTTCAGCCCAAAGCTCTGAAGCAGGCTAACTGAAGTGGTGAATCAGGTCTTTGGTCTCCCGGAAAAACTCCATGAGCTCCTCCTGATTGGCCACTGCGCCGTTGGTGTTCAAATGCAGCAGCACGGCCAGCTCCACCCCGCGCCGGGTGGTGTGTTTGGCAAAGCCCAGCTCGCGGCGGTTTTCGCCCTGGGTACGCAGATTCAAGGTCCAGGTCTTGTCTACTCCGTCCCAGGAAGAGTGCACCGGCCCGGCCTCGCTTTCCATGCGCACCAGGAAGGTGGTGAAGTCGCCCAAAGAGAGCCGGCCCGGCAATCCCAGAAAGTCGCCCTGGTCCGAGCGGATGGCCACGGGCATGTCCAAAAATTCCTGCGGAGGACGGAGCAGCTTGGTATCGGAATCCTTTTCCGCCTGGGGAGCTTCGTCCACCCGGGCCTGCACACCATCCTGGGCCTGCGGATCGTCCTTGGCTCCATCTTCCAGCGAATAGCTTTCCACACCAGCCCGGCCGCGCACATTGACAATCTTTTTGGCGCGCACGCGGCGTTCTTGGCTGGTGGTGGCTGGTTCCGCCCCAGGCGAGGACTGTTCCTCAAACCCCGTTTCCGCAACGGACCGGTCCGAGCGGAAGCCGGCCGCCAGTTCACCCAACAGGGCCTGGCTGCCTGCCTCGGCCTCCAACAAACCCTGCAAGGCTTCTTCCAGACGGGAAAGGCGCTTTTCCGACTTGGCCTGAGCCGTGGCCAACTGAGCCATGCCCTGCATCATCTGGCCTGCGGTCTTGAAAAATTGCTCCAAATATTCCGGTGAAACAACCCCATGAGTCGCTGCACTCTGCACGACCTCCCGAGGGGCACCCCCCACCGGCGAATCCGTGTCGCTCCCCTCAGGACGGAAACCCGCCTTGCGCAGACGCTTTTCCGTTTCCAATACCGAAAGGCCCTGCTCAAAGCACTCCCGAATCTTTTTACATACATCCAATGCCCGGGGGCGGAACCGGATGGGCTTGCCGTATCCAGCCACCGGAATAAAGCCCGGAAATTTGCGGCGGTAGCTTTTCACCGTGGTAACGGAAACGCCCAGCGCCTCACTTAAATCCCGGTGCGTCAACGTCTGTTGCGCCATTCCTGTCTTCTCCTTCATAATCATCCGCATAAGCGCAAATAATTCGTCGTCACCCTTCGTCACCTCAGGAGAGCTTGAAATACTTGTATCAATAACTGACCGATACTTCAGGGCCGCCCAGGAAGTCAACTGGGGGAAAACCTTTCTGAAGAAAGGTTCTTCCCCCAGACCCCCTTTCCAAAGACTTTTATCGCTCGCGGCTTTCGCCGCTCGGCCTTATCGCAAGTAATTCCGGGAAGCATGTCCCCGGGCGCGCATGAGCGCGTCCGGTAAATGGGGTTCCAAGGGGCCACGGGCCCTTTGGCCGCCGGAGGCATTGCTTTTATCTTGATTTTATTGGCAAGCTTGCTTTCCGGGGGCAAACCTTTCTGAAGAAAGGTTCTTCCCCCGGGCCCCCTTTCCAAAGACTTTCATCGCTCGCGGCTTTCGCCGCTCGGCCTTATCGCAAGTAATTCCAGGAAGCATGTCTCCGGGCGCGCGTGAGCGCGTCCGGTAAATGGGGTTCCAAGGGGCCACGGGCCCTTTGGCCGCCGGAGGCATTGCTTTCATCGCTCGCGGCTTTCGCCGCTCGGCCTTATCGCAAGTAATTCCGGGAAGCATGTCCCCGGGCGCGCATGAGCGCGTCCGGTAAACGGGGTTCCAAGGGGCCACGGGCCCTTTGGCCGCCGGAGGCAAAACTCCGACACAAACATACAAGAAGGCCCGCCCGGGACAATGGGCGGGCCTCAGGGGTTGCACGTATTGGGAGGAGACGTGCGAGGAGAGGATTGGGGACCGTCAGGGTCAGATCAATGCGCTCACGCGGGCTCGTAATAACAACGCTTGGGAGAAACCACCCTGCCGCTCTCGCGCAGCGCCTTGATGGCCTTGGAAACCTCTTTGGAATCCACACCCAGGGTTTTTGCCACGTCGCCGGGCCGTACGGGCTTGCCGGCGGACTTCATGGCGTTGAGCACTTGTTCCTGCATTGTTCGCTCCTGTCGGGTTGAGGTTGCATCACATGAAGAGTGTGAATAATTCCTATTATCGTTTTGCTCTGCCGTCAAGCATTTTCAGGAATAATTCTCAAATTGATCTCGTTATCCGGGACTATCATGCTTAACATAATATTATAAATAGTTTTATGTTCGGATCGGTTTGCTTTGCTATTTATCAGTTGAGCGTGGAACCAATAGTATGTCACTGTTCAGCGTCCTATACACAAGTCAGTGCACTTTCCGCGTGCTGGTCATATTACTCCGGCGGCTGGGAGCGGATCCAGGCAAGCCCCGGTTTGAGTTGCGGTGAGGGCCTGCCATGCTGCGGCGACGGAGGTTGTCTGTGCAGAAAGTCAAACCTGTGATCCTTGCCAATCCCACAACGCTGGACGATCCACTTTTTTGGGCGGATGCTGAGGGGTTCATTTTTCCTCGCGTTTTGCGTGAGATGCAACAGGCTGGTTTGCTGGATGCTCCGGTTATATCGGTGAGCCGCTCGGTTCCGGAAGAGGCCCGGCAGATTCTTTCGGGTTGGGAGGTGCCATGCGTTTTTTCCGATCACTCCTTTCCACAACACCGCCTTCTGGAATTGGTCCGGCAAGGCTCTTGCCGGGGCTGGCTGCTGCTCACCCCGTACAATTATTTCTTGGAACGCGAGGCCGTGACCGCGGCGAAGAAATTGTTTGAGGATACAGGCGCTTCCATGGTGGATTACGATGGTTCGTCCTTGAGCCGCTTTTGCATTTGCGACCGCAGCGCCGTGGAAGAGCTGGCCGGGTACACGGATTTTGCTGTGACTCCGTTCGTGGCTCCCAAATATCTTACGGCCCGCCTGGGCCAGGCCGCGATCCAGGGGCTGGACCTGGGCCCGGACGGCGATGTGCATAAATTTCTGCTTCAATTCCTGTATCGGGGCGGCAGGGCCATACCTCCCCAGGAGTACGTCACGTCGTATTTTTCCGGGGTGACGGCGGCTGAACGGTTCTCCACAGCATCCTATGCGCGGCATCTGGCGGATTATTTTTCCATACCAAGGCTGGATCAATTCACCCAAAGCGCGGGCCGGATCATCCAGGACAACGAAACCACTTTTCTGGCCGGGCAGATGCACCTGGTTAAGCGGCTACTCCCGCATCTTCCTCTGTCGCGGGAGGCCTTCCTTGAAATCGGATTCGGTCCGTCTCCTGTGGCGTCTCTGCTTTTGTTGAATCTCTTCCGCAAGGGGTACGCTCTGGAACCTTTTGCTCCCCGGCGGGATAATCCTGATCTGCTGCGGATTATTTGTGAAAACATCACGATGCCGGATTATATCGACATACGAAAGACCATGGAACCGGAGCGCGTCCAGCGGCTCACCACCTTTCGAGCCACCATCCAGCAATGCGACATTCCAGCGCAGTCTCTTGATTTTATCTTTTCCAAAACCGTGTTGGAACACGTCATGGACATGGAGGAGACTTCCCGGAAGCTGTATGACCTGCTCCGCGTGGGCGGCAGGATGTACCACATCGTGGACTTCAGCGACCATGTGGACACGTCCACCATCCGCTTCGACTTTCTCGAACACGACCGCCGAACCTGGGCTGCAATCAACGACTGCACCAACCTTTGGCGTGTCAACGATATGGTGGAACTCTGGGAGCGGATCGGCTTTCGGGTGCGGGTCGTGGAGCGGCTTTCCCGGGTGCAGCCTGTGCCGCACCTGCACCCCTGCTGGCAGGACTATGACCCGCAGGATTTGTTTTGCTATTATGCTGCGATCATAGCCGAAAAATAACCCGGCCCGC
>JAQVYA010000151.1 GCA_028708865.1 Desulfovibrio sp. | reverse complement strand
ACAAAACAACAGCGCCCGGCAGATCACCGATGCCCTGCAACAACTCGACGGCGTAGTGCAGCAAAATGCCTCGGCTTCGGAACAAATGGCCGCCACCGCAGCGGTGCTTTCGGATCAGGCCGGGGATCTTCAGTCCATGATGTCCTTCTTCCATACCGACGCCCCTGGCGGAGCCCGCACCGACCCAGGGCAGGAAGCCACCTGCCGCACGGCCGGGCATGCCCCGCGCACGCTCCCTGCCGCACCGCTGCCACCCGCCAAATCCGAAGAATCGTGACCCGCAGGCCGCCCCGACTGCCCGCCCCCTCTTGTCACCGTGGCCGCGCGGGTTTATGACCACTGCATGCCGAATACATCCATCCGCCGACGCTACGTGGTCAACGGCCAGGTCCAGGGAGTGGGCTTCCGGCCCTTCGTCTACCGCACCGCCCTGAACAACTCCCTTACCGGATCGGTACGCAACGCATCCGAAGGAGTGGTCATCGAAGTGCAGGGCCCGGCAGCCGCCGTGGACGGATTCGGCAATGACCTGGTGCATACCCTGCCCCCCCTGGCCCGTATCGTGGACCTGGAGGTGAGCGAACTGCCCCCCGTGGCGGATGAATCCCGCTTCGCCATCCAGGCCAGCAGCGCGGGCAAGGGGCACAGCGTGCTCATCAGCCCGGACGTGGCCACCTGCGAGGACTGCCTGGCGGAAATGCGCGACCCCCAAAACCGTCGTTGGCGCTACCCATTCACCAACTGCACCAACTGCGGTCCGCGCTGGACCATCACCCGCTCCATCCCGTACGACCGGCCAGCCACGTCCATGGCCTGTTTCCCCATGTGTCCGGAATGCCAGGCTGAATACGACGACCCGCTGGACCGACGCTTTCACGCCCAGCCCAATGCCTGCCCGGTCTGCGGTCCCCGGGTCTGGTTTACGAATGCGGACGGGAAGGAACTGGCGCAAGGAGCCGACGCCATGGAGATGCTGGCCGCTTGGCTTGGAGGCATCCAGGACGATCCGCCGCACCGTCCCCGGGTCGCCGCCATCAAGGGATTGGGAGGATTCCACCTGGCCTGCGACGCCACTTTGAGCCCGGCCGTGCGGCTTTTGCGCCAACGCAAGAACCGTCCCCACAAGCCCCTGGCCGTCATGGTCCCGGACCTGGACACCGCCCGCAAACTGGCGGAAGTGGACGACCATGCCGCTGAAATTTTGCAAAGCCGGGAGCGCCCCATCACCCTGGTCCGGGCCAGACAGGATACGCCGCTGGCTCCGGAAATCTCCCCGGATACGCCCTATGTGGGGTTGATGCTGCCCTACACCCCCCTGCACCACGTGCTGTTGGACATCTATGCCGAGCAAAATCGGCTGCCCGCCCTGGTCATGACCTCGGGCAACCTCAGCGCCGAGCCCATCTGCCTGGGCAACCGCGAAGCCCTCAAACGGCTGCGGAGCATTGCGGACTGCTTTCTGCTGCACAATCGCGATATTCTCATCCGCACGGACGACTCCGTGGTCCGACCAGCTCCCGACCCCGGGAACGAATCATCGGTCGCAACCGGACCGCGCCAGACCGCGCCGAAACGCGCTCCCGCCGCCCTGGAAGAGCAGGGTATTCTGTTTATGCGCCGGGCCCGGGGCTATACCCCCTCTCCCGTGTTCTTGCCGCCCGCCCCTTCAGGCCGCACCGCGCCCTGCGTCCTGGGCACAGGGCCGGAGCTGAAGACCACCCTCTGCCTCACCAAAGGCGACCAAGCGTTTACGTCCCAGCATATCGGCAACATGGAAAACCTTTCGGTCCTGGAATTTTATCGGGAAATCGAAAAGCACCTGCGCAACGTGCTCCAGGTGCGGCCGGAACTCATCGTGCACGACCTGCACCCGGACTACATGACCACCCGCGTGGCCGGGGAACTGGCCGCGGCCCTGGGCCGGACAAAAGACCGCCCCCATCCGCTGCCGCTGCGGGCCCTGCAACACCACTACGCCCACATCCACGCCGTACTGGCCGAACGCCGACACCAAGGACCCGCCATCGGGCTGGCCCTGGACGGTACCGGGTATGGGGAGGACGGCACCATCTGGGGCGGTGAATGCCTTTACGTGGATTCCAGCACATTGGAGCACCGCCGACTGGCGCATTTTTCCCGCTGCGCCCTGCCCGGAGGTGAGGCCGCAGTGCGTGAACCCTGGCGCATTGCCCAGGCCATGCTCTGGAACCTGGGCCAACGCCGTCCCGAGCCAAAGCATTGGCCCTGGTACGCAACGCAAAAACAGGCCTGCGAATTCTTACCGCAAATGCTGGAACGAGGACTCAATTGCCCGCAGACCAGCAGTTGCGGACGCCTCTTTGACGCGGTGGCCGCCCTGCTCGGCCTGGTGGAAACCATCACCTACGAAGGCCAGGCCGCCATCATCCTGGAAGCGGCCCAGGACAAAAACGCCCCGGATCAGGACAGCTACGGATGCCCCTTGGTCCCGTCCCCGGACCCGGGCGGCCCCGCCGTGCTGGACACCCTGACGCTGTTCCAGGCCTGCCGGAAAGACGCACAGGCAGGCACCAGTCCGGGCATCATTGCCCGGCGTTTTCACCGGGCCCTGGTACGCGGCCTCGCAGACATGGCTGCCCATTTTTCCCAGGAAGTCAAGGTGCCGGTGGTCGCCCTTTCCGGCGGCGTCATGCAGAACCTGACCCTGGCCGAGGAGCTGCCCCGGGCATTGCGGCGGCGCGGACTAACCCCGCTCACCCACCGGCTGCTGCCACCTGGGGACGCCTGCATTTCCCTGGGACAGGCCGCCTGGGGGCGGCGTGTCCTGCTGCTGGAAGCCGACCCGTCCCAGGTCCGGGCCTCCTGAACCTTTCCGTACGCAAACGGCCCTGCGCTAAGACGGCGACATTGGACCGACCACATGGGAACGACGGCATTGCATCGCTCCCATTGAATCAAAACAATATCCTGCAAACGCCGACCGCCCGCTCTCCAAGGAGAACGGGCGGTCGCTGTATACCAGGCCCGGCGGCATGGGGTGCAACCCGTTGCAAGCTGCTGGCTGCCGGGAAACCCACGTCATCGCTTCTGCGGCCCGGTCAACAAAATTTACCGTTGGACCGGCCGCCGCAAGGAAAGGCAGGATTATAAATTACCGAGCACTTCGCCCAAATCCTTCAAAAACGCCTGCAACATATCCGGCATGATGTCCCCCATGTGCCCGATACGGAATATGGGCCGCTGTCCGGCCTGTTCCAACTGGGTGTTCAGCTTGCCATAACCCGGGTCGAACAGGTAGCCCCGGGCGCGCATGGCTTCCTTCACGTCCTTGAGCCGCTGAACCGTCACTCCCTTGGGCACCCGCACCGTGGTCAGGGCCGGGGAACGGTGCCCCTCCTGGGCGAACAACTCGTAGCCTTCCAAACCGGCCACCCATTCCTCGGCCATGCCGCGCATGGCCAGATGCCGGGCAAACCGGTTTTGTACCCCTTCTTCCTCAAAAATGTACTTCAGCTGGACGTAAAGCTGGTTGGCCAGGGTCGTATTGGGCGTGCTCAAGGTCTGGAATCGACGCGCTCGTTCCAAGTGCTTGAGGATGTCCGTTCCGTGGCCCTTGCCCTTTACCCGGCGGGCCTTTTCCTCGGCCTCGGCGTGCACGAACCCGATGCCGAATCCCGCAGGCAGTCCCAGGCTCTTCTGGGTGGCCGAGCAGTACATGGCAATGCCCGAACCCTTGAGTCCCAATGCCGTGCCGCCAAAGATGGACACCCCGTCCACCACGGGCATGGCTCCGTAACGTCGCACCAACTCACTGATGGCGTGAATATCGTTGATCACGCCGGTGGAGGTCTCATTGTGCGTAAACGTCACCACTCCGGGGCGGTGTTCCTTCAGGGCCTGCTCCAGGCTGTCCAGGTCCACGGCCCGTCCACATTCGAACTTGAGCTGTTTGGCCCGCTTTTCATTCGCCACGGCCATGTTGTGAAACAAGTCGCCAAACGCGCCCACCGAAACGTTGAGCACGGTCTCGTCCCCGGCCACCAGCGACCGGATGGACGCCTCCATGCCCGTGGACCCGGAACCGAGAAACAACACGGGCGTATACTCATCCCCGGCATCGGCCAGTTCGGCCAACCAGTGCATGGCGGGCTGTAAACGTTTGTCGTTTTCCAGGTCGCGGTGCCCAAACTCCGGCAAGGTTCCTGCCTGCCGAACTTCAGGGCGCAACATGGTGGGACCGGTAATGAAAAGCTTCAGCGACGCGAAATCATTCGTGCTCATGATCTCTCCTGCCTGTCAGGGGGTTGAACCATGCCTTTGCAAAAGGCCGTAGGTAGGTGCGAAAAAAATAACGCCAGGGCGTGGTCAAGGCGTGCGCCTGTCTTTGTGGACGCTGCCCTTGCCGTCACCCATGGCGGGATGACCGTGGCATGCCATGGGAAACAGCCATCTCTTTAGCTCTGGAAAAGGACGGTGTCCAGAAGTGCCGGGGGCCTGAATCCGCGCCCGGCCAGGCAAGGTCCGGCAGCCAGGCCTTGCCAATCGGCCGCACCGTCCCTATATTCCCCTTTCTCCGCCGGACCACAGCTCTGATTCCCATCCGGGGGCCGGAGGCTTCGGCGGATTCCCGCCCTGGAGGACGATACAACAATGCCCGAACTCGGACCCCATATTTCCATCCCTGACGAGGAACTGCTCACTAAGATCCTCGGAGTCACCGACCTGGACCAGGTGGCCCACTGGCCCGAAGCCGTGCGTCAACTGGCCGCCAGTCTGGCGGCCGAACTGTTTCTCGTGCGCTACAATCCCTTCGTGGATCCCGCTCAGGTCAAAAAAAGCGTTTCCCGCCGTCTGGATATGTCCCGGCCCATGCTCTCCGGCGAATATCCCAAAATCCTTACCGCCGCAGTGCAGGAATTCTGGACCCGCTACAACGCGGACCAACGCTTCCGCGAAGACGTAATGCAGCGGCTGCGGGAGGTGCTGCCCGAAAACGCCATCGGTTCCTCGCCCCACCAGCTCGTGGCCTCGGCCACGGACGCCACGGACCTGCGCCTGGAACTGCCCATGCTGGTACTCTTCCCCGCCACGGAAGAAGAAGTGCAGGGAGTTGTCCGGCTCGCCGGAGAAATGGGCTTTTCCCTGATTCCGCGCGGCGGCGGCACCGGCCTGACAGGCGGAGCCGTGCCCCTGCATGGCCGCACGGCCGTCCTCTCCCTCTCGCGCATGAAGCGCATTCTGGAGATCGACACGAAAAAGCGGCTGTTCTGCGCCCAGACCGGCGTGATCACCCTGGACGCCATCCGCGCCGCTGCCGACCATGACCTGCTGCTCACCGTGGACCCCGCCTCCAAGGCCGCCTCCAGCCTGGGCGGCAACGTGGCGGAAAACGCCGGAGGCCCCTTTGCCTTTGAATACGGCACCACCATCGACAACCTCTATTCCTATCGCATGGTCACGCCGGACGGAGACATCATCCAGGTTTGGCGCAAGGATCACCCGCGGCACAAAATCTTTGAGGACGGCGACGCCACCTTCGAGGTCCGCGACGAATCCGGCGCCCTGCTGCGCACCATCCACATGCGCGGCGACGAGCTGCGCAAACCGGGCCTGGGCAAGGACGTCTCCAACAAATACCTGGGCGGCCTGCCCGGCGTGCAAAAGGAAGGCGTGGACGGCATCATCACCGAAGCGTGCTTCGTGCTGCACCCCCGGCCCGCTTACTCCCGCACCCTGTGCCTGGAGTTTTACGGCCGCTCCATGCGCAACGCCGTACTGGTCATCAACGACGTGGTGGCCCTGCGCAACCGCATCCGGGAACAAGGCGACCTCGTCAAGGTCTCGGCCCTGGAACACTTTGACTCCAAATATGTCCAGGCGATTGAATACGTCAATAAATCCAGCCAGTACGAAGGCGATCCCATCAGCGTGATCCTGCTTCAGCTGGATTCGGACCACAAACAGGCCCTGGACGAAGCCGTGGATACGGTGGTCTCCCTGGCCCAACCCTATGACGGGGTGGACATCTTTGCGGCCCGCGACGCTCGCGAGGCCGAAATATTCTGGGAAGACCGGCACAAGCTCTCGGCCATCGCCAAGCGCACTTCGGGGTTCAAGGTCAACGAAGACGTGGTCATTCCGCTCCAGGCCATTCCGGATTTCTCGGACTACCTGGAAAATCTGAACCTCAAATATCTGGCCCGCGCCTACCGCCGCGCCCTTTCCAAGGCAACGGCCCTGCCCGGTGTCGAATATGAAGATCCACGCATTGTGGAAGCCAAGCAGCGCGTGGAGGACATTCTGGCCGAGCGCATCACCTCGGCCGAACTCTCCGACGTGGAGCAGGAGGCCCAGGTTCGCTATCTGTTCCAGGCCCTGCGCGAGACCTACCCCAAACAGGACCGCGAACTCAAAAAGCTGTTCGAACAGCTGCTGGCCACGCGCATCGTCATCGCCAACCACATGCACGCGGGCGACGGCAACTGCCATGTGAACATTCCCGTGAACTCCAACGACGCCCACATGCTGGCTGAAGCGCATCAGGCCGCTGAAGAAGTCTTTGCCCACGTGCTTGAACTGGACGGCGAAGTGAGCGGAGAGCACGGCATCGGCATCACCAAGATCGCGTTCCAGACCCAGGCCAAAATCGACGCCTTGCGCCACTACAAGGAACAGGTGGATCCTAAGGGCATCATCAACCCCGGGAAGCTCACCCAGCGAACCCTGCCGGGCAAGCCGTACACCTTTTCCTTCAACCGGCTCATCCAGGACCTGGACCAGACCGCGCTCAAGGACCGGGAGCACCTCACCGAATTGCTGAAAAATGTACAGACCTGCACCCGGTGCGGCAAGTGCAAGCAGGTCTGTCCCATGTACTACCCCCAGCAAGGCCTGGAGGCGCACCCGCGCAACAAGAACATCTCCCTGGGCGCGCTCATCGAGGCGGTCTACTATTCCCAACTCCAGCTGGGAGAACCCGCTCCCGAGCTGCTGGCCCAGCTGCGCGAACTCATGGACCATTGCACGGCCTGCGGCAAATGCACTTCGGTCTGCCCGGTAAAAATCGACTCCGCTGGCGCCGCCCTGAGCGTCCGCGCCTTCCTGGACTACAAGGGCATGGGCGGCCATCCCATCAAGGGCAAGGTGCTCTCTTACCTAGCCAAAGACCCGGCCAAACGCGTACCCCGAGCCGCCAAGGCCTTTGCCCTGGGGCAATCCATCGCCAACCGAGGCATCGGCCTGGTCCCCGGCATCAGATCGGAAGAGCGTC
>JAQVYA010000150.1 GCA_028708865.1 Desulfovibrio sp. | reverse complement strand
GTCCGAAGCGATGAACCCTGACTGCACTTCCTCGGGCCAGGCCGGGAAATAGCCCACACAGCCCGGCTCCTTGGCAAACTCCTGAGCCCGCGCCCCGAGGTAGAATTCCACCACCAGGCGCACTCCGCGCTGTTCCAGCAGGGTTCGCAGCCGCTGCACCAGATTGCCCTGGGTGGACATTTCCGCCCCGGAATACGGCTCCCAATTCAATGAGGCGATGCGCCACATTTCCTTGCCGGAAGAAACAGCCTGGTCATTCCCGGCCCGGTCCGAGGCCCCGGAAAGCCCGCCATTCCAGAGCAGCAGGGCTGTGCAAAACAATAATGCCGCCAGATTCAGCTTCTTTCCCATTCCCATGTGTCCCTCCCGAATATGGTACGCCGGTCAGACGGTTGATGCCTGCATACCACACCCGAAGGAGAGTGACCACTGGAATACTTTCATTTCCTGCTGGTTTTTTGCATTGTTCCGGCTTGCCGGACTCCAAAACGCACAGTGAATCAGGCCAGGGCCACGAGATCGTACGTCTTGGCCTCCTGCACTTCGGCGCGCACCATGCGCCCGGGCAGGAAGGGGTTGCCCGGCTCGGAACTGACGTAAACCACGCCGTCCACTTCGGGCGCCTGGAACCAGGCTCGGCCGGTGTACAGTCCGGGCCAGTCCTCGTGCGGGGCCTCCACCAGCACCTCGATCTCCTCCCCGACCCAGCGCTCCAAATTTTCTTCGCTGATGGCGGCCTGAATGCGCATCACTTCCTCCCGCCGGGCCTCCTTGACGCCTTCGGGAACCTGGTCGGGCATGGCCGCAGCCGGAGTGCCTTCCTCGGCCTGGTAGGCAAACACCCCCAGATGCGTGAAGCGGGTCTCCCGCACAAAGTCACACAGCGCATCAAACTGGGCATCGGTTTCTCCGGGGTAGCCCACGATCATGCTGGTGCGCAGAGCCGGGTCGGGAAAATACTTGCGGACCCGGTCCAGGACCCGGCGCGGGTCCCGCGCAAAGGGGCGGCCCATATTCTTCAGCACCTCGGGGTGGGCATGCTGCATGGGGATGTCGAAATACGGCAAAAAGGGACGCCCCACCTCGGCCAGGAAGCTGAGGAGTTCCTCCGTGAGCCCGGCAGGATAGAGGTACATGAGCCGCAGCCACTCCAGCCCCTGGATGGGTAAAAGCCGCTCCACCAGGGTGCGCAGGTCCCAGTCCATGGGCAAATCGCTCCCATAGGCGGCCACGTCCTGGGCCACCAGCACCAGCTCGGGCACGCCCTGGGCCACTAGGTCCTCGGCCTCTCCGGCCAGGGTTTCCACGCCGAAGCTTACCTGGGGGCCGCGGATGTCCGGAATGGTGCAAAAGGCGCAGCGATGCGAACAGCCCTCGCCGATTTTCAGATAGGCGTAGGCCGGGCCCGTGGAGAGGCGACGCGGCAGGTCCGGGTCGGCCTCGCGGGCCATGGCCTCGCGCACCAGGGCGGGCCAGCGGTTCATGTCCCGGGTGCTGAGCCAGATGTCCACTTCGGGCATCTCCCGCACCAGGTCCTCCCCATAGCGGCTCACCAGACAGCCGGCCACGGCCAGCACGGGCCGGGGGTCCAGCCCGGCAATGCTCTCCTGCACGGCCAGGATGGCGTCCACGGATTCCTCCACGGCCGGGCGGATGAACCCGCAGGTGTTGATGAGCACCAGGTCGGCGTTTTCCGGATGTCCGGCCGCAACCACCGACGGACCGAGACTGCCGAGCAGCCGTTCGGTATCCACGCGGTTTTTGGGGCATCCAAGACTTACGGCATGTACTTTCAGGGTGTCGCTGTTCATGCGCCCAGCTCTACTCCAAAGCCGCCCGGCTGAAAAGTCCGCCGTGCGTCCATCTGTTTTTGCTCCGGCACTTGCGATTCCATGTTCATGCGGTATACTGAAGGCTCTCATACGTTCAAGGGGGGCACACCATGAACGACAACACCATGGATTTTCAAGAAACACCGTACCAGGTGGGCATTGTGGGGGACCGCAGCTCCCTGGCCGCGTTTCGGGATGTCTTCGAGGATGGCCTGGGAGCCCAACTCCTCAACCGGGCCCACGTGGTGGCGGCCGCCCTGTCCGGCGAAGAGCCGCAAGGTCTGGAACCTTTTCCCGGAGTGCCGGTGTTTCCCTCCTTCGAGGATATGCTCTACATGCACCCGAAGATCAACCTGGTGCTGGAGACCAGCGGGGTGTCGCGCCGCATCGCCGAACTGCGCGCCCGCCTGCCCGCCCGGGTCATCCTGGTGGAACGTGCGGCCGCCAGTTTCTTCCTGCGCCTCTTTCCCTCGGAAGATATGTGGCGCGCCTGCCGACTGGACCTTTCCGCCACCCAGTCCCTGCTCACCACGGTCATCGACCAGCTCCAGGAAGATATCCTTTTCCTGGATACGGATGGCCTGATTATCGGAGCCAACCGGTCCGTACGCCGCCGCACCGGGCTGGAACGGCGTGAACTGGTGGGACGCCGTCTGGACGAAATCTTCGACGCCATGGACCTGCGGCCCGAACGCGGATGCGAACATTGCGAACACCCCGTGGAGCAAACCCTGGCCACAGGCCGCCCCTGCGAAACCCTGGGCACCACAGTGGACCCCTTTGGCCGCATGCACTATTTCCGGCTCTACACCTACCCCATCCACGAGGACGGCGAACTGACCCGCGTGGTGCTCATCCGGCGGGACATCACCCAGCGGACCGAAATGGAGAATCGACTCCAGCAATCGGAAAAACTTGCCTCCATCGGTGAGCTTTCCACCTACATTGCCCACGAAATCCGCAATCCCCTGTTCGCCATCTCCGGCTTTGCCAACTCCCTGATGCGCACCGAGACCCTGGACGAAACCACCGAGCAGAAACTGAACATCATTTTGGCCGAGTCCCGGCGGCTGGATGAAATTCTCAAAAACATCCTCAACTTCACAAGACCCACGGAACAACGCGAGGCCCGGTGCACCGTGCTGGACGTGGCCCGCGACACCCTGGGCGTCATGGATCTGGCGGCCCGGTCCCAAAACGTCCGCACCACCCTGGAGGAAACCCAGGGGCTGCCCCAGGTCCAGGCCGATCCCGAATTGGTCAAGCAATGTCTCATCAATTTGATCAAAAACGCGCTGGAAGCCATGCCCGACGGCGGGGAACTGGTGGTGCGGGCGCGCCTGGTCCGCGGCCTGGTGGGCCTGGAAGTGGAGGACACCGGCCATGGCATCCCGGCCGCCATCCGCGATCGCGTCTTCAGTCCGTTCTTCAGCACCAAGGGCAAGGGAGCCGGGTTGGGGCTGGCCATGATCCGCAAAATCATGGACGACATCGGCGGGGACGTGACCCTTTCCAGCCGGGAAGGCCAGGGCACCAAGGTCACGCTGCTGCTGCCGCCCATGCTCGCGGTTGCCAAGCCGGATTCCAACGGGTAACACTCCGGACGCGGCGGCTGCCCGGCCTGCGCCCGGGGCGAACCGCCATGACCCGCTCTGCAAGGCTCCCGGATGGCCGCTCATCCGGCTTGTACGACCTTTCCCCCAACCGCGAGGAGGCGTTCCGTGCGCGCTGTTGTTCTGGCGACCCGCAACCAAGGGAAAATCCGCGAGTTTTCCGCCCTGCTTCAAGACCTCGGCGTGGAGGTCAAGGGCCTGGACCAGTTCCCTGAAATCGGCGACATCCCGGAAACCGGGAATACATTTTTGGAAAATGCCCGCATCAAGGCCGAAGCCGTGGCCCGCGCCACAGGGTTGACGGCCGTGGCCGACGATTCCGGCCTGGCCGTGGACGCCCTGGACGGCGCCCCTGGCGTGCACTCCGCCCGCTACGCCGGAGAACACGGCGACGCAGACGCCAACAACGCCAAACTGCTGGACGCCCTGGGCCAGGTGCCCGATGAAAAACGCACAGCCCGTTTCGTTTGCTGCATGTATGCCTGCGCCCCGGACGGCCAGGCCATCCATGCCCAAGCCCATTGGGAAGGCCGCATCGCCCGCGAATACCACGGGAAAAGCGGCTTCGGGTATGATCCCATATTTTTCGACCCGAAGCAGGGCTGCACCGCCGCGGAAATGAAGCCGGAGGTCAAAAACAGCCGCTCCCATCGAGGCAAAGCCCTGGCCTTGCTCCTGGAACAATGGCCCGCTTTCCTGAAACGCGTGCAGGGCTGAACCTTTTTCCGGCCCCTGTTTTGCAAGGCTTTCCCCAGGCCCGGCCCGCCACAGGGGAGGACGGCGCACGCCACCGGCATGCAGCCGTGAATCTACCGATATTATTATAAATGAACGGTTCATTCCCCCGGCGGGCCAGCGGCATGTTTTTGACGCCCTGTCCGGCAAATCCCGCCGTACGGCACCACCCTGGTTTCCCACAGGCCGGAGCCGACCGGTCGGACACGCAGGGGCATTTCATCAACCGTGCATCCCGGCACCCATAATCCGGGATTTCGGAGGCCGCCAATGATCAGCTCCAATGGCTGCACCAACTACGCCGTCATCCTTGCCGCGGGCAGCGGCGAGCGCATGGGCTTTTCCACCCCCAAGCAATTCCTCAAGCTCGCGGGCCGCACCGTCATCGAACACACCCTGGCCGCATTTCAGGACCACCCCCTGATCCACGAAATCTTCATCGTGGTTTCGCCCAAGGACCGGCTCTACCTGGAAGAACTGCTGCTCAAGAACCCGGTACCCAAGGTCACCCGCATCCTGGGCGGCGGCGCCACACGCAAGGACAGCTCCTGGGCGGGCGTCAACGCCATCCCGGCAGACCGGCTGGAACACGCCAATATTCTGATGCACGACGCCGTGCGCCCCTTTGTGACCCGCCGGATCATCACGGAGACCATTGAGGCGCTCCAGCATCATGCGGCCGTGGACGTGGCCGTACCCGCCGTGGATACCATCATTGCCGTGGACGACGAGAACTTTATCCGCGACATTCCAGACCGCTCGGCCCTGCGCCGGGGCCAGACCCCCCAGGGATTCTGCGCGGCCATACTCAAAAAAGCGCACGAGCTTTCCCAGGCCGATCCCGACTGCCGGGTCACGGACGACTGCAAACTGATCCTCAATTACAATCTGGGCGATGTATTCGTCGTACGCGGCGAAGAAAAGAACATCAAAATAACCTATCCCGAAGACCTCTTCCTGGCGGACAAAATTTTCCAGGTCAACTCTTCGGCCCTGGAAGACGGCCCGCCCCTGCGCCGCATCAAGGGCAAGGTAGTGGTGGTCTTCGGCGCCACCAAAGGCATCGGCAAGGCCGTCATGGACCTGGGCGAACAATACGGGGGCTGCATGCACGGTTTCGCCGCCTCCTCAGGTTGCGACGTTTCCGATCCCAAAGCCGTGGAACAGGCCCTGGCACAGGTGCTTGCCGCCGAAGGGCGCATCGACGCCGTGGTGAACACGGCCGGAGTGCTCCGCTCCGGACGGCTCGCCGACCGCGATCCCCAGGACATCGAACGGGAAATCGCCATCAATTATCTCGGCTCCATCCACGTGGTGCGCGCCTCCCTGCCGCACCTGCAAGCCAGCCGGGGCGGCATCTGCCTGTTCACCTCCAGCTCGTTCACGCGCGGACGCAGCCTTTACACCATCTATTCTTCATCCAAAGCCGCCATCGTGAACCTGGTACAAGGCGTTGCTGAGGAAGCCGCGCCTCTGGGAGTACGCATCAACGCCATCAACCCGGAACGCACGGCCACGCCCATGCGCGTGGAAAACTTCGGGCCAGAGCCCCCGGAATCGCTGCTCACGGCCCGCGCCGTGGCCGAGGCCACCGTCAAGACCCTGTTCGCGGGCTTTTCCGGAACCGTTGTGGATGTGCGCCGCAAGTCCGCCTCGCTCTAACCTCAGCCAACGCTGAAACCACGCGGCCGCCTCTGCTTGTACCGGCCCGCAGGAAAACGCCATGGAACCGGATTCCAAAACCCTGGCCCTTTTGCAACGCGTGGCCGAACTCACCCCCACCGCCCCCCGCAGCGTGGCGGTCATGGGCCGGGGCAACGGCAGCTTCGGCGGCAACGCCAAATACGCGTTCCTCCACCTGCTGGCCCACGCCCCGGACCTGGAGACCTTCTTCGTAACCCTTGACCCGGCCGTGCACCGCGAGTTGCGCTCCGCCGGACTGCCCTGTGAACTGTTTCCCCAGGGAGACTCCGTGCAGCGCCTGGCCGGGGCCGCCACCTTTATAACCGATGATTTTCATTTCAAGGATTCCCCCCTGGCCCCGCTGCTGCAAAAGGCGCGCATCGTACAACTCTGGCACGGCGTAGGCTTCAAAAAAATAGGCTTTCTCGAAGCCGAGTCCGGCCTCGACCTGTCCCGGCAACGGCGCGATTACCTGCGGCGCATGTATTCCGGATATCACGCCCTGGTCTCCACCTCCCCCTTCTACACCCGGCACCTATTCTCCACCTGCTTCGACGCCGAAGAAATCATCGAAACAGGATACCCCCGCAACGACGTGTTCTTCCGACGCCCCACCCGGCAGGACATGGTCTGCTCCAGCCCGGACCTCTACGGCCAGGTGCGACGGCTGACCAAAAAACGCACCGTGGCCCTGTTCGTGCCCACCTTCCGCGACGGCGGCGGAGACTTCATCACCCAGGGAGCCCTGGACCTGCCCGCCCTGGATGCCCGGCTGGCCGAAATCAACGCCGCCCTGGTCATCAAGATGCACAGCTTCAGCAATCACTACCAAGGATTGCAATTCCAAAACATTCTGCACTGCCCCAACCACCTGGACATCTATCCGTTGCTGCCCCTGTTCCACGGGCTGATTACCGATTACTCCTCCATCTTCACCGACCATCTCCTGCTCGACAAACCGCAAATATTCTTCCCCTATGACTGGGAACAATACATTGCCGCCAACCGCGAACTCCAGTTCGACTACGACTGGATCACCCCCGGCCCCAAGGTCCGCGACCAACAAGCCCTGCTGGAAGCCCTCCAGGACCTGGCCGTCGGGAAAGACGAATACCGGCAACAACGGCACGAAATCGCGGCCCTGGCCTTTGCCAAGCACGACGGCAAGGCCGGTGAACGCCTGCTAAACTGGCTGCGCGGCAAAATTCTGTAAAACAAAGGCAAAGAGGCGCCTCCGGCGGCCAAAGGGCCCGCGGCCCCTTGGAACCCCATTTACCGGACGCGCTCCCGCGCGCCCGGGGGCATAAATTTCGAGCGGCGCAAGCCACGAGCGATAAAAGCAACGCCTCCGGCGGCCAAAGGGCCCGCGGCCCCTTGGAACCCCATTTAC
>JAQVYA010000149.1 GCA_028708865.1 Desulfovibrio sp. | reverse complement strand
CCAACGTTAACTCGCCGATCAGCTCCACCCAGCGGTATTCTCCGCCCTGATGGTGCACACGCACGTCCCTTCGCAGGCGCATGGCCCGGGCCTGCATGCCGGCGCGAAGCTCCTGCAACAGCTCGCGCCGGTCCTGGGGGTGGATCAGCCGCAAGGCTCCGAGCATGGAAAAATAGCGTCCCTCGGGCGGTACATCGCTGCGGCCCGCCAGGTCGCCCGAGCACCAGATCCTACCGCGCCGCAGGTCCACGGACCAGGCCGCGCTGTCCGTAAGGCTTTGCAGGATGTGAAATTGCCGCACCCGGGCGCTGAGCCGGTTGCGCACCACGGCCCCGGCAATGAGCCCGGCCGCCGTGCGCAGCAGGGCCATTTCCGTTTCGGACCAGACGTATTCCCGTTCACAGTCGTCAAAACCAAGCAACCCCCACCATTCTCCGTCCACCATGATGGGCAGGGTCAGCATGGAGAGGATGTTCTGCTGTCCCAGATTGCCCCGCAGCCAGCAGTCCGGCGGCAGCTCGCGCACGATCACGGCCTGAATTTCGCCACGCAGGCGGCTTTGGATCAGGGTCTCGTATTCGGGATTGTCCCGCTCGGTGCGAAACATGCTGAACATGGGCAGGTCAATCTGGGCATGATGCGGCGCCGAGGCCCATTCAAAGACGTAATCCTGGAGAATATACTGGTCGCGCAACTCCAGCTTCTGGAAAATCCAGACCCGACTCACGCCCGTGACGCGCCCCAGCCCGGCCAACAAGGTATTAACCCCGTCGGGCCAGCCGTGCTCCGAGGACAATTCCACGGCTCCCCGGGCCACCGCGTTCAGCAGTTCGGCAGAAGAAATTCTTTGATACGCGCCCCTGGACATATCGCTCCTGGAAAAGGAAAAACTCAATTGGTATCAATAGAAAAATAGACCACACCGCAAGGGCGGTCAAATCTTGAAACATGGCAACCCAGAAACATTGCCGCGTCCGCCATAACACGTTCCGGAAACACTCAGAGCGCCTGCACCGAGGCCAAAGCAGCGACGGCGCACAGGTCCCCGGAAAGCGAAAAGGCTGGGATCAGGGATGGTTCGCTGTGGGATTCATGATGAAGCAGGCCGTGAGCACATTGGCGTCCGGCTCCCGGCAATAGTCCAAATGGTCAGCCATTTCCACGGCCAGCAGGATGCCGAGGCCGCCCACGGGCCGTTCGTCCAGCCCCGCCCCGGTGTCGGGCGCTTCCCGGGTCAGAGGGTCAAAGGGGGAGCCCCAGTCCCGAATGCGGACGCAAAACAGGTTCGTGGCCTGCCCTCCGACCCGGCGCAGGCACCGCACCTCCACCAGACCGGGAGAATCCGGCTCCGCACCGCCCCGGGCACCACTCCCGGCGTAGGCATAGTTGCAGACGTTCACCAGCAGCTCTTCCAACACCAGCCGGACGCGCCCGGCCAGCTCCGGCGGAACGTCCAGCGCCTTGGCGCGGGCCGCCACGAAATCCAGAAGGGCCTCCAGGTTGTCCAGAAGGGCCTCCAGGCGCAACGCATCCGCCATGAGAGTTCAATCCTGGGCCGCGTCCGCAGCCGTGTCAAAAAGCTTGAACATGGCCGCGAATCCCGACACCGTAAAGACGTCGTTGACCATTCCGGTGAGGCCGCAGAAGCGGATTTCACCGCTCATGCCGCGCAGCTTCTTGGCCGAGGAAAGAATGCTCCGCAGCCCGGCCGAACTAATGTAGTCCACACCGGTGAGGTCGGCCACGATGCGGGTTTCCCCGGCGTCCATCAGCTCGCCGCAGGCCTTCTCGAATTCGCCCGCGGTCACGGCGTCCATGCGGCCGGACGCCTCCAGCACGGCATAGCCACCTATTTTATTGGTCGTAAATTCCATTCGTCATGCTCCTTTCTTGCCTGTGAATTTCAATGCCAGCATGGTGATGTCGTCGGACTGCACGGCGCCGCGGGCAAAGTCTTTGATGGCCCGGTCCACCAGGCCCACGATGCCCTCCACCCCGTCGGTCCGGGCCCTGGCCAGCAGATCGGTGAGCCGCTTTTCGGAAAACAGCTCCCGGTCATGGTTCATGGCTTCGGTCACGCCGTCCGTGTAGAGAAAGAGCACATCCCCGGCCCCAAGGACCATGCTCTGCTCCGTATACCGCATGCCCGGCATGGCCCCGGCCATGGGCTCGTTCAACGGCGGGACGAACTGCGCGCCGTCCCCTTGCAGCAGCAAAGGAGGATTGTGCCCGGCATTGGCATAGCGCACCTCGCCCGTACCGATGTCCAAAATCCCGAGGAACAAGGTTACAAACATGCAGGAGTCGTTTTCCTCGGCCAGGTCCTCGTTGACCTTTTCCAAAATCTCCGCGGGTCCGCTGCTTTGCGGGGCCACGGCCTTGAGCAGGGTCTTGGTCACGGCCATAAAAAAAGCGGCGGGCACGCCCTTGTCCGACACATCGCCCACCAGGAAGCAGAAATGCCGGTCATCAAGGAAAAAGAAGTCGTAGAGGTCGCCGCCCACTTCCTTTGCCGGTTCAATGGAGGCAAACACGTCGAACTCGTCGTGCTCGGGAAACGCCGGGAACAGCTTGGGCAAGATTCCCATCTGGATGTCCCGAGCAATGCGCAGTTCGGATTCGATGCGTTCCTTTTGGGCGGTTGTTTCGGTGAGACTGCGGATGTAGTCGCGCAGGCTCTCGCGCATGTGGGCAAAGGCGTCAGTCAGTTCGCCCACCTCGTCGTTGCGCCGGGACGCGGGCACCGGAGCGTCCAGGTTGCCGCCCGCGATTTCCATGGCCGCGCCGGAAAGACGGCGCAGAGGGCGGGTCACGCCGCCGGCCACCAAAAACACGCCGCCGGCCAGCAGCACAAATCCCAAACCGCCCATGAGCAGCAGATTGCGGGACAGCATGGTGGCCTCGCGCAGTACCTCGTCCTTGGGAAACAGCAACCCCAGGGACCAACCGCCCACGTGTAGCGGCGTGTAGAAGAAGAAACTCTCTACCCCGCCCTTGACGCTGACGCGCTCGAGAAAAGCGGTCCCGCCTTCGGTCATGTCCCGGCCCAGGTCCCAGAGGCGGGAGTCCCCCCGCTCCTCGGCCAGGGAAAAAATGGTGTGGTTGAGCATCAGCTCCTGGAGCGGATGGTAGATAAAGGTGCCGTTGCGGGAGATGATAAAGGAATACCCCGTATCGTACAGGCGCACGTCCTGGGCCACGCGCTGCATCCAGGCCAGGGGGATGTCCGCAGTGACCACCCCGGCGAACCGACGGCGTCCGTCCTGCAACCGGTAAAACGGCGCCGCATAGGTGGTCATCATCACGCCGCCTCCTCCGTCGTCAAAATACGGCTCGGTCCAGACCGGAGCGCCCAGCTCCCGGGGGAGCTGGTACCAGTCCATGTAAAAATAGCGGTAGTCCGGTCCGCCCAGTTCCGTGACCCGCACCCCGTCCTCGGTGCGGTGGCAATACGGAGCAAAGAACAAGCGGTCCTTGGCCATGCCGTAGGGCTCAAAGGCAATGGCCATGGCAAAGATGTCCTTGTTGCTCTGCACCACGCGCCGGGCCAGGGAGGTGATCTCGCCGCTGGTCAGGGAAGCGTCTTCCAGGGCCAGGGCGATGTTGCGCACGGTCTGCTCCACGGGGCGCAGTTCCGCCGCCACATGGTTGGCCACCTCCCGGCCCAGGGTGCGGCTGTTTTCCTCGGCCTGGTTTACAATGATGTCCCGGGACACGAAATAATTGTACGCCAGCACCGCGCCGAAGAGCAGGGCCGAAACCCCGAGCACCAGCGCGGCCAGCCGCACGGCCAGGCTATGTCGGTCCATGCGGCTACCGGTCATCCTGCGGCCCCCTGTAAAATTCCTCGTACAGCGGCAGGTTGCGAATGACCCCGGCCTCACGCAATTGCCGGGCCACGCGGCGGAAGGTGTCGGGATTCAGCACGGCGTTCACTCCCTGCTTCTGCGGGGCGATCACATCCCGCATGCGCCGCAGCATCCAGCGCTGATGCACGCGGGTGGCGGGCAGTCCGGCCTCGCGCATGCGCTCCATGATCACGTTTAGGGTCTCCTCCTCATGCGCCAGGGCGTATTCCCACCCCTCGCGGGTTGCCTCCACCACGGCCCGCGTGACTTCGGGACGCTTTTCCGCGGTGGAACGCAGGCAGTAGATGCCGTCCTCGGGAAAATCGAACTCCGTGTCGCGGAAAAAGATGGGCTGCAACTCCTCCTCCCGTAATCCGGCCGAAAGCAGCGTGTGGTATTCGTTATACCACATGGCCGCCGTGGCATGCACTGCGCCGCGCAAAAACAGGTCCATGGACGAGCCCAGGGGTACCAGCACGGGCCGCACCCCCAGGCTGTGAAACAATGCCCGGGGCTGAATCTGAAACTCATTGGCCCAGATGGAAACCTTGCGGCGGTCCAGGTCCGCGGCCGTCCGGATGCCGTCCCCGCGCCGGGCCACGAGCATGAGCGCGGAATGGTGCACGAACTGGGCCACGTTCACCAGGGGCAGTCCCGAATCCCAGCGCTCAAGGGCCGTGGAGAGAAACATGGTGCAATAGTCCGCATTGCGCGAGTCCAGCCAGTCCGAGGCCACTCGATCCGGCCCGCCGGGGATGAGCATCATGTTCAGGCCGTGACGTTCATAGATGCCCTTTTCCCAGGCCATGTAAAAGCCTGCGAACTGGGCCTGGGGCGACCATTGCAGCATCAAGGAAACCCGTTCGGCGCGGCCGTTGCCCGCAGCGGCACTACCGGTCCAGAGAGCGCAGACCGCCAGCAGCACCAGCGCCCAGCCCCCCGGCCGGAAGCGTATTCCCCGGAAGCCCGACAGCCCGGTTGTTGCAGCCCGTTTCAAGCGCACCCCTACCTCCCCACGGCCTTTTCAAATTCACGCACGCGCTGCATCCAGACCTTGCCCGCCATTTCACCCTTCCAGGCCAGGCGCGGGTTGACCCGGTAGACCAGGGACCCGTTCACCCGGGTGTACAGCAGCCACTGTCCCCGGCGTAGACGGTCCGAGGCCGCAAACAGGGCATCCTCGCCCAGGCCCAGTTCGGCCATGGCCGCGCCCCGGTTCAGCAGGGCATAATTGTCAAACCGGATCTTCCCGGCCACATAGTGCAACAGACGCCAGTCCGCATCGTTCAGGGCGGTGTCCATAAGCAGTCGCTGCAACTGGTGCTGGCTGAAGGTCACGGTGGCGGTGTCCACATCCACACGGCGGGTCCGGCTTCCCTGCTCCAGGGCCTCCACGCCGCCCTTCAGAAAATAATAGTCCGTATACCCGTTGGCTTGTAAAAAATATTGCAGCCAGCGCGCCTGGTCTCCGTCCGTATCGAAAATCAGGAGCCGACGCTCCACCCAGATGCGGTTGGTCACGCCCTCCAGCAGGGATTCCATGGGAATATTGCGTATATCCCGCAGCCGGGGTTCCAATTCGCGGTGGTAAATGTCCCGAATATCCAGCACAAGGGTGCCCTCGTCATAGGAGAGGCGCTCGAATTCCTGGTAGTCCAGCAGATGGCGGCGGTACAGGGCCGGGGGAATGACCCGCTCCAGGCTGGCCGGGGAATTGCCCATGAGCGTGGCCTTGTCCGGGGCCGCGGCAATCCAGGAGAACACCCCGGCATCGTAGACGAACACGTTTTCCCATCCCTGGCCCATGGCTTGCTGGGCCAGGCGAAAGGCCCGGGAACAGGAGGGATCGTTGCAGTAGAAAACCAACGGGGCACCGCTCTCGGGCGGCCGCACGCGCCGCACCACGTTCAGGGCCTGGCCGTAGGCAATGGGCGCGTTGATGGCCTTGTTGATGCGGGCCACCTCGTATTCAAATGCGGAGCGCACGTCCACGATCACGGCTTCGGAATACATGTCCAGAAGAGTTTCGGTATCCACTACAGAAACGGACGGATAAAAGGGACGCAACGGAAAGTCGTCCTGGGCCCGAGCAACGGCAACGCCCAGCAGCGGCATGACGCACAACAGCGCCAGGCACACCCTCCACCATGGCCCCAGGATCGTTTTCTCCATACACACCCCTTTGCGATGTTTTACCTACACCATTTCCCCCGCCCGCAACAAGGAGAGATTCGCGGCTGACGCTGCCAGGAATTTCCACTCATTATTTCATACGTATGCTGCATTCAGAAAATATACCCCGGGCGCGCGGGAGCGCGTCCGATAAATGGGGTTCCAAGGGGCTGCGGGCCCCTTGGCCGTCGGAGACATTCTTATCGACCCTTTTTAAAGCCGCCCCAGCATTACTCACCGATAAATGAAAACACCCCCCCAGTGCCACCCCCATGTTCATCCAGATAGGCTTCCAACACGGGCAGGCCAATGAGCGGATCCGGGGACAGGGGCAGTGGATGGACCCGGGTGCGGCGGAAGAGTTCGTGTTCCCGGTCCCAAACGCTTTCCGGCGCAACCTTGTTCATGAGCACTGCGGCCAGCGGGATGCTCATTTCGTCCAGGCCCGTGCAGATGCGCCCGGCCTCGGCAAAGGAGAGCCGGTCTGGATTGACCACCAGGTGGATGCGGCAACGTTCGCCATCCTGAAACACCTCCCGCAATTCCGTAAAGAATTCCCGCTGCCGCCCCAGCCGGGAGCTGATCTTGTCGCACTCCACTTCGCAAACGCCCATATGAATTTTGGTGATGATTCGCTTTTTCTCCATGATCTCCCGGCGCAGTTCCAGAAGCTGGTCCAGCCAGATCAGGGACAGGGCGGGCAGATTGAAGAACTTCATGGTCAGGGCCGTGGGCGGCATGTCGTAGACAATCACGTCCGGATCCGGGTGCTTGTCCCGGTAATGTTTGAAGGCCAGCAGCAGGGCGTACTCCTCCAGCCCGGGGGAATGCTTGATCACGTTCAGACGGCTGCCCAGGTTGAAGGCCGCGTGATACGTGTAGGTACGCCGGATCTGGTCCTCGATGCCGCGCAGGTACACGCGGATCCAATCGTCGATGTCGGCCTGGGCCACGCGCAGCCCAGGGGCCACGCGCCGGGGTTTGGCACCGAATTCCATGTCAAAAATGTCGGACTGGTTGTGGGCCGGGTCCAGGGAAACCAGCAGCACCTCGCGCCCGGTGCGGGCCAGGTTCAGGGCCACGAGGGAAGAAGTGGTGGACTTGCCCACCCCGCCCTTGCCTGCATGAAAGTAATACCGCTGCATGCTTCAGCCTTTGCCCGCGCGGGCGCGTTACAATACGTCGAACATGGAAAAGAGGTCGGCCAGGGGATCCTGGGCCGTGCAGGCCCTGTTGGCCATGAGGGTCAGCTCCTGTTCCATTTCCGGCAGGAGTTCCAGCGAAATGTACATGGGCGGAGCCTGGATGCCCACAAAGGAGCCCAGCACAAGCAGGCTGAAGATATTTTCCA
>JAQVYA010000148.1:5378-7398 GCA_028708865.1 Desulfovibrio sp. | reverse complement strand
ACTTCACCATCACGACGGAGCCGGACCATGACGGTCACCCCTGAGGCGGGCGGTCGGGGAGCCGGGCTTCTTGTCACCATGCTCCTGCATGGCCTGCTGTCGATGGTGTTGCTTTCTTCAGGCTGCTTTGTGGAGGTGGGGCAACCGCCTGTGGCGCGATGCGAGCCCAGCGTACTGACCATGCGGGTGAACACGCCTCCGGCTCCGGAGGCTTCGCCGGAAACACCCGTGCCGAGTCCGGAGCCGGTAAAGCCGCTTCCTGAGCCTCCGCGTCCCGATCCTGAACCTGTGCCCAAGCCAGTGCCCAAGCCTGTGCCGGTGCCTGAACCGGAACAGGCGCGGCCAGAACCAGTGACTCGGCCCGAGCCCGTAGCGCAGGAAAAAGAACCTGTGCCCCAAGCTGCCACGGCCAACGAGCCGGTTTCGCAGGATGCGCATACTGCGCCGTCACGTCCTGCATCCGAAGGCCAGCTGAGCGAGGCTCCTCCGCAGCATGCGCATGATCACGCCCGGCTGAAAAATTTGATCGTAGAGCGGCTGTTACGTAAGATTGAGGAGCAAAAGAATTACCCCTTTGCTGCGCGTCGGGCCGGAATTACGGGTGTGGTGTCCGTATTGGTCCATGTGGGCGAGGACGGGCGCGTGACTGGATTCAGGATTTTGAGTCATGAGGCGGACCGTTTCCTGGTTTCCGGTGCAAGCCATACCTTGGAAGCCATTCAAGGAGTCCGGGTTTGCGAGGCCCGGCTGGCGCACGCTTTGAACATCGAGGTACCGATTGTTTATGAACTACATTGATGATTGAATCGGGCTGTAAGCAGGCAGGAGCGGACTGTGTTTTGCGGTTGTCCATGAAGATTGAAAAAGAAAAGCGCTGACATGCTGTCGGCGCTTTTTGCTAGGCAGGTCGGCGCTGGGCCGCGGGAGGGCCTTAAGAAGCTGACGGCCCAAAAAAAAGCAGCAGGTTCGTAAACCTGCTGCTTAAAATTTCAGTGGTGGGCGATCCGGGATTTGAACCTGGGACTTCCACCGTGTGAAGATGGCACTCTAACCACTGAGTTAATCGCCCTCGTGAGGAAGAACTTCTAACCAAAAGCACGGTGGGTTGGCAAGCAGTTTTTTGCATAATTTTGATTTTTATTTTCCTCTGGCGGTGCCGTCGGCTCCGGACGTGAGAAGCGGCCCGGAAGCTTTCTCCTGTACGGGGTAGTCCCGGTCATAGCAGGTCAGCCCGCATCGCAGGCAACGGTTGGCTTCATAGATGGCCTCGGCTTCGGTAATGGTGCCCTCCACCTCGTCAAAGCATTGGGTGCGTTCATCCAGGTTGCAGATATACGGCATGGCCGTGCGGCGTTTGGGGTCCACGTTTTCCACGTCCTTGAACAGGGTATAGTCGAGCAGGCCGTGGAGCAGATCAGGCTGGACCGGAACCTGCCCGGAAGAAAGGTAGTGGTGGATGGACCGTGCCGCCTTCCGGCCACCGCCAATGGCGGCGATGACCAGGTTGGGGCCGGTGAACATATCGCCACCAGTGAAAACATAGGGGATGGCGGTCTGGAGCGTATCAGGATTGGCGGCCAGGGTGCGCCAACGGGTGGCCTCCAGGGGGCATTCCTCGTCTTCTTCGTAAAGGCAGTCCAGGGCGGGCTTTTGACCAATGGCCGCCAGCACGGTGTCGGCCTGGAGCACGGTTTCCGAACCGGGAACGGGTTCGGGGCGTCTCCGTCCCGAGGCATCGGCCTCCCCAAGTTGCATCCGCGCATATTTGACCCCGCAGGCCCGGCCCTGCGCGTCGAGCACCACCTCCACGGGTTGGGCCAGAAAAAGGAACTTGACGCCCTCTTGTTCGGCCCCTTCGATTTCTTCCGGGTTGGCGGGCATTTCTTCACGGGATCGTCGGTACATGAGGGTTACGTCCGCGCCCAGGCGTACGCTGGTGCGGGCCGAGTCAATGGCCGTGTTGCCTCCGCCGATGACGATCACGCGCTCTCCGATGCCGGTGCGCACGCCCAGTCCCACC
>JAQVYA010000148.1:0-5368 GCA_028708865.1 Desulfovibrio sp. | reverse complement strand
GGTGCTTCCTCGCCTGGGATGCGCAGGGTGGCGTTGGCCCAGGCTCCGATGCCCAGAAAAATAGCGTCGTAGTTTTTTTGTCCCAGGGCTTCCAGCGTCAGGTCCCGGCCAAAGCGAATCCCGGTGCGTACCTTGACGCCCAAATCCAGGATGCCCTGGATTTCCCAATCCAAGACTTCCTTGGGCAGGCGGTATTCCGGGATGCCGTAGCGGAGCTGGCCGCCCAACAGGGGCATGGATTCGAAAATGGTGGGCCGATGGCCAAAGCGGCGCAGGAAGTAGGCGCAGGAAAGCCCGGCTGGCCCTCCGCCGACAACGGCCACGCGCATGCCTGTGGACGGGGCACAATGGATGGGCAGGCGTGTGCCTGAGTTCATTTCCCAGTCCGCCACGAAGCGCTTGAGCATGTTGATGCCCACGGGTTCGTCCACATGCCCACGGCGGCAGACGGTTTCGCAGGGGCGGGGGCAGACACGTCCGCAAACCAGCAACAGGGGGTTGCGTTCCTTGATGGTCAAGACGGCACTGGCGTAGTCGCCTTTTTTGATGCAATCGATATATTTTGGAATATTGATTTCACCAGGGCAACGCTGACGGCAGGGAGCCAGGCAGTCCGAGGCGGCGTTGAGGTGTTGCAGGGCATCCGTGGCTCCGTAAACGGACATGACCCCGCGGGGGCAGGCCTCTTCACATTTGCCGCAAGCCCGGCAAGCCTGCGGGTCCACCACGGGATATCCGTTGGGCCCCATGAAAATGGCGTCGAAGGGGCAGGCCCGCACGCAACTGCCCAATCCAAGACAGCCCTCCGGGCACATTTTGGACCCGCCGTGCAACAGGTGCTGGGCGCGGCAATCCTGAACACCTTCGTAATGGTAGTTTTCCTCGGCCCGCAGGCCTCCGGTGCAGTCCACATGCGCCAGGCGCGGCTCCAGGGTGACCACTTTGAGGCCCATGATGGCAGCCACGTTGCGGGCCACTTCTTCTCCGCCGATGACACAGACGTCCGCCCCTTCCTTGCCCGCCACCACGGCCGCGGCTGCTCCGGCGCAGCCCGCATAGCCGCAACCTCCACAATTGGCACCGGCCAGGGCGTCCTCCACCTGGGCCAGCCGCGGGTCCTCGTCCACGTGCAGCACGCGGGAGGCCACGCCCAGAATAACGGCAGCGGTGAATCCAATGCCCAGCAGGGCCAGAAATGACGTAAGAATCATGAACACTCCTTGAAGAATGCTGATCGTACCATGGTGTTCATTATTTGTTGCTTCGGCCGCTTCAGCGCGGGGGCTCTTGGCCCGTGGCGGAATTTCGGACCGTCCGTCCTATGAAATCATGCCTTTGAACGCGAAAAAAGCAAGGGACATGAGTCCGGCCATGACCAGGGCGATGGGCGTTCCCTTGAGGGAGCGCGGCACCCGGACCAGATCCAGTCGTTCGCGGATGCCGGAAAGCACCACCAGGGCCAGAGCGAACCCAAGGCCTGAGGCAAAGGCAAAGATTACAGCCTTGAAGAAATCATACTCATTGCGTTGGACGATGAGGGCGATGCCCAGAACTGCGCAGTTGGTGGTAATCAGGGGCAGGAAGATGCCCAGGGAGCGGTATAGCGGCGGCAGCATCCTTTTGAGGAACATTTCAACAAATTGAACCAGTGAAGCAATGACCAGGATAAAGGCGATGGTCTGGAGGTACTCGAGTCCGGCTGGGATGAGCAGGAATTCCTGCACGGCCCAGGTGATGGCCGTGGACAAAGTCGCCACAAAAACCACGGCCGCGCCCATGCCCCCCGCCACGCCCAGGCTTTTAGACGTCCCGATAAAGGGGCAGTTGCCCAGATATTGGGCCAGAACGATATTGTTGACGAAAATAGCCGCTAAGACCAGGAGCAGATATTCCTGCATGGCTTATTTCCCTCCCTGGCACAGGCCGCAGGAGCCGCACTCATGGGCCGGGTTGCCGCGTGGCGCCAGTCCTTTGCGGCGGCGTTGCAGATTGGTGAAGTAATTCATGGCCCCCAGCAACATACCCAGACAGACAAAAGCGCCGGGCGCTTCGATCATAAAGCTGAACGGTTTGAACGAAGTTCCCATCACCGGGACGCCAAACAGGGTGCCATAGCCGAAGATTTCTCGCAGGGCTCCAAGAAAGGTGAGGGACAGGGTGAAACCCAATCCCATGCCCAGCCCGTCCGCCACGGAAAGATGGGGTGGATTTTTCGAGGCAAAGGCCTCGGCCCGGCCCAGGATGATGCAGTTGACCACGATAAGGGAGACGAAGATGCCCAGCTTTTGATAGAGCGTGTAGGCAAAGGCCTGCATGAGCAGTTCCACGGCCACCACCAGGGAGGCGGCAATAACGATGTAGCAAGCGATGCGCACCTTGGGCGGCACGATTTTACGCACGAGCGAGACCAGCAGGTTGGAGAGGGTCAGCACGAAGACCACGGCCAGGCCCATGCCCAGGCCGCCATCGGCCGTCTTGGTCACGGCCAGAACCGGGCAAAGCCCAAGCACTAGTCGGAAGGGCGGCAGTTCCTTCCAGAGTCCCTTGGAAAATTCCTTCCACATTTTGATCATACGAACCTCCGGCCCTGGCCGGCGTGCTTGAGGTCAAAGAAACGCGGCCCCCAGGTCGCTTAAGGGGCTTCGGTCCCAAAGGCTTCGGTGAACTGCCCCTTGAGCGAAGTATAAATATGGAGCGCTTTTTTTACCGAGTGCATGGCCGCTGTGGAGGAAACCGTGGCACCGGAAACCGCGTCGATGTCACCTCCCTGGGAGCGGAACTCCAAGTCCGTCAGCGCATGGCCGCGGAACTGGCCGGTAAAGCCGTGCTTGGCCACGCGGGCCCCGATGCCGGGAGTTTCCTTCATGGTGGTCACCCCAATGCCTTGAACCCCCTCGGGCTGGAAGTTGAATCCCACCATGATTCCCAAGTCGCCGCCGTAGCCCTGGCCCTTGGTCTCAAAGGCCACCCCCAGGAGACGGCCGTCCCGGCGGGCAGGGAAGACCGTGACTTTCTCCCCGGTTTCCGGCAGCTGAAATGTTTTTCGGTCTTTGACGGGGTCGTTGTCAAAGTCGTCGAATACTGACGCAATGGCCGGGCCCTGCACGAAGGTCAGTTCCTGTTCCACAATATACGGAGCCGTAAATTGCTTCAGGCTGGCCAGGGAAAGTCCGGCCAAGCCGCAGATGATGGACAGGACCACTACCATTTTCAGAATTTCGCGCATCAGGCGGCCTCCTTGCGGGTCCCAAAAGGGTGGGGCCGGATGCGGTCCAGAAGCGGGGCCGCCAGGTTGGCCAGGAGCACGGCAAAGGGAGCGCCGTCCGGATAGACGCCCCATACCCGGATAAGGATGAGCATGACTCCCGCCAGCAAGCCGTACAACAGGACTCCGATCGGGAATACGGGGGAAGAGCCGTTGTCCGTGGCCAGGAAGAACGCGGCCAGTACCGTGCCGCCGGTGACCAGATGAAACAGAGGGGGCGCGTATTCATCCGGACCGGGGAGATGGAAGCAAAGGGAAGCGAGAATTACGCCCAGAAAAAAGCCCACAGGGATGAGTGGTTTGATGTGGCCGCGTATCATGAGCCAAAGTCCGGCCAGCAGCAGAGGCAAGACCTGCACCGCGCCCAGCCCCCCGATCTGCCGGCCCAGAAGGGCATCCAAAAGCGGCATATCTTCCACGGCCATAAACCCGAAATGTTTGAGCTGATGCAGTGGAGCCGCAAAGTTGGCGCTGAGCAGGGTCAGCTCCGTGTCCATGAGCTCGGGCCAGGAAATGGAGAGCACGGCCCAGCCCACGCACGGAGCGCAGAGCGGACTACCGCCGATGCCGCCAAAGATGGCCTTGCCGAGGATGATGCAGGCCGCTGAACCGGCCACGACAAGCCACCAGGGAGCCGAAGCCGGGAGCAGAAAGGCCAGCAACAGTCCCGTGAGCAGTCCGTGCAGGTCGTCGGTTTCATTTTCCCGTTCCATGATGCGGGCGCAGAGCGCCTCCACTGCCACGGCGGACGCACCGGCCAGGGCCATGACCCGCAGAGCAGGCAGCCCGTAGTTGATCACGGCCAGGATCACGGTGGGGATCAGAACGACCAGGGTTTCCAGCATCATGGAACGCGTGGTGCGGCCGCAATGCACATGGGGCGCGCAGGAAACCGTAAGCAAGGGGGTGAACGGACGCATGACTACGCCTCCTCCGCATTTTGGGGCGGCGACGCGGAAATCGGGCCATCCGATTCCAGACCGGCGTCCGAAAGCTCCAGTTCCTTTTTGGCCAGTTGCAGGTATTGCAGCAAGGGGCGCCGGGCCGGGCAGACGTATCCACAGATGCCGCATTCAAAACAGGCCAGCACGTGGCCGCTGCGCGCCCGTTCCCATAGTCCGGCTTCGGCGCACATGCTCAGTTCGCCGGGGAACAGGCGGGCCGGACAGTGTCGGGCGCACTGGCCGCAATTGAGGCAGGCGGCATCGCGTACCGGAGTCTGGCCTCCGGCGTGGATTACAAACAGGCCGTAGTCTTCCAGCCGTAATCCGCCGGAGAGGTCGGCCAGGGCCAACCCCCGCATGGGGCCGCCGAGAACCACGCGGTCGCCCGGAGCCGGGACGGCCTGCGCCGCATCCAGCAGGTGTCGCAACGGTGTTCCCACCCAGGCCCGCATGTTGCGGCCCTGTACAGTCAAAAATGTTTCGATCAGGGGGCGTCCCGTTTCATATACTCTTCCCAGATCCATGAGCTGGAACAGGTCGACCACGGTAACGCCCTGCGCCTGCTCTCGCCCTGTGGCGGCCTTGATCACGAGGGGCGACATGCCGTTTGGGTGCCGGGGACGCGGCCGGACCACCTCGCAGTTGCCAAAGGCCGAGGCGTCCACATCCGGACCCACCACCGATACCTGGGTGGGGCCGACCAGCTGTCTTGCCAAGCGCAGCCCCCGGGAGAGGGTATCCCGAAAGTCGTGGAGCAGCCGTCCGGTGATGGTGACGTCGGGTTCGGGCGGCGTGGCGTTGACCACCAGTCGCCGGGCCCGGTGCAGGGGGCGAAGGTCGATGCCTCGGGTGGAGAGGGCCGCTTCCAGGTCTTTGCGGTTCAGGGTTGAAAAATCCAGGGCGGGTTCGTCGTGCGCCGAGGTCGGCACGGAGCGCACGGTCACGCTTTGCTCGTCCACCTTGACCACTTCCCCGGCAATGGGAGTGTGGGTGCAGGGACCCAACCGGGAGTCCGGCTCACCCACGCGGCCGAACCGGGCCAGTTTTTGTCCGGTGGTCACCACGGCATTGCCGCCGCGCAACGAAATCCGGACTTCCTGTGGAAGGGGCGCGTCCTGCATGGGGGCGCCAGGGGTGGTGTTCAGCGTGAAATCGTATC
>JAQVYA010000147.1 GCA_028708865.1 Desulfovibrio sp. | reverse complement strand
GGTGGTCGTAATACAAACCACCATCTGTGAGCACGCCGTCCACATCCAATACAAGCAGCTGGACTTGGGCGGCCAGTTTGCGGACCTCATTCATGGACAAGACTCCAGAGGGACTTCAGGCGCACCAAAAGTTCACGAGTTTGGGAAAGGGGCCAGCTGTTGGGTCCGTCGCAACGGGCTTTATCCGGGTCCGGGTGCACTTCCATGAACACCCCGTCCGCACCGGCGGCCACAGCGGCCCGCGCCAATACGGGAACGTACTCGCGCTGACCGCCGGAGCATCCTCCCTGGCCGCCGGGCAGTTGCACGGAATGGGTAGCGTCCATGATTACCTGGGCACCCAGACTCTGCATTTCCGGGATGGAACGCATGTCCACCACAAGATTGTTGTACCCGAAACTGGCGCCGCGCTCCGTGAGCCAGACATGCCCGTTCCCGGAGTCGCGCAACTTGCCCAGCACGGATTTCATATCCCAAGGAGCCAAAAACTGCCCTTTTTTCACGTTGACGATCCGGCCCGTGGCTGCGGCGGCCACGAGCAGGTCGGTCTGACGGCACAAGAACGCGGGAATCTGGATCACGTCCGCGACCTCGGCCACTGGTGCGGCCTGTTCCGGCAAATGGATGTCCGTAACCACAGGCAAACCTGTGGAAGCTTTGACATCCGCCAGCCACGTTAGGCCGCGTTCCAGACCGGGACCACGGAAACTGGTCAGGGATGTGCGGTTCGCCTTATCAAAGGAACTCTTGAACACCAACGGGATGTCCAGCTCCCGGGTCAACGCGGCCAGTTCCCGGGCCGTATCCAGAGCCAGTTCGCGGCTCTCCAAAGCGCAAGGCCCGGCAAGCACAAAGAACCGGTTCCGGCAACGTTCAAAAAGAGCGTCAGCCATGGGTTTACCCCTTATACTTCTTGGCAGCGGCAATGAATCCCAAGAACAAAGGATGAGGGTTCATGGGCCGTGAGTTGAATTCCGGATGGAATTGGCAGCCCAGAAACCAGGGATGATCTTTTATTTCAACGACCTCAACGAGAGAGTCGTCCGGGGCCATACCCGAAAACACCATACCTTTTTCCCGAAGCGGCTCCAAGTATTTGTTATTAAACTCAAACCGATGCCGGTGACGCTCATCAACACGTGACTGACCATACGCGGCATAGGCGTTGGTATCTTTGATCACTTTGCACGGGTAAGCGCCCAGACGCATGGTGCCGCCCTTGTCGGACTCCTCGCAACGCTTCTCGGTCTTCTTGGTGCGGAAGTCGAACCATTCCTTCAAAAGATAAATCAACGGCTCTTTGGCCTTGGGGTCAAACTCCACGGAGTTTGCCTCTTCAATGCCGCAAACATTGCGGGCGAATTCAATGACGGCACACTGCATGCCAAGGCAAATGCCAAAGAAGGGAATCTTGTTTTCCCGGGCATATCGAATGGTTTCGATCTTCCCAGGAACTCCACGGGAACCAAACCCGCCCGGAACCAACACACCGTCCAGATTCTTCAGCTTCCGGTCCACATTCTTGGAAGTGATCTCCTCCGAATTGACGTACACCAAATCCACGGCCACATCATTGCCGACGCCGCCATGAACCAAGGCTTCGTGCAGACTTTTGTAGGCTTCCTTAAGTTCCACATATTTGCCCACAATGCCGATGGTCACCCGACCAGCCGGGTGCGCCATCTTGTGGTTCAATTCGCGCCATGCGGCCAGGTCGGCGTTCTTGGCCGGCAGACGCAGCAAAATGGCGATCTTCTGATCCACCCCCTGCTCATAGAACTTCAGGGGCACTTCATAGATATTTTTCACATCCACCGCCGTAAACACGGCGTCGGAATCAACATCGCAGAACAGGGCGATTTTTTTCTTGAGGTGTTCATCCAGCTCCACCTCGGAACGGCACAGGATAATATCCGGCTGAATGCCGATGCCGCGCAGCTCTTTGACGCTGTGCTGGGTGGGCTTGGTTTTCAACTCACCCGCAGCCCGCATGTACGGCACCAGGGTCAGGTGGATATAGAGCACATTCTCCTTGCCCAGGTCGTTTTTGAGCTGACGGATGGCCTCCAAAAATGGCTGGCCTTCAATATCGCCCACCGTACCACCGATTTCAATCAAAGATACGTCCTCGCCATTGGGCAGGCCCAGCACGGCCTCCTTGATGGCGTCCGTAACGTGGGGGATGACCTGCACGGTGCCGCCCAGGTAGTCGCCGCGACGCTCCTTGGTGATTACCTGGTGGTAAATAGAACCGGACGTGTAGTTGTTGCGCTGGCTCATGGGGCGACCCAGGTAGCGCTCATAGTGCCCTAGGTCCAAGTCGGTTTCGGCTCCGTCATCCGTGACATAGACCTCCCCGTGCTGAAACGGGTTCATGGTCCCTGGGTCCACGTTGATGTACGGATCCAATTTTTGGATGGTGGCTTTCAGGCCTCGCGCCTGGAGCAGCGCACCAATGGAGGCGGCAGCCAGTCCCTTACCTAGGGAAGAAAGCACGCCACCGGTAATAAAAATAAACTTCGTCTTCATGGATCAAATCGCCCCTTTCATAATTAATTGCTTTGAGCCGCAGCGTAACAGCGGTTGTTGACGGGCTGCCGGACCGCACGTATGTTCCCCCGGAAATTACACAGTCAAGACTGGCAATCCCATGAGGGCTTGTCAATACGATACGGGAGGATAAAGGGCATGGTCCCTGTCAACGCACTGGTTCTTACAGGATACGGCACCAATTGTGAACAGGAAACCGCCCACGCTGCAAAGCTGGCTGGTGCGGATTCCGCCGATATCGTTTATTTTTCAGACCTTGCGGCCGGAAAGGTCCGCATGCAGGATTATAACTTCCTGCTCTGTCCCGGCGGTTTTTTAGATGGTGACGACCTGGGCGCTGCCCAAGCCGCTGCGTTGCGCTGGCGGCACGCCACCACGCCGGACGGACGTCCTCTTTTGGACCAATTCAAGGAATTCTTCAAGTCCGGGGCATTGATTCTTGGAATTTGCAATGGATTCCAGTTGTTGGTGAAGCTCGGGCTGCTTCCAGCCGTTGGCGGAAAATATTTTGAACGTCAGGTTTCCCTCTCCCACAACGATTCGGCCCGATACGAGGACCGCTGGGTGCACCTTAAAACAAATCCAGAAAGCCCTTGTGTTTTTACCAGGGGACTGGACCGATTGTATGTCCCTGTACGCCATGGCGAAGGGAAAATAATTCCCCGCGATGAATCCTTGCTCCAGCAACTGGAACAAAATGAACTCATCGCCCTCCAGTATGTGCACCCGGAAACAGGGGATCCGACCTTGGAATACCCCTACAACCCCAACGGCTCTCCGTTGGGTATTGCCGGACTTACCGACCCGTCCGGACGTGTGCTGGGCATGATGCCGCACCCCGAGGCCTACAACCACCGCACCAACCACCCTTCCTGGACGCGCGGTGACAATGGAAAGCTGGGATTGGCGTTGCTGGAGGGCGGAGTCCGCTACCTTAAGGAGCGGTAGGACGTGGCTCGCCCCGACCCATGCGTGCCGTCCGTAAACGACTTGCCGCTGACCTGGCAGGAAATGATGCGAATGGCCCTGCATCAGGCCCGACTTGCCGGGGCTTCCCAGGAAGCCCCGGTTGGAGCCGTGCTTATTGATCCCATGCAGGGAGAAATTTTGGCACAGGCCCACAATAGACCTATTTCCGGGCACGACCCTACGGCGCATGCCGAGATCCTATGCCTCCGCCAGGCAGCGCAACGGCGAAACAACTATCGCCTGCCTGGAACGATCCTCGCAGTCACTCTGGAACCATGCACCATGTGTGTTGGCGCACTGGTTCATGCCCGCGTGGCTGGAGTGGTCGTAGGGGCGCCCGATCCCCGCACGGGAGCTTTGTTTACCAACCTCAACGGGGCCGCGCTTCCTTGGGCAAACCATAAAATGTGGGTTGTCCGGAATGTTCTTGCGGACGAATCCGCGGCATTGCTACGCGACTTTTTCCGTGCACGGCGTTGAAGTTTTTCACGCCACCACCCTCTTCTTTGTGTTCCGCTCATTGACAAATGCGCGATCATGTCGCACTTGTCCTGGTCAATCAGTTTCAGACCTTTGAGGAGGGTTATTCGTATGAAGATCGCTGTCCCCACCCGAGATGGTATCGTAGATGAACACTTTGGGCATTGTGACCACTACACCGTATTTGAGGTTGACGGAAACGTGCTGGGCCAGGAAAGCCGACTTGATTCGCCCCAAGGCTGTGGCTGCAAGTCCAATATTGCCGGAGTACTGGCTGAAATGGGTGTAACGACCATGCTGGCCGGCAACATTGGCCAAGGGGCCGTTAACGTACTCACGGGAAAGGGAATTCAGGTTGTTCGCGGCTGCAACGGGCCCGTGCACGAAGTGGCCAAGGCTTTTCTGGCTGGGGACCTCCAAGACCAACCTATTCTGTGCGATCACCACAACTGCGGCAACCATTAATTTATACTGACGCAACACACCGCAGCGGACAACCCTTTTTTGCTCAACCAGAAAAAAGGTTGCACACTGCTCCATGAACGTTTATACATTCTGTCCCGTTGACGGGCCCTTCCGCCAACGAGCCTTAATGGAGAGGTAGCGAAGTCCGGCCGTAACGCGCTCGACTCGAAATCGAGTTACGGGTTAATAGCCCGTACGTGGGTTCGAATCCCACCCTCTCCGCCAGCGCATACAAGCAGCTGCAATAGCTGAATTTTTAGCAGGCTTATATCCCAAAGCACCGTCTGGTACACAGCGGTGGTACACAAGGGGTATAAGCCTGTGTCTTTTTGTTCTCCTGCCATTGGTTCAAATTCGGCTTCAAACGCAGCCGCACCTGCCTACTTGCTTCCTCGTCCAAGCGGATTATATTTCCGCATACGTATTCCAGCCGACCTTCAGCCGACGCTGGGAAGGACTGAGTATCGTCTTTCCCTTGGCACTTCGCACCTGAAGGAAGCCCGTCCAAAGGCTATGCGGCTGGCATCCAAGGCGCATGACATCTTTTCGGAAATCCGACGACTGAAAACGAAATCGACCACTCTTGAAAACAGAAACCGAAAGGCCATGACTGAAGCGAATGAAACACTCCAAAACCATCTTACCGATGAAAAGATTCGGGAACTTGTAGACAGGGAAATGAAGGAGACGCTCAACTATGAATTTGAGTTGCGCGTCAATCGGGAAAGACCTTGGCAGGATAATGAGCTTGAAAAGCACTTAGCTTCCCGCCAGCGCATTGCCTCGGACATTCGCGAACAGGCGGCACATGCCGATTATCGCGGCGTGAAGAATCTTGTCAGCGGGATTCTGGAGCAGGAAGGCATCAAGGTCTCGGAGAAATCCACGGACTACAAGAAGCTGTGCGACGCCCTTATGAAAGGCATTGCCAAGGCGTATGACGAAGCTGGCTCCATTGACTTTTCACCGCTTGCCAGCAAGCTCTCGGAAGCTGAAGCAGGCAAGACGGTTGTCGTCACGCAGCAACCTGCCGCTCCTTCCCGCAAATCGCCCACCATCACCGAAGCCGTTGAGAAATATATCAAGACCAAGACGGAAAGCGGTGAATGGAAAATCACCAGCGTGAAGGACTTGGCTCCGCAGCTTCGGCAGTTCGCGGAAATGGTTTCCAATGGCAAGAAGCTGCCGACTCACGAGATCACCCGCGACCACATGCGGAAATACCGCGAGGAACTGGTCAAGCTGCCCTCGCTCCGCTACCGCTGTCATTACAAGGGCAAGAGCAAGGCTCAGCTCCTGAAAATGGACATTCCTGAGAACCACCGCCTCAAGCCCAAATCCATCAAGACGCGCTTTGACAATGTGCGCTCATTCATCAACTGGGCAGAGCTTGAGGGCTACGTGGACAAGGCAAAGCCTCTCAACGTGGCGTTGGCCTTCAAAAAGAACACCCTCAAGGCGAAGCAGGCCAAACGCCGCGCCTTCACCACCGATGAACTGAAAGCCCTGTTCCACAGCGCGCCTTACCAAGGCACGGCCACGGGCAAGCAGAAGTTCACAAAAGCATGGCAGTTCTGGGCACCGCTTATCGCCCTGTTTACAGGCGCACGTGTTGAAGAAATATGCCAGCTCCATCTGGACGACATCCGCGAAATCGACGGCGTTCCCTGCATCGACATCAACAACGAAGGCGACAAGGAACTCAAGACAGCCGCAGGCAAACGCATTGTCCCGGTCCATCCGTTCCTTATCAGGCTCGGCCTGCTTGAGCGCGTGAAAACACTTAGGTCAAAAGGCGAACAACACCTGTTCTCCCGCAAGACCTTGAGCAAGCGCGAAGGCAACGTCTCCGCCAACGTGACGCAGTGGTTCACGCGCTTCCGTCGTGATTGCGGCGTTGGCGCGGGTGAAGGCGAAGTCAGCAACGTTACCTTCCATTCCTTCCGGCATACGTTCATCACTTGGGCAAAGCTCCACGACATTGACCGCCGCAAATTGAAGGAAGTCGTAGGCCACGAAAAAGGCGAATTCGACGACATCACGGCAATCTATGAAGGCAGCTACCCTGCATCCACACTCTTCCGCGATGTCATCCAGCCTGTGGACTGGGACAGGGAAATCACGCTTGACGCCCTTGTGCCGCATGGAAAGCAATGGATTAAAAGCCGTTAGAGCGTCTTTTTGAGGTTGTCATGATGGATTCACTATGGACGAGGCGAAACGCACGTTAGAAGCGAAATATGAAAAGCAATGTGCGGCTGTCTGTGTCCATACTTCGGCGAGATTGATTTGTGCAGGAGCAAGGGGAAGGAGAAACGGGAAGACGGGAATGGTGAAGCCCATTGCGAGGAAAGTGAAACCGTCGGGGTCATGAGGTGCATGGGGTAGGGAAGACGGTTGTTGGGAACCGAATAGGAAGAGAGCTGAGAATTCAGCTTTCTAAATTCTTCTGAACAATCAAGCTGTTCGATGGATTGTATGACGTTCTTGTGTTCCTTCCCGAACACCTCAGCCACCTTGAGGCTGGTGGTCATGGGATTACCGCGCATATTATGCGACGTAATCTGATCGTCTGTTTTCATCCTCGTCAAGGACGCGCACAACGTCAGCGGGTTTAGCAAGCTGCGGCCTGTAGCGTCAGTGTATTCACTGGCGATAAAATTATCTGCAATGAATTGTTCTGAACAATCCAGAGCAGCTATTGCTCTCAACACAACATAATGACGCTTCCCGAACACCTCAGCCACCTTGAGGCTAGTGGTCATTGCTTTGCCGTTCTCAAGGGTCACGAGGTTGCCACTTCTTGAACCTCTTGGCTTCCGGCTTGCGGGAGCGGAGAGAAGTGGGTTCACTTCTTCGGACCAGTCAGCGGCGAAACTAAGGTGGACAGTTTTACGGGCTACGCCGCCTTTCTCGGGCAAGCCAGAGGGGGTACCCCCTCTGGCTTGAGTTGCTGATATATCTC
>JAQVYA010000146.1 GCA_028708865.1 Desulfovibrio sp. | reverse complement strand
ATTGCGCTGAGCCCGGACCGGGAGCGTTTCGGAAACCACCAGCCCCATTCCGCGGGTCAAAACGGAACGCCCGGTGGACCGGCTGCCCATGCTGGCCTTCAGGGGGGAGTAACGATATAGAGCTCTGAATCCATTTATATTCCCAAGAATACGATTCAGCTTGTCCAAAAGAACGTTGCCTTCAATCCCCCCCTGTTCCAGGCTTCGAATGCGTTCGCGCAAAATGCGCTTCAGCCCTATCGGGCTGGAATCGTTCAAAGCCAGGCGCAATTGGTTCAGCGCCACGCTTTGAGCTGAGCGGCTGTCCACATCGCCCTTGAGATTAAAAATTTCCATATGAGTAACGTCACCACGGCAGTCGAACAGCACTTCAAGTACTTGTTCCACCCCCAACCCGTCGGGGATCAGCGTAATCCGGTTCAGGGCATGCAACTCGCGAAGATGCTGCATTAATTCCCGCGGCGTCAGTGCCATCAGCTCCGGTAAATCTGAGGCCTCGGGGTCGCCTGGGTCCGACAATTCCGGGTTGCGTTCAGGGATAAGGTACTGCTCCACCACTTCTTCGGCGCAAAGCTTGGCCACGCGGTCCAGCAATTCCCGTACTTCGTCGGCGTTGTCACAATCTCCGCGGCAAAGACATTCGGCCAATGCCGAATGGTGTTCGCGCAGCAGCGGCATCAAGCCATCCAAAATAAATGTACCGAGGTGCAGCAACGAAGGCTGTCCCATGCCCACGAAACTGCAAAATTCTACCTCGTCCACTTCGGGGGCTTGAATGCCCAGACTACGCCCCAGGTCGTGGCGGTGACGCTGGTTATAGGCCCGCAATGCCTCAAAAATATACGCGTGCTGGTAATTGGAAACCTTTCTTCCCTCAGACATAAAAGCCTGAACATCCCGCCGACGGAGAAAAGCTAGATATTCCTGGGCATCGCCAAATCCACGGGGTTCCCAAACAAAACGGGCAAACCGATCACGGTAGCGGGCGGAAAGGTCCACGCCCACATGTACGGAAATATTCATCACTTCGGCGGCCTGCAATAATTCTTCAGCCACCCGTGGATCCACATAGTTGTAGTATACAACAGTCAACCGCCGGATTCCTTTAATCCAGGCATCCATGATCAAATGAGTAGGAGACTTGCGTCCCTTGGTGTTGGCGTCGTGCACGTGATCGTCAAAACTTATCTGGTTCCAGTCTTCCGGCATTTCCACCAAATGGTACTTTTGCAACTGGCGCAAAACAACGCGGGGCTTTCCCGTGGTGACCGTCCGAAAATCGTGTGCCAGTTTCAACTGCTTGCGCGCATCCCCCTTGGAACGAATCAATTCCTTCATAATTTGCAGCAACACTCGAGCAGCATTGGTACGCAACGGGCCTTTGGCCGTGGTCAGCACCTCGTCGCGTGCTGCCCGCAATGCCTCTACCCGCTCGTTGGCCTTGCCTCGCTCCAGAGAACCGAGAAGATGGATAACGGCATAAGCCACCCGCAACCCCCGCGATGCAGCCATTTCCTTGATGCCGTGCGGATGCAGATACGAGGCGAGAAGTTTTTTCAAATCCCAGTGCGGTTTGTCCCGGTCCAGCACGTCATTGACGATGGCCAGCAAGGCGTAATCCCGCCGGTCAAACAACAGCGGCGATATATTCTCTAAGCTATCCTCTTCAATTAATTCGGAATACTCTTCAGACATGATCAACACTCCATCATGGCCCCGGGACATTCGGACCATTTTTTTCAGGCCAAATGTTACAGTCGCGTTACAAAACCGAATGCCACGTCATCTTATTCCCGACAAGTAAAATCATGCGGGGAGGGAAGGCAATGAACCAACATTTCAATGGAATATGAAGAGCCCCGACCAGCCAAAACACCAAGATTCCGGCAGCGGGAGACGTAGTCAAAACAACGCACAAAGAAAATTGTTCTGACGATGGGCAGAGAGCGCTCAGTCCTGGTTGGAGCGTTCCGGATCGGGTTGAAATTCAAACCCGTAACTGGTCTTATTTTTATCCTTTGCAGCCCAGACCAGTTGGGCTACCTGCTCATCAAATCCGCCACCCTCATGGTAAACACGCATACGGATACAAATGGGACGCTCCGTGAGCATGCGGATTCCAGAGCTGGAAAGGTCAATGGACTCGGCTTGGATGATGTCCGCGTCTACAAAAAACTCCACCTGCTTTTGTACTGGCTTACGCTCAGCACGGCGTTTGTTTCCCTGCACCATGACGCCCTCCCTGAAAGACACTGTTTGCTCACTGGTTCATGCAACGCCTGATACCATCAACCCCACTGCTTTCCTCAACATCCCTTGACACTTCACAAGGGGTCGAATATTTCCATACTGGACCTATCTTATTCTCATCCTTATGGAGGATTCAAATGGAAAAATGGGAATGCCCCTGTGGCTATGTGTATGATCCGGAACTGGGCGACCCCGAAAATGGAGTGGAACCCGGAACCCCCTGGGAACAAGTGCCGGATGCTTGGGTTTGCCCCAAGTGCGGCGCAGAAAAAGAGTATTTTGAAAAACTTTGACCTTGCGGGCGGGCCTTCGGGTCCGCCCTTCCAGATTTAGTGCCCCCGCTTTTCCGGCGTTCCAATGCCCTGGAAGACCTCTTCAACTTTGTCCAGTACCTCAGCCATGGTCTTGTCGATAATATCGCTGGTCAAACCAAGCCGCTTGGCAACCGTGTCTGAGGGACGGTAGCTCAACCCGTCCACTCCCACCCCAATACCCGACATTTTCGCCAAAGCGTCGGCCACATGCACGAGGTCCAACGCAAGGTCCCGTTTGGGAATCCCCAACGGGTCATACTTCCAACGCACCACTTGCACGATATTTTCGGGAAGCTCCCAAAAATCCAACAACAGGGCGCCCACCTCGGCATGGTTGATGCCCAAAATCTCCTCTTCAGCCTTTTCAAAGGTCATCCCCTTGTCGTGCGCCAATGTCAGGATGGGCTCGGCGTCCACAGCCAAAAACGTCCCCAACACGATTTTCCCGATGTCGGAAAGCAAACCCGAGGTGAACGTATGGTCGGGAGCGTGAACGCCCAGTTGGCGGGCAAGCTCTTCTGCGCTGACGCCCACGGTGATAGAATGCTTCAAAAGAGTTCCCGGCGGAAGGCCATACCCCTTGATTTCCTGATTTGCCACAGGAGCCAGTCCGGCCGTGGTCAACAATTTTTTGAGGTTGGAGGCACCCAGGCGCACCACGGCCTCGCGCACGGAAGAAATGCTCCGCTTTGCGCCGAAATACGCGGAGTTGGCCAGTCGCAAAAGGTTGGTGGTCAACCCGGGGTCATGTTCGATGATCCGCGCCAATTCGCCCATGTCCATATCCGGATCGCCCAGCAGCACCACGGCTTTTTGCACAGCCGAAGGCATGCGTTCCACTTCACGGATGCGGGCAATAATTTCTTCTCGTCTGCTCATAGTGTTCTCTTCTTCCCAAAAGTTTTAACCGAGACTTCCCCTGTCTCCATGGCAAGATACAATGTCCGGGGGATGGTTCCGCCCACTTCCTCGGCAACCAGCCCGAGGCGCTCTTCGCGCAACACACGGTGCAAAGCGGCCACATTGCGTTCACCGGTTCGAAAGACCGTGTCCCCCCGCATATCCGCTCCACCAGCGACCTTGATCACAAGATTTCGCCGCTCGGCACCCAGCCCCTCAAGCTTACGCAGCATGGACCGAACTCCCACACTGACAAACATGTAGGGATTTCCCCGGGCCTTGTCCGGGGATGCCGAAGCATCAGGAAGTAACGCATGCATCAAAGCTCCGATGGTTCTCCGCGGATCGTACATAGTGATGCCAAGGCAAGAACCTAGAGAAAACGTTACAAGCACCTCTTCGCTTCGGGTGGAAAACTTCATATCCGAGATGCTGACCGTGATCAGTCGCGGCGCTGTCATGGCGATCCTTATTTACTCCATTTTGGTGCATGGTACCCTATTTTGAGGGTTTGGCAAGCCATACTCGGTACTTCCGCATCCATTCAGCAAAGAGAAACTCTTGCATCTTCAACGCAATTCACCTATATTTTAAGATGTGGAGGTTCGATATGAGCTTTGATCCTGTGGACAGCAATGCCGTTATGGAAACAGCCAATGCCATGCGCGGGTTCGACATGAACATGGCGGAAGCCGCCCGTTTCGACGACCAGACCTACAGCTCCAACACCATTATCGAATCCATGGACTACCAGCTCAGCAGCGATTCCAACAATGCCCTGGACTTCGCCTATACCGGGACCAACTGGGATCCCAACAAAAACATTCTGGCCGCCTACTTTGACGGCACCGGAGCCATTGTCAACGGCTACTATTGACGCGGCCTAGCCTTTGCCGGACGCGTACCACCAATTTCCCAGCCACACTCTTAATCCATACTTCTCAAACGGTTGATCTACCCGGCTCCAGGGCAAGAACTCATCGGTTTTACGGTTGAGCGGTTTCTTTCCTGTTCACTCATTGCCACAGCCTGCCGGGAATGATATTTTCATATCTCCTTTTGAGGCACCCCAACACGGAGGAGCAGATGAGCAACATCCTCTATCTCAAAGCGTCCCCTCGCACGGGACGCTCCCACTCCATTGCCCTGGCTGAGGCTTTCCTAGCGGCCTACAAAACCCGCAACCCCAAGGATACCGTTGTCGAATTGGACCTGTTCGAAACAGTATTGCCGGAAATTGACGGTTTGACCGTTCAAGGCCGCTACAACATCATGCATGGTCGGGATGATACGCCCGAAGAACGCCAGGCCTGGAAACGCGTGGAACAGTTGGTTGAAGAATTCAAAAGTGCGGACAAATATGTTTTTGCCGTGCCCATGTGGAATTTTTCCATCCCTTACCGACTTAAACATTTCATCGATGTGGTGACCCAACCCGGGTATACGTTCAAAGTCGGCGACAATGGATACGAAGGCCTGCTTACGGACCGAAAAGCCATGATAGCTTATGCCAGCGGAGGTGTGTATTCTCCCGGCACCCCCACCGAGCCATTCAACTTTCAGTCCCCCTACATGGACCTCTGGCTCGGCTTCATCGGCATTACCGATGTGGTTAGCGTGGCGGCTTCGGGCATGCTTGGACCGGATCGGGACGCTTCCAAAATCAAGGCGCTCGAGCGGGTTCGCGACATCGCGGAAGATTTTTGATCTTCATCAAAAAGGGGGCTCAAAGGCCCCCTTTTTTTGCTACCAGTTCCATCTTTCATCAAGGGACAACGCAATCTGTGCACTCTGCGGCACCTTCTCGTTTTTTCAACACAAGCTGTAAAACCTGTTCGAACTCTTCCAGAGAGGCCGCCCCCCGCACGGCTACGCCGTCAATAAGATAAGTGGGCGTACCACGAAATCCAAAGGAGCGGGCTTCCTGCACATCGGCTGCGATACGAGCACGAATTTCATCTGAGGCAGCATCCTGCAACGCCTTCTTCACATCGATTCCCAGTTCGTTCAAAATGGTTCGCAAGGTAGGCCCATCAATGCCCTCCTGGCGTACAGCTCGACTTTCGGCAAAAACCTGCTGTTTATATTTCCAGGCAGCCTCTTGATTCTGCATGGCCACGGCTTCGAACAAGGCCGCCAAGAAATCAGCCCCTTCATGCAAGGGGAAATGTTTGAACACGACTCTGATCTGGTCAGGATGCCGTTCAAGCAACGTATGCACTGTGCGGCTACCCCGATCGCAATAAGGACAAAAGAAATCGGAATATTCAACCACAGTCACCGGGGCGATGACGCTTCCCAGAACCGGTCGGTTCCCCTGAATCACCGGTTTGTAGGGATGATCCAATTCCACGAGCCATTGCTGTTGTCTCGCGAGCTGCTCTTGGTCATCCAGTGCCTGCTGCATGATCTCCAGCAATTCAAATCGGTTTTCGCGCAATACGTCCATCACCAGGGAGGGATCTTCACGAACGGCCCGCCGGACCGAATCCTTGCCCGCACAACCGGCCAGCATGACAAAAATCAAAAAAACTACAACCAAACGATGCAAAGCCTTCTCCTTTCCCGGAAGCAACTGCGGCGACCCCGAAGGATCGCCGCAGATTTTATTCTTAATATACCAATATGTTAACGTTTCGCTCCGCAGTTGGGGCAGAACTTGCATTCCTCCAGCGGAATCGCTTCGCCGCATTTCTCGCAGGAACGCGGCGGAGGGCCAAGCTCCACCAAGAGCTCTCCACCCTTGACAGGCACCATCTTCTTGTCTTCCTCGAAGTTGGCCGTCTTGAGTACACGACGGACCACGCCATCAACAGGTGCCAGCACGGCCTTTTCCTGTTTCATGATGGAGATGTTGAATATCTCTTCACCCTTTTTCACCAGATCCCCAGGACGCACATGCATTACCCAAAGATCGCCCGTGGACGGGGAGGCAACATGCATAATGTTGTCCGAGTCAGCCATTTCCACGGCCCCAGGCCCGGACTTGCTGGCTTCCTGCACCTTGACCTGGTGGCTCAGATTTTCGGAGTCATAGATGTAGCGAACGTCGCAAACACCTTCTTCGTCCGGGTCGGGAAGGTCCATCAATTTAAACTTGTGGGGCTTCCCGGAATTCCCGATGAAGTAAACCTCTTCGCCTTTTTCCACTCCCTCGAACCAGACATCCAGAGGCAAGTTGTTGGGGTTGCCGTACTTGGATTTCTGCTCGATTGTCTTCAGAGCATCGCCGGGGTGGTTGAGATACATGACGAATTCTTCGTCCGAGGGTTCACGGCCAAGAGCCTCGTCAAGAGCAGCACGCTCGGACACCAGGTCCACATCCGGGAGGGAATCCAGCGGCGAACTTTCGGAACGTTCGGCCACGGCCTTTTCCCACTCCATTCCAAAAGCGGACTCATAGACCCAATTCGGAGGCCAGCCCAAAGGCAGCTTGCCGAACTTGCCGAGCAGAAGGTCGCGGAACGCGTCGTTGCAATCGCGATAAATGGTCAACCTGGCCTTGCGTTCAAGGTCCGAGAGCCTTTCCTCTGGCACGTTGTTGACCACTTCCATAATCCGCAACAAACGCCGGACTTCCTGTTCTCCGCCACGCTTATGCGCCCCGGTAACATTGAGGAAGGCCGTGTTCCAGGTAATCTGTGAGCCGGGCGTCACATCGTGATACCGCACGATCTTCCGGGTCTCGGCAAGATATTTCAGCATGTACGGCAACAGCCGGATGTACCCTTGCTTCATGGCGCCTTCCTGCGAGGAGGAAGTTGCCCCACCGGGCATGCCGTGCTGCACCACGTCGTGATCAATTCCCTGGAAGTACGGCGAGGTGTAACGATCGTAGTAGGGCATGATCTGCTTAAGCCCAAAGTTGGTGGACCGGATCATTTCCTTGTCCAGATTGGTCTGGAGCCCCAGCTCGCCTTCAAGATAGGATGCTGTGGAAAGGACTTCGCCCTGACCGTACCAACGCACGGAGGAACCGAT
>JAQVYA010000145.1 GCA_028708865.1 Desulfovibrio sp. | reverse complement strand
TGAACTTCAACCGGGTGGAGCGCAAGGTGGCCCTGCATCCCACCTGTTCCATGCGAGAAATGGGCCTGGTGGAAAAATTCCGGGAAGTGGCCGAGAAATGCGTCACCGACGTGGTCATCCCCGAAAAGATCTTCTGTTGCGGATTTTCCGGCGACAAGGGCTTCACGCATCCGGAGCTGAACGCTTCGGCCCTGAAGACCCTGGCGCATCAGATCCGCGATTGTTCCGAAGGGTACAGCACCTCGCGGACCTGCGAAGTGGGCCTGACCCTGCACGGCAAAAAGCCGTACCGGAACATTCTGTACCTTATTGACGAGTGCACCTGCGGCATGTAGGCGCGTTCCCCTCCCCATCACGCAACCCCGGTCATCCGGTCCGGGCCCTGCGTGCCGCACCCCGTCACCTCCGGGCAGCGGCCTTCGGGCCGCTGCCTCCCCTCCTCCCCCAAAGGCAGCGACATTGACGGATTCGTTGCCGCTCCAAGACCGGCAGGCCGCCACCTGCCGGTCTTTTCCATGAAGCCGTACCTGGCCCGGGCAAACGCGCTTTGCGGCAGGCTCCTCCCGCGAGTCCGCGCATTGCGTCCTTGGGTGCCCGGGTACGGATCATTCGTTTTTTAGCTTCAGGTTGCCATACCCGCCCCAGGCTTGCTGCACCACGCCGATGATGACCAGGGCCTCCGGGTCCAGCTGGGAGACCATGAACCGCAGATCGTTCACGCGGGAGCGGCTCACCGTGCAGTAGAGCATGGTCCGCACCTGCCGGGAGTAGCCGCCGGTCACGTCCCACATGGACACGCCCCGGCGCATTTCGTTGACCAGTGCGTAGCGGACCTGGTCCGGTTTTTGGGTGATGATCACGGCTGTACGCAATTGGCTGACGCCTTCCATGATGAAATCGGAAAACAGGCCGGAAAGTACCAGGGTGAAGAGGGCCAGCATGGCCATTTCCCAGTCAAAGATGAGCCCGCCCACCAGGATCACGCCCAGGTCCGTGAAAAGATAGACCTGGCTCATGGGATAGCCTGTCTGGTTGTGGATGATGCGGGCCGGGATGGACGTGCCGCCGATGGTGGAGCCGAACCGGTAGATCAGCCCGTTGCCCAGCCCGAAGATGACGCCCGCGTACAGGCTGGCCAGGAATTTGTCGTTGGTGATGGGGTAGGGGGCCAGCATGGAGGGAAGGATGTTCAAAAAAAGTTCGATGAACAGGGAAAACGCGGCCACGCAGACCACGGTGGACCCCAGAAAGCGCCAGCGGCCCAGCTGAAAGAAGCCGAGAACCAGCAGGGGCACGTTGAAGATCCAGACCAGGAGACCCTCGGACATGCCGCTGAACTTGTTTACGATGATCGCCAAGCCCGTGACGCCGCCGGCCGTGATGTTGTAGGGCACCTGGAACAGCACAAACCCCAGGGCGGCCAGGGCCGCGCCCAAAAGGATCATGAAATGGCGCGTCACAAACCGCCGCAGCCGGATGGCCGGGGGAAGATGGAGTTTTTGCTGAACCTTGGCGGCCAGGTGAAGACGCCGTTTTTCCCTGTTGGTGTGCATGTGCGTATCCTTTGCATGGTCCGTCCGGCCGTGGAGCTGCTGCCGGGCGGAAGTTGAACGACGGTTCGGAAGCCTGCTAACATACCCTTTGCCTGCTTACAAACCAAGCAGGGTTTCGGGCCGTTCCGTAGCATGGGATGCGACCTGGTCGCCTTGGGCTCAGGGAATGCCGTTTGCAAAGAAAAACGGGAACGCCGAGTGGGAGGCGATACCGGGATGAAAGGGGAGGAGGGGCAAGGTGATGGGGGAGCGAAAGGGACAACCGGGGCGCCGGCAGGGCCGGATCGTCGTGGCAAGGCTTGGTGCAGCCTCTTTGCCGGGGGAAGGGCCGGTTCAGGACCGCAGGGGTGTTGCCACGGTGCGGTGAAGCTGCAAAAGCACGCACCCGGTCCTGAACCGGTGGAATGGTGAACGGCTGTCAGTCCGTTGAAAGATCAGCGGGCCAGAGCGCGTGCTGCGGCCGTGCATACGGCCAGGGCCGCGTCCGAATGCTCGCACTGGAACAGCCGGTCCCCCTTGGAGAACAGGGCCTTCCAAAGGGTGGCTTCCGGGTCCTTGGGGCGTGCGTCCAGGAGCCGGAATTCAAACCCGCGTTGCTCCAGGAGCCCGGCCACTTGAAGGGCTTGGTTGATGTGCTCTGTGGCGTGCTCCGGCAGGGGGCCGCCCAACAGGTGGCACAGCGTCTGTTCCAATTCGCGTTGTTCCTGGTTCATGCCTGGGGCCCCCTGGCCGCAGCAGCGCAGGCTTCGCTCAATCGGGCTTCCACATACGCCAACCGTTGTTCGTCCCATTCGTCCACATCAAAGCAAATCGCATCCTCGCCCAGCAGGCCTTCGGGGACCTGGTCCCCCACCTCGTCCGGGTCGTTGACCAGGTCGTCGTAAAAGCAGATCGAGAGCCAGCGGGCCTGGGGATCGTCGTCAATGATGTCCACCATGGCGAACAGATCGCGTTCGGTCTGGTCCGCATGCGCCGCGCGCAGGGAGTAGGTGATTCCGGGGCGGGCATGCCATTCCAAGCGAATGCCCGGCAAGCGCATGCAGTGTTCCTTGAGCCGTAGAAAGCCGTCCTTGCAGCGATTGCCGTTGTCGTTCCAGTGGTTCACGAATTCCGTGATGGCGTGTTCTGTGGTGGGCGTCATGTCTTGTCCTTGGCGATCAATAATTGGAGAGACGGATTAATTCCCATCGAAAAAGTATATTATATAATAATCCTAAAGAGTTGTCGTGTCAATGAACCAAAAGCGGGAACGCCGGACCCTGAAGGGTGACGTTCCCGCATGGTGGATTGGATGTATCCGCGCAAAAACAGGCGGATTTATTTTCGATTTTGCAGTTGTTGATGGATGGCCCGGGCCGTGGGGGTCAGGCACAGGCCGCCGCTATTGGTGCAGCGCAGGGTGCTGGGGAGCATGCCGCCCACGCTGCGCATGGTCTCAATGACTTCGTCCAGAGGGACGACCGGATCAAAGCCGCAGAGCACCATGTTGGCGGAGATCAGAGCATTGGCCGCGCCCATGGAGTTGCGGTTCACGCAGGGAATTTCCACAAAACCGGCTACCGGGTCGCAGATCAGGCCGAGCACGTTTTGCAGGGCCAGTGCGGCCGCGGCAAAGGCCTGTTCCGCACTGCCGCCCAGGAGCTGCACGGCAGCGGCCGCAGCCATGGCCGTGGCCGAGCCCACCTCGGCCTGGCAGGCGCAGACTTCGGCGGCAAAGGTGGCCTGGTGCGCGATGAAGACGCCGACAAGCCCGGCCGTGAGCATGGCCCCGGCCACTTCTTCCTCACTGCTGGAAAGAGAACGGCCCAGGGCAAGGACCACGGCGGGAAGCACGCCGCAGGAACCAGCCGTGGGCGAGGCCACAACAATGCCTCCCGCGCTGTTGCATTCCATGATGGCGGTGGCCATGAGCATGCACTGGTTCAGGATGCCGATGTCCGCCACCCGGGTCTGGGGCAGGGCCTCGGCCATGCGGGCGGCCTTGGGTTGCAGGTATCCCTTGACCGGCAGACCGCCGCGCAGCCCGGTGTCTGCGGAGTTGCGCATGGTGTTCACGATGTCCTGCATGCGGGCCAGGATCTGCTCGCGGCTGTGGCCGCTCCGGGCCTGTTCATAGGCCAGGGCCGGCTCCAGCGCCGCCATGCCCGGGCCGGCATCCTGTTGCGCGGCCCAGACCAGGGCTTCGCGCGCCGTCATAAAGGGCATGTCGTAGCGAAACCGCCCACCCACGGGCAGGACAAGGTCCATGGAGAATATTTCGGCGCCCTGTTCGCACAGGGTCCTGGCCGGAGCAGTGACGTGTTCCGGCAGGGGCTGTTCCGAGGTAAAGCGGGCGAACCCCGCCCCTGGTTCGCGGTGAATGCGGGCTCCAGCGGCCCGGGCCGCGTCGCAGAGCTGGTCCAGACGGGCTTCATCAGCTCCCTGGATGATGAATTCGTAAAAATCGCCATGGATTGATACGGCGTGTCCGTTTACTTCCAGGATTTCAAACATGCCGCCGCCCGTGGACAAGGTCAGACACTCCAGGGCGCGGCCTGAAACCGTCCGGACGCGAATGCGGGCAGTGTTGGGGTGCGGATGGGTGTTGGGCTCGGTGGAAAATACATATTCCAGGCCTTGTTCGTGGGCCAGGTCCAGGGCGCGGCACAGCTGTTCATGGCCTGGGTCCAGGCCGAGCAGGCCGCCAATAAAGCCTTTGTCCGTGCTTTGTTCACGGTAGGCGGCCGGATAGGAACCGTCTTCCTTGAACAGGATTTGGGCGTGGGCGATGTCGTCGCCCGCGAGCAGGCGTACGGCCTTGCCGATGCGGGCCGGGCCTGCGGTGTGCGAGCTGGACGGTCCGGTCATGACCGGGCCGAGCACGTCATTGAAGATGCTGGCGGGATTGATGAGCAACGGGTCGGGCATGGGATACTCCTTGCCTTGCTGTGAGCGTGTAGGATGAAAAGGGAAAAGCCTGCCGGGTCCTGGCGGCATGGCCAGGACCCGACGGACCAATGGTGGCGTTCAGCAGCCGCCTTGTTGCAGCCCCCGGCGCATGCGGTCGCCGTAGGCTTTGGCCAGGCCGCCTGTGGAGGTCTCGCGGTAGAGGCTGGGCAGGTCGTGGCCTGTCTGGCGCATGACCTGCACCACCTCGTCAAAGGGGATGCGGTGGGAGCCGTCCGAAAGAAAGGCCATCTGGGCCCGGCTTAGAGCGCGCAGGGCCGCGCAGCCGTTGCGCTCGATGCAGGGAATCTGCACCAGCCCGTCCACAGGGTCGCAGGTCAGGCCCAGGTGGTGCTCCAGGCCCATTTCCGCGGCATATTCGATCTGTCGTACGGACCCGCCCATGATTTGGGTGGCAGCGGCAGCGGCCATGGCGCAGGCCGAGCCCACCTCGCCCTGGCAGCCCACTTCAGCCCCGGAGATGGAGCCGTTTTGCTTGATCACGGTGCCGATGAGCCCGGCCGTGGCCAGAGCATGCAGGATTTCCGCGTGGGTGGGGTCCTGGGTCTGGAGCAGATAGTGCAGGGTGGCGGGCACGATGCCGGACGCGCCGCAGGTGGGCGCGGTAACCACGACTCCGCCTGCCGCGTTTTCTTCGGCCACGGCCATGGCATAGGCCGTAACAAGCCCTGTCTGGCGAATGTCCGGTCCGGAGAGCTTGGCCTTTTTATAATAACTCCAGGCCTGTCGCTTCAGCCCGATGCTGCCGGGCAGCACGCCCTGGGCCGAGAGGCCACGTTGCAGCGCGTCCTCCATGGTCTGCCATATTTCGGCCAGGAAATCCCAGATTTCAGGGCCTTCACAGCGTTCCACATACTCCCAGTAGGTCAGCCCGGTTTGGAGGCACATTTCCATGATGGCGGTGAGGTCCGGCAGGTCGTAGACCTGCTCGGGCGGCTGGTGCCCCTGGTCCGCGCCGCGTACGGCCCCGCCGCCCACAGAATAGGCCTGCCAAGTGTCCAAGGGCTGCCCGTTGGCGTCCAGAGCCTCGAACTGGAGTCCGTTGGGGTGTTCGGGCAGTTCCACTTCGGGCTTCCAAAGGACGCTGGTGCGTTCCTCGCCCAGGACCTGGAGCACGGCCCAGTCCGTCAGGTGGCCTTTGCCCGTGGCGGCCAGGGAACCGAAAAGCGTCACGCGGAAGGCTGGAGCCTCTGGATTCTTTTCCAGGAACATTTCCGCTGCTTTTTTGGGTCCCATGGTGTGCGAGGAGGATGGCCCCACGCCGATTCGGAACAATTCCCTGATGCTTTCCATTTTGTTTTCCTACTTCATGAGCAGGTTGACCAGTCCGAGAGAGACCTCCGGGACATAGGTAGTGAGCAGCAGCGTGGGCAACCACGCAAACAGCAGCAGATACATGGTGGGCTTGAGCATTTCCGTCACCTGGGCGCCGGAAATGCGGCCCGAGAGGTAGAGCAGCGGCGCGGTGGGCGGGGTCACGTTGCCCATGCCGAGGTTCACGCCCATGATGGCCGCGAAGTGCACCGGATCCACCCCGAGTTGTGTAACCAGGGGCAGCAGGATGGGCGTACCCAGCAAAATGCCGGAAACGTCGTCCATGAGCATGCCCATGATCAGCAAGAATACGTTGATCATCAACATGATAACGTACTTGCTTTCTGATATGGAGGTCAATACCGCCATGATCTGCTCGGGCAGGTTTTCCATGATGTAAAGGCGGGAAAGGATCATGACCGCGAACATCATGGCCATGATGACGCCCGTGGTGGTGGCGGACTCGATGAGGGTCTGCATGAGGTTCTTCATCTTCAGCCCGCGGTAGAAGAACATGGCCACGGGAATGGCGTAGAGCACGGCCACGGCCGCGGCTTCGGTGGGGGTCATGACCCCGCCGTAAATGCCGCCCAGGATGATCACGGGCATCATCAGGGCCGGGGACGCCTTGGCGCTTTTGGTCACGAAGAGCTTGGTGGTGGTGGCCATGTCCAGGCGCTCGGCCACGGCGATGTCCTTGTTGTTGCGCAGCAGCACGATGTTCACCACGCTGAGGAGCACGGTGACGATGACGCCGGGCACAAAGGCGGCCAGGAAACAGGCCAGCACGGACTGGTTGCCCATCCAGGCGTAGAGGATCATGAGCATGGAGGGCGGAATCAGGATGCCGAGCACTCCGGCGTTGGCCAGCAGGGCGGCCACATGGCCCACGGGATAGCCTGCCCGCTTGAGCTTGGGCATGATGATGGAGCCGATGCAGGAAACCGTGGCCGACGAAGAGCCCGACACCGCGCCGAAGATGGCGCAGGTGACGACCGTGACCACGCCCAGGCCGCCGCGGATGCGCCCGGCAATGGTGTCCACCACGTCCACGAGCCGGTCGCCGATACCGCCCTTGTCCATGACGCCGCCGGCCATGATGAACAGCGGAATGGTCAGCAGCACGACGGAGTTCATTTTGGCGAAGCCGTAGGGCAGCAGGAAGCCCGGATCATAACCGCCCGTGTAGATGAGGTAGGCGGCGGAGCCGAAGAACGCGAACGGAATGGGGATGCCGATGATCAGGGTCCCCATGAGCAGGAATATGGCGATGGCAACGGAAATACTCATTTAGATTTCCCCCCTGGCTTCCACCAGCCGTCCATTGCGCAAGTCGCGCAAAAGGCCCGTAAAATCCTGAATGAAATACGTTACATGATACAGGGACATAAGCACGAAACCCAGGCCTACAGCGCTGTGCGGAATGAGCATGGGCAACTTGAACACCGGAGACTGGGGCATCATCACAAATCCCCAGGCCACGAACTTGACGGCCCAGCCCGTCACCAGCAGACAGATGGCCGCAGTGAGAAAGTCCTTGACCAGCACGGTGATGCGACACCATTTTTCGCTGGTAATGTAACAGGTCAGGATGTCCGCGGAGATCTGGCTCTTTTCCCGGCTGCCCTGGGCCGCGCCCATGAAGTACAGCCAGAAGGCCAGCATTTGGATGAGTTCTTCGGAGCCGTAGAAGTCGGAGCCGAACACGTAGCGGGCCACCACGGCGTAACAGATCATCCCCACGATGAGCACGCTGGAGACCGCCATGATGAACTTTTGAAATTTACCCAGAGCGCCCCAGAACGGAATGCGCGGCTGGTGTTCTATCGGTTGCATGAAGTTCCCCCCTTGCCTTGGGTGCGAGATTTGAAGAAGG
>JAQVYA010000144.1 GCA_028708865.1 Desulfovibrio sp. | reverse complement strand
CAGTCTGAGACCTTGACCCGTTGTTCCGGGTACATGGGCGGAAACGGCTTTTGCGGTTCCGGAAACTTGGCAGCGTTGGATTCCCGGCAGGCGTCCACACACGCGCCGCACCCCACGCACAGCGTCAAATCATGCAAGGTGGCCAGTTCTTGTTTCGGCGCAGCGGTAATCCGCTGCTGCGCGGCCTCTCCGGCCAGCGGCGTCAATACCGCACCCGCGGCAACGGCTCCTCCGACCCCCAGGGTCCGGAGAAATCCGCGACGCGTCAGTCCGGTTTCACTCTTCTTCGACATGAATGCTCCCTGTTGCAGCAACACGATATTTTTTCGATTTTCCTTTCCAACTTAGCAGAAAACATGCCGCTTGTGCAGCAATCGAGGATGAGAATTTCCACTCCGCCAGGAACGGGGCTTGCGGCGTTTTTTTTGCCCTGCCCCCCTTGCCGTGGACAGGCTCAGGATTTACAGTTGTCTATACAACTGCAAAGACCTTTACACATCAAAGGGGCCCGTGGGCATGACCGAACAGGAAATCAACCTGTATTTGAAGGAAATACTGAATACCATGCACGACGGGCTGTTCCTCACCAGGCCGGACGGCACCATCATGATGGTTAACGACGCGCTCACGCGCATGACTGGGTACACCCGCGAGGAACTCATGAACGCCCCCTGCTCGGTGCTGGACTGCGACGTCTGCCACCGCTCCCGGGCCGAGGGACAAAAGCACTGGTGCCGACTGTTCAAGGTGCGGCGGGAAAACATGAAAAGCTGCCACATCCGGTGCAAGGACGGGCAGTACATTCATGTGGTCAAAAACGCGTCCCTGCTCCAGGACGAAGACGGCGAGGTGCTCGGCGCGGTGGAGACCCTCACGGACATCACCGAGCTGGATGACCGGGACCGTAAGATCAAGGAACTTTCCCGGCTGCTGGACGTTGAACACCGCTTTTGCGGCATGGTGGGCCGCAGCGAGGCCATGCGCCGGGTGTACGAACTGCTCGAGCGAGCCGCCCAGTCCGATGCGCCCGTGATCATCCTTGGCGAATCCGGCACGGGAAAGGAATTGGCCGCGGCCGCGATTCACGCCCTGGGCCCCCGCAACCAGGGCCCCTTTGTGCAGATCAACTGCGCAGCTCTGAACGAATCCCTGCTGGAAAGCGAAATCTTTGGCCATGTCAAGGGCGCGTTCACCGGTGCCTATCGACACCGCAAGGGGCGCTTTGAAGAAGCCCACGGCGGCGACGTATTTCTGGATGAAATCGGCGATGTGCCCCTTTCCATGCAGGTCAAGCTGCTGCGCGTGCTGGAGACCGGAAAATTCGAACGCGTGGGCGACAACCGCTCCCTGACCCTGGATGCCCGGCTGATCACGGCCACCAACCAGGACCTGCGCGCCCTGGTGGGACAAAAACGGTTCCGCGAGGATTTTTTTTACCGCATCAATGTCCTGCCCATCCAATTGCCGCCGCTGCGAGACCGGCGAGAGGATATTCCCCTGCTGGCCCGGCACTTTGTACGCCTTTTAGGGGCCGGAATTCGGCGAAGAAACCCGGAATCCGCAGCCGCGACGGAAACAACCGATGGCCCAGGGCGGCATGTGGTTTCCGGCATTGATGCCCAGGCCATGGAACTGCTCATGGCCTATTCCTGGCCCGGCAATGTGCGGGAACTGAAAAGCGCGGTGGAATACGCCTCCGTGGTCTGCAACGCCTCCATCATTGGTGCACGGCACCTGCCCCCGCAAATCGCGGCCGCATGCGCCTGTGCGGACCTGGGCGGAGTCCCGGTCCCTGCCGGCACCCAGGCGACAGCCGGCATTGCCGCATCCGGCCCTGTTCCGCCGGCGCCCGCCCGGCCTGAAGACACAGCCCGAGCCAGGGAACGGCAGGCCCTGATCCAGGCCCTGCGCCAGACCGGTGGCAACAAATCCGCTGCGGCACGGCTTTTGGGCATCAGCCGCGTCACCGTGCTGAACCGCATGCGCAAACACGGCATTGATCTGCAAAAAGTGGTCACGTCATAAACACTGATAACGTTTTTGTTAAATAACCAGACTTCTTTTTTCTGGACATGGCACCCTGTTGACATTATAGATAGCACAGCCGAATGGAGCGTCCGCTCCCCAGCGATCGGCTCCCGTCCACAAGCAGCCCCCCACGGCATTTTCTACGGCGTTGTCCTGCTGTGCAAATACGGAAAAGGAGCCTCATGAGCAGTACCAAGAAATCAGCCACCCTTATTTTTGACGGCAAGACCATCGAACTGCCCGTGGTTTGCGGCAGTGAAGACGAATACGGCATCGACATCACCCAACTGCGCCAGAAAACAGGGCTGATCACTTACGATCCCGGATTCGGCAATACCGGGTCCTGCTCTTCGTCCATCACCTTTGTGAACGGCGAAGAGGGCGCGCTCCACTACCGGGGCTACCCCATCGAAGACATTGCCGAGCACTGTTCCTTCATCGAAACCGCCTACCTGCTGATTTTCGGCTATCTGCCCACCAAAGACCAGCTCCAACATTTTTCCACCCTGCTCACCGAGCAGGAACTGCTGCACGAAGGCCTGCGGCACCATTTTGACGGGTTCCCCTCCCAGGGGCATCCCATGGCCATCCTCTCCGCTGTGATCAACTCCCTGGGCTGCTACCACCCGGATCTGCTGGAACTGGAAAGCAAGGACCAGTTCCTGCTGGCGGTCTCCAAAATCATTTCCAAGGTACGCACCATTGCGGCCTGGGCCTACCGCAAATCCGTGGGGCGGCCATTCATGTACCCGAATCCGAGCCTCTCCTACTGCCGCAACTTCCTGCACATGATGTTTTCCATCCCGAACAGGATTTACGACGCTCCCCAGGAGGCGGTCCGCGCCCTGTCCCTGTTCTTCATCCTGCACGCGGACCACGAGCAAAACTGCTCCTGTTCCACGGTGCGCATGGTGGGATCCACTCAGGCCAACCTGTTCGCCTCGGTATCCGCCGGGATCTGCGCCCTCTGGGGCAAGCTGCATGGCGGAGCCAACGCTGCGGTCATCGACATGCTCAGCACCATTCGAGAAGAAAATATCCCGGTGAAGGAATACATCGAACGGGTCAAGCGCAAGGAATTCCGCCTCATGGGATTCGGCCACCGCATCTACAAGAATTTCGATCCCCGGTCCCAAATTTTACGCAAGGCCGCCTACGACCTGCTGGAAAAAAGCGGCAACCACGACCCCTTGCTGGATACGGCCATGGAACTGGGAGAAGCCGCGCTGGCGGATGAATACTTCCTGGAACGCAAACTCTACCCCAATGTAGACTTTTACTCGGGCATCATCCTACGGACCCTGGGCATCCCGGTGAACATGTTCCCGGTGATGTTCGCCATCGGCCGCATGCCTGGGTGGATCGCCCACTGGTATGAGGACTTCCAGAACCCGGCCATGCGCATTCACCGGCCGCGGCAAATCTATACCGGGGAGCGCCGCAGACCGGTAATCCCGATGAATAAAAGAAAAAAGCCCGGCCAGCCCATGGAATAAAAAAAAAGTGAAAAAAAGGGTTGCCAAGCGGAGGCGGTCCGGATATACACCTTCTTCGCACGGCGCGGAACTCGCCGAAACAAAGCTCTTTTTACATGTGCCCGGATGGCGGAACTGGTAGACGCGCATGGTTCAGGACCATGTTCCCTTACGGGAGTGGAGGTTCGATTCCTCTTCCGGGCACCACCATGAATATCAACCCCGATCTTTGATCGGGGTTTTTTTGTGTCCTGTGCCCAATGCCGCCGTTTTCAGGGCTCGAGGCTCATTTCCCCTTTGCCAACCATCAAAAAATCCTCTACCTGAATTCGATGCGTTCTATATTTAACGTTTTTTTCGGAACGACCTTTCCTTATCCGTAGGGGACAGCCACGCTTGAATAGCACTCTGCCCTTTTTTTCGGATAAGTCACCTCAACCGAAAAGGGACGAGATCATGGGAAAATCGATTAAGGCCAAACTTATTCTCGGACTTTTAACCGCCATCATCATACCGTTGGTGGCCATTTTCAGCATTCTCGGCTGGAACACGGCAAAGGACCTTCGCGCAAATTTCGTGAACTCCACGGCCAAACAACTTTTGCAAGTCAACAATGTTGTTGAAAACTTCATTCAAGAAAGTAAATACAACCTCGGCGTGGTAGCCCTGGACCCGGCGTTGAGACAAATCGACGGTTCCGAAACCTCGTACCTTACGGGAGTTTCCGGCTCAGTCCGCATTCAGCCCCGGCCCGACGACATTCTGGGCCAACGCATCACCCGATTCCTGCGCCAGATGCAACAGCCCCACCCCAACTATAAGGACATCTACCTGGGCACGCGATACGGCGGCTGCCTGGGTGCGGAAACCGCCACCCTGACCTCCAACTACGACCCCCGCTCCCGCCCCTGGTACCAGCAGGCTCTGTCCGCGGGCGGGCAGCCCGTAATCACCCCCGCCTACCACGGCGCCACCGGGGAAATCGTCATCAGTATCGTGCAGTCCTTTCCCGGCCCGGACCACCAGCCCGGCGGCGTGGTGGCCCTGGACATCACCCTGGACGGCATGACCAAACTGATCCAGGACATCCAGCTGGGCGAGACCGGCTTTGTTGTGCTCGTGGAAGACAGCGGAACCATCCTGGCCGACCCCCACAATACGGAAAACAACTTCACCGATGTTTCCGGCAACGAGGCCCTGGCAAAGCTTTTCGGCATGACTGAAGGGAACGCCGCCATTACCCTGGACGGCATGGATTACGAAGGCGTTGTCTACACCTCTCCCAGCCTGGGCTGGAAATACTTTGGCCTCATCGAGCGCGACGAATTGATGGGCCCCATGCACGACGCCCTCTGGATGCTGGGCCTGCTCCTGGGCGTGACTCTGCTCTTCTTGGCGGCGGTCATCTGGTTCTTCACGGATCACAAAATCGTACGCCCCATGCACCGCGTGCTGGAGTTCCTGCGGGAAGTCTCTGCCGGAGACTTTTCACGGCGCATCAACGAAGAACGCAAGGATGAAATCGGGGAAATATTCTGCGCCCTGGACGGCATGGCCGATACCCTGGCCGCCAAGGCCCGGCTCGCCTCCAGCATCGCCCAGAACGACCTGACCCGTGACGTGCACCTTGCATCGGAAAACGACACCCTGGGCCAGGCGCTCAAAACCATGACCGACAACCTCAACGAGATCATCCACCAGGTGCACGGGGCAGCCGAGCAAATCGACATGGGATCCAATCAGGTCTCCAGCTCCAGCCAGGCCTTGTCCCAGGGAGCCACGGAGCAGGCTTCGTCCCTGGAGCAGATCACCAGCTCCATGACCCAGATCGGCGCCCAGACCAATGCCAACGCCGAGAACGCGGCCCAGGTGAACCGGCTGTCCACCCAGGCCCGGGACCTGGCTCATGAAGGCCAGCAACAAATGGAAGACATGGTCAGCGCCATGGGGGACATCAGCGATTCCAGCCAAGCCATCGGCAAGATCATCAAAGTCATCGATGAGATCGCGTTCCAGACCAATCTCCTGGCCCTGAACGCGGCCGTGGAGGCGGCCCGGGCAGGCAAACACGGAAAAGGATTTGCCGTGGTTGCCGAGGAAGTGCGCAATCTGGCCTCCCGCAGCGCCAAAGCCGCCCAGGAAACCACGCAGCTCATCGAGGATTCCATTGCCAAAGTGACGCGGGGCTCGGGCATTGCCGACCAGACCGCCGCCTCCCTGGAGCAGATCGTTTCCGCGTCCAGCAAGGTGGCCGACTTGGTGGCGGAAATCGCTGCCGCTTCCACGGAACAGGCCGAAGGCGTGGGCCAGATCAACGAAGGACTGGCCCAGGTGGATCAGGTCACGCAGCAAAACACCGCCAGTTCGGAAGAAACCGCCTCAGCCGCAGAAGAATTGTCCTCCCAGGCCATGCAGTTGCGCACTCTGTTGCAGCGCTTCCGCCTCAAGGGGCACGATAATGGGCGTTCGCTGACCACGCGTTCCGCCGCCCCCAGGCCGCTGCCTCAACAATCCGCCACGGCGCGGCTGCAAAGCGGCAACGGCGACTCCCGCCGTCAGTCCGCCGCCGCTTGGGCCGAGCAACCGGCCCGACGTCGCGAACCCGCTCCTGAGGAAGTAATCGCGTTGGATGACGACGAATTCAACCGCTATTAACCTGTTGCAGGGCTCTGACTTCCAGGGCCTTGCTTTTTTCACCTTTCCCCTCTGTCCTTTCCGCCCTCCCTACAACAGCCATCCTGGCACTTCATCGACAATCAGACGAAAAGAACATCATTCTGCAATTGACCTGTTCTCTTTTTTCGATATATCATTTGTAATTATGAATTTTGCAGAAATGGACCAGATCAACCGGCAAATTTTAGAAATCCTGCGCCACGACGCCCGGACACCCAATGCCGAGGTGGCCCGGCGCGTGGGGCTGACCACGTCGGCCGTGCACGAGCGGGTGCGCAAACTCGAGGCTCGGGGCGTCATTCGCGGGTACTCGGCGATCCTGAACGCCCATTCCCTCGGACAAAAACTGCTGGCCTTCGTTGGCATCCGCATCGCTCCCCATCGCCAGGCGCCGGAGGTGGCTTCGGCCCTGACCCGCACCCCGGGCGTGGAGGAAGCCTTTCACTTGGCTGGCGAGGAGTGCTTTCTAGCTAAGGTGCGCTGCGCCGACACCGAAGACCTGGAGGACATCCTGCTTCAGATCAACGATATTCCAGCCGTCACGTCCACCCGGACGGTCATTGCCCTGCGCCCGGTCAAGGAGACGGCCGGACCGGAAATCCCCGTTCAGGAACGCCGGGTCCCGGAACCAGACCGAAACCAGGATCTGAACGTTTAAATGATGCCGAAATCGACAGCCCCCGCGGCGGTCCCGAAGTCCAACGGCAAATTCCAGCAATAACCGTCCACTGCAACGCCATGGTCAAGGAGGTCTCATGTCCCACTGCCCGTCCACTGCTCCGGACAAGGTATCCCTGAAGGAAAAATTCGCTCTGTTTCATGAACAATGGCAGGGCAAAGTCGTGGCCGAAATGAACGGCATGTACGTTAAACTCGCCCGCTTGGAAGGCGAATTTCTCTGGCACTCCCACGACAAAGAGGACGAGCTGTTCTTCGTGGTGGAAGGGGAACTGACCATGCGATTCGAGGATCGCGACGTTTCCGTGCGGCCGGGCGAATTGATCGTGGTACCCCGCGGCGTGCGCCACATGCCGGTCTGCCCTGCGGAAGCCAAGGTCATGCTCATCGAACCCAAAGCCACGGTAAACACCGGAAACGAGGAGAGCGAACGCCGGGTGGAACCGGGGTGGATCTGACGAAACCAACGCCGAGCAACGCATTGTTCCGAAACACATGCTGATTGTTTTTGTCCCTGCTGTTGTGCTATCCTGGCAAAGCCTCCATACAATCCGTCGCAGCCGGGCAGAGTTGAGCCCGTGCAGCGGCACCTTGGAGAGCCATTGCGGATCGCACTTCATGATTCATCAGCAAAGGGGCAGGCATGAAGATTTCCATCAAAACAAAGCTGGTCGCCGGGCTCATGGTGACCATGGCGCCTCCGGTTCTCGCCATCTTTCTGGTCATGGGGTAATCCCCCCGGAAATTAGTGGTTCTGAAAAGTAGAATTTTCCAGTATCCAGACCGAAGGAGATTCTACATGAAGAAATCGCGTTTCACCGACACCCAGATCCTCAGTATTTTGAAGCAGGCC
>JAQVYA010000017.1 GCA_028708865.1 Desulfovibrio sp. | reverse complement strand
CAGCCCGAGACGGACAGAGTGCCGTCCCGGTTGGGGCAGGAAAAGCCCGCGTCCAAAGGAATTTTCTGCACGCGCTGACCAAAGCGGGCGCGCAGATGCGCGGAAAGGGTGCGGTAGGGGGGCTGGGGATTCATGGTCTTGAATGCAGGCGAGCTGTTGCTCCTCAAGGGTTCTTCTGTTAGGTCAATTGCATGATCGCTTGTGGCACGCGCCGAAGCGCCTGTCCAGCCCGGCGATACCATCCGTTCACCTCGCAGGGGAAGCAAACCGAATGAAAGTTTTCGACAAATTCGTAGGCTCGTTTTCCACGGATCTGGCCATAGACCTGGGAACGGCCAATACGCTGGTATATGTCAAAGGCAAGGGCGTGCTGCTGTCCGAGCCGTCCGTGGTTGCCGTGAAAAAGGATTCGCGCGGCGGCAAGGCCGTGCTGGCCGTGGGCGCGGAAGCCAAAAAAATGCTCGGCCGCACCCCCGGCAACATCGTGGCCATCCGGCCCATGAAGGACGGCGTGATCGCGGACTTCGAAGTTACCGAAGCCATGCTGCGCCACTTCATTTCCAAAGTACACAACTCCCGGCGGCTGGTGCGCCCCCGGATCATGATCTGCGTACCCACCGGCATCACCCAGGTGGAAAAGCGCGCGGTCAAGGAATCGGCCCAATCCGCAGGGGCACGCGAGGTCTACCTCATCGAGGAGCCCATGGCCGCGGCCATCGGCGCGGACCTGCCCATCACCGAACCCACCTCCAACATGGTGGTGGACATCGGCGGCGGAACCACGGAAATCGCGGTCATCTCCCTTTCCGGCATTGTCTACGCCAAGAGCGTGCGCATCGGCGGCGACAAGATGGATGAAGCCATCATGCAGTACGTCAAGCGCAAGTACAACATGCTCATCGGTGAGTCCACGGCCGAGGAAATCAAAATGACCGTGGGATCGGCCTATCCCGTGGACGGTGAGCGGGAAATGGAGATCAAGGGACGCGACCTGGTGACCGGCATTCCCCAGAACCGCACCGTCAACGACGAGGAAGTGCGGGAAGCCATTGCCGAGCAGGTGGACGGCATTGTGCAGGGCGTGCGCATCGCCCTGGAACAGACCCCGCCTGAACTGGCCGCGGACATCGTGGACCGGGGCATCGTGCTCACGGGCGGCGGCGCACTGCTCAACGGCCTGGACGCCCTGCTCCAGCACGAGACCCAGCTGCCCATCACCGTGGTGGACGACCCGCTCACGGCGGTGGTGCTCGGGTCTGGCCGCGCACTGGACAATATCGACCTCTACCGCGAGATTTGTTCGGACTAGCCCGTGAGGCCCCGCAGGCTCGCCGTCATCGCCCTGGCCGGGCTCTTCGTGTATCTGGCCCTGTACACCTGGAACCTGCGCACCGGGCATCTTGACGCGTTCACTTCGGTCACCGGTCTGGAGCTGACGGGCTGGGCTATGCAGCCTGGCCGCTGGATTGAGGAAAAAACCTCGAACCTGTGGAGGCGCTACGCCTTTCTCGTGGGCGTGGAACGGGAAAACGAACGCCTGCGGCAGGAGCTGGACCGCATCGCCCTGGAAAACGTGGCCCTGCGTGAGCAGGCGGTTTCCGCCCGCCGGCTGGAACGGCTGCTCCGCTTCCATCCGCCCAAGGGCTGGACCACGGAAGGGGTCCGCGTGGTGGCGCAGCGCATGGGACCGGCCGCAGCCCTGGAAACCATTTTGGTGGACAAGGGCCTGTTTGGCGGCGTGGCCGACGACATGCCCCTGGTGACCACCCGGGGCGTGGTGGGCCGGGTGCTCGAGGCCGGGGCTTCCGTGTCCCAGGTTCTGCTGCTGACGGACGTGAACAGCGCCGTGGCCGTGCTGGGCCAGGAGCACCGCACCAAGGGCGTGGCCTTTGGTCGCGGACCGGGCAAGGAACTGGCCGTGCGCTACATGAACATCAATGCGGACTTGCAGCCCGGCGAACTGCTGGTCACTTCGGGCATGGCCGGCATTTATCCCAAGGGGCTTCCCGTGGCCGTGATCACCCGGGTGAACCGTTCCGAACTCTCCCTGTTCCTGGATGTGGAGGCCCGGCCCCTGGTGGATCCCCGCGAGCTGGAGGAGGCGCTGCTCATGCGGCCCGTCGTCAAACCGGCCGGAGGCGAATGAGATGTTCGGCGTGGTCTGGTGGGCCCTGTTTTGCCTGGTGGCCGTGTGGCTGCAATTTTTTTTCCCGGGGCTGGATTTCATCGTGCCGGGCGTGGTGGTCAGCCTCCAGGAGGAACGCTGGTGGCGCAGCTCGTTCTGGCTGCTGGTGGCCGCGGTACTGCTTCAGGATGGCATGGGCGGCCTGGGCTTTGGCTACGGAGCGGCCTGGTACGGCCTGACCCTGCTGTTCTTTCAGTTGGGACGGCGTTTTTTCGATCCGCGCAGCGTGGCCCTCATGGTGCTGCTTGGCGCGTTTCTCGGTGCGCTGCACTTTGTCCTGACCTTTTCCCTGATCCGCCTGGAGGGGATGCATTTTTCCTGGCATCATGTCGTTTGGGAATCCGCGGCCCAGGCTGCGCTGTTCCCGGTGCTCTGGTACGTGATCCACAAACTGTTCCCGGAGCGATTGAAGGAAGATGAGCGGACTGCTTAGCCCCCAGGACAAGGAGCCTCCCCGCCACGGGCAATTGCTGTTGCAGTTGCTCGTGTTGTTGCTTTTTTGTCTTTTTACCCTGCGCTTTTGGTATCTCCAGGTGCACGAGGGGCAGGATTTCGCCCGCAAGGCCCGGGCCAACCAGCTTCGGCAGGAGCACGTCTACGCGCCCCGCGGTCTGGTGCGCGCCCGGGGCGGGCAATTGCTGGCCACCAATGAACCCGCCTACGCCTTGGGCATTGTGCGCGAGGATTGCCGCGACGTGGAAGCCACCCTGGACGAGGTCAGCCGCTGGCTGGGCCTGGACCGGGAAAAGGTGGGCGAGGTCTACCGCAAGGGCCGGGGCAAGGTGAAGCCCTTTGAACCCTTGATCATCAGTCATGATCTGGGGTTTGAGGAAGTGGCCCTGGTGGAGGCCAACAAGTTGCGCTGGCCTGAACTGGAGATTCTGGTCCGTTCCCGCCGCAATTACACCCACGGGGATTTGTTCTGCCACGTGCTGGGATACGTGGCCGAGGCCAATGAGGCCGAATTGGAACGGGATCAGGGGCTGTCGCTCGGCGACCATGTGGGCAAGCTCGGGCTGGAAAAGGTCATGGAGACCCGGCTGCGGGGCATCAAGGGCGTGCGGGAGTTCGAGGTGGACGTTACGGGCCGGCGCATGGCCGAGGTGAATACCCTGCCGCCGCGGGCCGGGGAGGACGTGACCCTCTCCATCGACCTGGGCCTGCAACAGCTCGTGCACAAGGGCATGGCGGGCAAGGAAGGCGTGGTGGTGGTCATGGACGCGGACACAGGCCAGGTGCTGGCTTTGGTGAGCGAGCCCACCTTTGACGCCAACCATTTTACCGGCGGCATCAGTACCAAGGAGTGGCGCGAACTGTCCGACGACCCCCGCCACCCCCTGCTCAACCGGGTGACCCAGTCCGCGTATCCGCCCGGGTCCGTGTTCAAGATCGTCATGGCCGGGTGCGGCCTGCACGAGAATATGCTCAACCCCGCGGAAACAGTGTTCTGCCCCGGTCATCTTACTCTGGGCAGCCATACCTTCCGCTGCTGGCGGCGGGGCGGCCACGGCCACGTCAACCTGCGTCGCGCCCTGGTGGAATCCTGCGACGTGTACTTCTACCGTCTGGGCATGAAGCTGGGCGTGGACCGCATCAGTGAATTTTCCTTTGCCTCCGGCTTTGGCAAGCCCACGGGCATTGACCTGCCCCATGAAAAGGGTGGCAACATCCCCACGCGGGAGTGGAAGGAAAAAACCTATGGCGAACGCTGGCAAAAGGGCGAGGATCTGAACTTTTCCATTGGCCAGGGATATACTCTGGTGACGCCTTTGCAAGTGGCCCGGTACATTTCCGCGTTGATCAACGGCGGCCAATTGCTCAAGCCGCAGCTCCTGGCCGACGCCGAGCCCGAGGTGCAGGGCGAGGTGCCCCTCACCGGGGACCAGCGCGACCTGATTAAAAAAGCCATGGTGCATACCGTGGTGGACCCGTCCGGCACCTGCTGGCGCGCCCGCACCCCGGGGGTGACCGTGGGAGCCAAGACCGGAACGGCCCAGGTCACGCGGCTCACGGATGAACTCAAGGCCCTCAAGGACCATGAGATTCCCTATGCCCTTCGCGACCACGCCTGGATGGCGGGATTTGGCGAGCGCGACGGGCGGCGCTATGCCGTAGTGGTCATGGTGGAGCACGGCCTGCACGGCTCTTCCGGGGCCGGGCCCGTGGTCAAGGCCTGCCTGGATTACCTGTTTCCCCGCGCCGGGCGCGGGCATCGCTGAGGCGGCCCCGGGCTGCACGAAAAAGCCGCTCTTTGTGCCGGGCATGCTGCCTGCACAGCGGAAGACGAGGACCCATGGAACGAAAAATGCTCCTCTCCATCAACTGGCCTCTGGTGGGCATCACAGCCGTGCTCTTTTTTCTCGGCGTGCTGAACCTGTACTCGGCCAGCGGCTTCCGCATGGAGGAGGGGCTCAACGTGGACCCCTATTTTCAAAAGCAGCTCATCTGGGGGCTCATGGGCCTGCCCTGCATGGCCATTTTCATGCTCGTGGATTACCGGCATCTGAAAACCGCGGCCTGGCCCCTGTTTTGGGTCACCGTGGTGCTGCTCATTTCCGTGTTCTTCGTGGGCAAGACCATCTATGGGGCTCGCCGCTGGCTGGACCTGGGATTCATGCACTTCCAGCCCAGTGAGCTGGCCAAGATCAGCGTGCTGATTCTGGGGGCGCGCCTGCTTTCCCGGGATACGGGCAAGCTGGACTTTCTGCCTCTGGGAGCGGTGGTGGGCGTCTGCTCGATTCCGGCTCTGCTGGTGGTCAAGCAGCCGGACCTGGGTTCGGGTCTTTCCGTGCTGCTCATCCTGGGCGGCATGGTGCTTTATCGCGGGCTGACTTCCCGGGTGCTGCGGACGGCGGTGGTGGCGTTTCCGGCCATGCTGCCTTTGGGCTGGTTCACCCTGCACGACTATCAGAAGCGGCGCATTGTTTCCTTTCTGAATCCTGAGAGCGACCCCAAGGGCGCGGGATACCACAAGCTCCAGTCCGAAATCGCCGTGGGTTCGGGAGAAATATGGGGCAAGGGCTTTTTGGGCGGCACCCAGAGTCATTACCGCTTCCTTCCGGAAAAGCATACGGATTTTGCCCTGGCCGTCTTTGCGGAGGAGTGGGGCTTTGTGGGCTGCATGGTGCTGCTGAGCCTGTTTTGCGCCTTCTTGTTCCAAATTGCACAAGTGGCCCGGGACGCCAAGGATCTTTTTGGCAGCTACCTCGCCGCAGGAGTGTTCTTCTATTTTTTCTGGCAAATCCTTATAAATATGGGTATGGTGCTGGGGATCATGCCAGTGGTTGGTATCCCCCTGCCATTCTTGAGTTATGGCGGCAGCGCCACCTTGGTGAACTTCTGCCTGGTGGGCCTAGTGCTCAATGTTTCCATGCGCAGATTCCTGTTCAAAAAGGTCTGATCCGCTGCGGCGGACGAGAGGAGGAGACACGATGGCGAAGGACGAGATCAACGCCTTTCTTGGGGCGGGAACCAACTATAACGGGAAATTGAACTTTCAGGGCTCCGTACGCATTGACGGCAGCTTCACGGGCGAGGTGGAGTCGGACGGAACCCTGGTCATCGGCAAGGATGCCGTGGTGGAAGGCTCCATCTTGGTGGGGCAGCTCGTGCTTTCTGGACGGCTCACAGGCCAGGTGGAGGCGCGGCAAAAGGTTTCGCTGAAGAAAACCGCGGACATGAAGGGCGACATCCGCACCCCGGTCCTGATCATGGACGAGGGGGCCATTCTGGAAGGAAAGCTGACCATGGGCTCCCAGGACGCGTTGCCGGCCTCGTCCGAGAGCTGACCAACCTTCGGTCTTGTCTTTGGATTTCTCGTTTTTTCCAGTGGTTGGAGGGATCGACCTGACGGGCTTTTCTGAAAAAGCCTTTGACAGGGCAGGCAAAGTGAGATAAAGCGCAAGCACTTTGACCCAAATTTCACAACCTCAGTCGGGGGAGAGCTTATGGTTATACCGGATAAATCAATCTTCATCCAATTCGTCAACTTCCTACTGCTCGTGGTGCTGCTGAACTGGGCGCTGATCAAGCCCATCCGGGGCATCATCCAGAAGCGCAAGGAGTTGATGGCCGAGCAGATGGGCGGCATCGAGCGGTTCACCTCCGATGCCGAGACCAAGCTCCGTGATTATGAGGCCGCCTTGGACGCCGCCCGCAAGGAAGGCGTGGAGGTGCGCAACCAGCTCAAGGCCGAGGGCACGGCCAAGGAGCAGGAACTCATGTCCGTCGCGGGGCAGCAGGCCGCAGCCACGCTGCGCGAGGCCGAGGCGCAGATCGAGTCGCAGGTCAAGAGCGCCATGGATGTGTTGAAGAAGGATGTGGACGGCTACGCGCAGAAGGCCACGGACAAGATCCTTGGCCATGCATAACTGATCGGTAAGGAGGGGTTCGTTTTGAAACTGAGACGGTTCGCACTCTGGGCGCTGGTCGGCGCTTTCGTGCTGGGGCTGGTCGGCGTCGCGTTCGCCACCGGGCACGGCGCGGAGGCCGCAGAGGCCGCGCAAGAGGGAGGTCATGCGGAGGCTCACGGCATCCCCTGGGGCAACTTCGCTCTTCGTGTCGCCAACTTGGTGCTTTTCATCGGCATCATCTGGTGGGCGGCCGGCGACAAGCTGAAGGCTCTCTTCGGCGGGCGGAGAAAGGAAATCCGTGAGGAACTCGACGATCTGGAGACGCGCAAGGCGCAGGCTGAGGAAAAGCTCCGGAACGTGGAACGCGGCATTGCCAACCTGAACCAGGAAAAGCAGAAAATTCTCGACGACGCCCAAAAGCAGGGCGAGGCCATGAGGGTCGCCATCATCGAGAAGGCCGAGCGCGATGCTGAGGCCATGAAGGAACAGGCCAAGCGCACGGCCGAAAACGAGGCCAAGGCCGCCATGGACGCCATGCGCGCCGATATGGCCGAACTCGTGGCCGACGCCGCCGCCAAAATGGTCCGGGAAAAACTTTCCGAAAAGGACCATGAGCGTCTTGTGGACGAATACTTAACAAAGGTGGTGCTCAATTGACCGGGAACGTTGTAGCTCGCAGATACGCCAAAGCTCTCTTCGCCGTGGGCCGCAAGGCCGGTGATCAAGAGCTGCAGGCGTTCGGCAAGGAGTTGTCCGCGCTCGCCGGTGTTCTCGACGGTTCGCCCGAGGCGTTCTCGTTTTTCAAGAACCCCGCCTTCAGCGCAGATGAAAAAAAAGCCGTGCTGAAAAAGATTGCGGAAAAAGTGTCTGTCGGTCCGATGATGCAGAACTTCTGCGACCTTCTGGCCGAAAAAGGCCGGGTGGACGTGCTGCCTTTCATTGCCGCCGATTACCAGAAAATGCTCGACCAGGCACAGGGCGTCGTCGCAGGCTCCCTGGTCACCGCCTTTGAGCTGTCGGACGCTCGTCGCAAAGAGCTGACCGAAAAGCTGGAAAATCAGACCGGAAAGAAACTCGATCTGGATTTCGCCGCCGACTCGGAGATTCTCGGTGGCGTCGTGCTCAAAGTTGGCGACAAAGTGCTGGACGCGAGCCTCCGCGCTCAGCTCGACATTTTGAAAGAACAGATCAAAAGGGGTGAGTAGGGCCATGCAGATCAAAGCAGAAGAAATCAGCAAGATCATTGAAGATCAAATTCAAAATTATGAGTCTCGGGTCGAGATGAGCGAGACCGGCACCGTCCTCTACGTCGGTGACGGCATCGCCCGCGTTCACGGCGTTGAGAACGCCATGGCCATGGAGCTGCTGGAGTTCCCCGGCGGCGTCAAGGGCATGGTGCTCAACCTGGAAGAGGACAACGTGGGTGTCGCGCTGCTCGGCGAAGACACGCACATCAAGGAAGGCGACACGGTCAAGCGGACCGGCCAGATCTTCTCCGTGCCCGTCGGCGATGCCGTCATGGGCCGCGTCCTCGATCCTCTGGGCCAGCCCATTGACGGTCTCGGACCCCTGGAAGCCACGGAAACCCGTCCCGTGGAGCTGAAGGCTCCCGGCATCATTCCCCGTAAGTCCGTGCATGAACCCTGCTACACCGGTTTGAAGGCCGTTGACGCCATGACCCCGGTGGGACGCGGCCAGCGCGAGCTGATCATCGGCGACCGCCAGGTGGGCAAGACCGCCATCGGTGTGGACGCCATCCTGGCGCAGAAGAATACGGACGTGCACTGCTTCTACGTGGCCGTCGGCCAGAAAAAGGCCTCCGTGGCCCTGGTTGCCGACACCCTGCGCAAGTACGGCGCCATGGAATACACCACCATCATCTCCGCCACCGCTTCCGAGCCCGCGCCGTTGCAGTTCATCGCTGCGTACTCCGGCTGCGCCATGGCCGAGTACTACCGCGACAGCGGCAAGCACGCCCTGATCATCTACGACGACCTTTCCAAGCAGGCCGTGGCCTACCGCCAGATGTCCCTGCTGCTTCGCCGTCCCCCGGGACGTGAGGCCTTCCCCGGCGACGTGTTCTACCTGCACTCCCGCCTGTTGGAGCGCGCCGCGAAAATGGACGACAAGTACGGTGCCGGTTCCCTGACCGCCCTGCCCGTCATCGAAACCCAGGCCGGCGACGTTTCCGCGTACATCCCGACCAACGTGATCTCCATCACTGACGGTCAGATCTACCTGGAGCCGAACCTGTTCAACGCCGGTGTGCGCCCCGCTATTAACGTGGGCCTGTCCGTCTCCCGCGTGGGTGGCGCCGCCCAGATCAAAGCCATGAAGCAGGTCGCCGGTACCCTGCGCCTGGACCTCGCCCAGTACCGCGAGCTGGCCGCCTTTGCGCAGTTCGGCTCCGACCTGGACAAGGCCACCCAGGCCAAGCTCAACCGCGGCGCGCGCATGGTGGAATTGCTCAAGCAGCCCCAGTACCAGCCCCTGGAAGTCCAGGATCAGGTCGCGTCCATCTTTGCTGGCGCCAAGGGCTACATGGATGATGTCCCTGTCGAGGCCATCCGCAAGTTTGAGGCCGAGTTGCTCGACTTTATGCGCAACTCCAAGGCCGACGTTCTGGCGGAGATCAAGGAGAAACAGGCCCTGGACGACAGCCTGATCAAAAAGCTCGGGGACGCCATCGAAGAGTTCAAGAAAGGCTTCCGCGCTTAACCCTGGGGGGTGACTCATGGCATCACTTAGGGATGTTCAAAACAAGATCGCAAGCATCAAGAAGACAAAGCAGATCACCAAGGCCATGAACATGGTGGCCTCGGCCAAGCTGCGTCGGGCGCAGGAGCGGATCGAACGGTTCCGCCCGTATGCTGCCAAGTTCTATGAGATGCTGCGCGAACTGGCCGGCGGGGCCGACCCCTCTGTGCACCCCCTCCTTGAGGTGCGCGAAGAGATCAAAACCACCGGTATCGTATTGGTGACCTCCGACCGCGGTCTTTGCGGCAGTTTCAACACCAACCTGATCAAGGCGGCCGTCAAGCTGGCCGCGGAGAAGGCGGCCGAAGGAAAAACGGTCAAATTCTACTGCGTCGGGAAGAAAGGTGCGGATGCGGCCAAAAAGCTCGAACACGAAATCGTCAAGAGCTACCGCGACGCCATGGGGTCCTTTGACTTCACCCTGGGCATGGAAGTGGGCAACATGATCATTGATGCCTACATCCGGGGCGAACTGGACGAAGCCACCCTCGTGTACGGCGAGTTCATCAGCATGGCCCGGCAGGAGCCCGTTGTTCTGCCCGTGCTGCCCCTCGCGCCCGAGGAAGCCGAACCCGGAGAAGGCGGTGAAGCCGCCGCCTCCCAGGAATTCATCTACGAGCCTTCCGTGGAAGGCCTGCTGGCCGAACTGCTCCCGCGGTTCATCAAGGTCCAGGTTTACCGCGGCCTGCTGGACACCTCCGCGTCCGAGCACGCGGCGCGGATGGCCGCCATGGACAACGCGACCAGGGCTTGTGATGATATGACCGATTCCCTGACCCTGCTCTACAACAAGACGCGGCAGGCGGTCATTACCAAGGAACTGATGGACATCGTCGGCGGCGCTGAAGCGCTGAATGGATAAAAAGGGGAAGAGCAATGAGCAACGTTGGAAAAATCGTGCAGGTTATCGGCGCGGTTGTCGACGTGGAGTTTCCTGAAGGCAACCTGCCCAGCATCATGAACGCGCTGGAGATCAAAAACCCGAACAACACGGACGCGCCCGAACTGATCTGCGAAGTGGCCCAGCATCTGGGCGACAACGTGGTCCGCACCATTGCCATGGACGCCACTGAAGGTCTGGTCCGCGGCATGGATGTGAACGACACTGGCGAGGCCATCTCCGTGCCGGTGGGCAAAGAGGCCCTGGGCCGCATCATCAACGTGGTGGGCCGTCCTGTGGACGAAATGGGCCCCATCGACGCCAAGAAGCACATGCCGATTCACCGTCCTGCCCCGAACTTCACCGAGCAGTCCACCAAGGTGGAACTGCTGGAAACCGGCATCAAGGTCGTGGACCTGCTGATCCCCTTCCCCAAAGGCGGCAAGATGGGTCTGTTCGGCGGCGCCGGCGTGGGCAAGACTGTTATCCTCATGGAGATGATCAACAACATCGCCAAGCAGCACGGCGGCCTGTCCGTGTTTGCCGGTGTGGGTGAGCGTACCCGCGAGGGCAACGACCTGTATCACGAGTTCAAGGAAGCCGGCATTCTGGAGAAAGCCGCGTTGGTGTACGGTCAGATGAACGAGCCCCCGGGAGCCCGTGCCCGCGTGGCCCTCACCGGCCTGACCAGCGCTGAGTACTTCCGCGACGAGGAAGGCCAGGACGTGCTGCTCTTCATCGACAACATCTTCCGGTTCACCCAGGCCGGTTCCGAAGTGTCCGCGCTGTTGGGCCGCATGCCTTCCGCCGTGGGTTACCAGCCCACCCTGGGCACCGACCTCGGCGCCCTGCAGGAGCGCATCACCTCCACCAACAAGGGCTCCATCACGTCGGTGCAGGCCGTGTACGTCCCTGCGGACGACCTCACCGACCCCGCCCCGGCCACGACCTTCTCGCACCTGGACGGAACTCTGGTTCTGTCCCGCCAGATCGCCGAGCTGGGCATTTACCCCGCGGTGGACCCGCTGGACTCCACCTCCCGCATCCTGGACCCGCTGGTCCTGGGCGAGGAGCACTACTTTACCGCCCGTGAAGTGCAGCAGGTCTTGCAGAAGTACAAGGAACTTCAGGACATCATCGCCATTCTGGGTATGGACGAGCTCTCCGACGAGGACAAGCTCACCGTGTCCCGCGCGCGTAAGATGCAGCGCTTCCTGTCCCAGCCGTTCCACGTTGCCGAGGCCTTTACCGGCGTTCCCGGCAAGTACGTCAAGCTGGAAGACACCATTCGCGCTTTCCGCGACATCCTCGACGGCAAGTATGATGACTTGCCCGAACAGTCCTTCTACATGTGCGGCGGCATTGAAGAGGCGGTCGAAAAAGCCAAGAACGCATAGAAGAGGTGGTCATGGCGAATACCCTGCTTCTCGAAATCGTCACGCCCGACAGGAAAGTGCTGTCAGAGGACGTGGAATACGTGGGCGCCCCCGGGGCCCTCGGCGAGTTCGGCGTACTGCCGAACCACATTCCCTTCCTCTCCGCTTTGGGCATCGGCAACCTGCACTATAAGACCGGCGGTAAGTCGTATTACGTCTTTGTGGCCGGCGGGTTCGCCGAAGTGAGCGGAAACAAGATGACAGTGCTGGCCGAAGTCGCGGAAAAGGCGTCCGAGATCGACATCGATCGCGCTCGCAAAGCCCGTGAACGTGCTGAACAGCGTTCAGCCAAGGCCAAGGAGAACGTGGACTGGGCCCGCAATCAGGCGGCCATGCGGCGGGCCATCGCCCGCATGAGCTGCCGTGAAAGCGGTTCGCAGGCAGGTACCTGCTAGCACAGGCACCAGACACGTCAAAAAACGCCAACAACGGGCGGATCGGTTTTTCCGGTCCGCCCGTTTTTTTGGGGAAAAAGAAAGATTGCCGGGCCGGAAGCAAGGGTTCCACCGGCTCGTCCGGGCGGCCGTCCGGCATGTTGAAAAGTTTTCTGGGTCGTGCCGAGCTGTCTCCTTGCCGGGACGGGGTTGCCATGCGCGGCTGGACAAGCTACTTCCTTCGGCGAAGGTTTTTCCACAGCAAGGAGCGCAAATCGTGTACGAGAGCAAGACAGCGGCCCTGGTGCTGGCAGCGGGCAAAGGCACCCGCATGCATTCCCCTCGCCCCAAGGTGCTTCAGGAAATCCTGGGCGAACCCATGCTCCACTATGTCTATAAGGCGCTTCAGCCTCTTTTCGGGCAAAGCGTGCGCACCGTGGTGGGGCACGGCCGGGAGGAAGTGGCCCGCCGTTTTCCGGACCAGGCGTCCGGATTCATCGTCCAGGCCGAGCAGCTCGGCACGGGACACGCTCTCATGGAATCCTTTGACGAATTGGAACGCATGGGCTGCGAAAATGTTTTCGTGGTCAACGGCGACACGCCGCTCATGGGCAGTGCCCCGCTGGAGGGCTTTTTGGAGTCCACCACCCGGGACATGCAGGCCGATGTGGCCTTCATGACCATCACGCTCAAGGATCCAGGGGGATTTGGCCGCGTGATCCGCACCAAGGAGGGACAGGTGCGCGCTGTGGTGGAGGCCAAGGATTACGACATTGCGGAACATGGTCCCCTGACCGGCGAGGTGAACGCGGGGCTTTACCTGCTGCGCCTGGCCGCGGTCAAGGACCTGCTTGGCGAGCTGACCCGCGAGAACAATAGCGGCGAATATTACATCACCGACCTTGTCCGGCTGGGCGTAGAGCGCGGCCGCGTGGTTGTGGGCTACAATTGCGGGAGCGACCCCAATCTCATGGGCGTGAATTCCCCCAAGGAGCTGGTCCAGGCGGAATTTACCCTGCGCAAACGCATTGTTTCCCGCTGGTTGGACCAGGGCGTGATCATCCATGCGCCGGAAAGCGCGATCATCGGCCCGGAAGTGCAGCTGGAGCCTGGAGCCGTGCTGCACGGCCCGCTGGAGCTGTACGGCGACAGCCGGGTGGCCCAGGGAGCGGTGGTGCAGTCCAATACGCGCATCGAGAACAGCGTCATTGCCTCGGGAGCCCTGGTGCGGGCCTTTTCGCACCTGGAAGAGGCCGAAGTGGGGCTGGACTGCATCGTGGGCCCCTATGCGCGTCTGCGGCCCCAGGCCGTGCTGCGGCCCGGTGCCCGGGTGGGCAACTTCTGCGAAGTGAAAAAGGCCACCCTGGGCCAGGGGGCCAAGGTGAACCACCTGACCTATGTGGGCGATGCGGACGTGGGCGCGGGCGTGAACCTGGGCGCGGGCACCATTACCTGCAATTACGACGGGAAGAACAAGCACCGCACCGTGATCAAGGATGGGGCTTTTATTGGTTCCAATACCGCGCTGGTGGCGCCGGTCACCGTGGGGGAAAATTCTCTGGTGGCGGCCGGATCCGTGATCACCAAGGACGTTCCCGACGGCCAGTTAGGTGTGGCGCGGGGTCGGCAGACCAATATGGTGCGTCGCCGGACGCGCTCTTGATTTTCGACAAAGAACGGGATAGTACGGAAACATGGAAATCATTGCTCGGCTGGAATCAAAGTTTGACGAGATGCTGAATAAAATAAAGACGTTGGAAGAAGAAAACCAACGCCTGAAAGCACTGGTCGAGCAGGAAACCGACAACAGGCGGCAGGTGCAATCCCGCATCGAACGCCTCCTGGAGCGGATCGAGGAACAGTCCGGATAGGGGACGTGCCATGCCGCGCTATTCCCTGTCCCTGTGTGGGTTGGAAGTCACGTTCCGGACCGACGCTGAAGCGGACCGCATCGAAGCCGCCAAGGCCCTGCTTGAAGAGCGACTGAACAGCTTGAGCAAGAGCGGTGGCAGCATAAGCAAAGATAAGCTGCTCGCGTGCGTGGCCCTCGGGCTGGCCGACGACTTTTTGGAGTCTGAGGCGGCCCGGAGGCAGATGGAAGACCGAATCGGCGAGCTTTTGGAGAGATAATCCGGACCGATCATAGGTCCGGTTGCAAAATGGCAAATACCCTGGGGAGTTAGTGATTGTCCGATGGTTTTTGAGCCAATACTCTCAAAACGGGATCCAAGCCCAGGCCAACCCGTGCGCATGCCCGGCCCTGCCGGGAAGCCTGACGGTGGTCGGCGGAGCCCACCTGGTCAAACCAGGTTCAAAACTGACGGCAACACGGCCTCCCGGGGTTCTGCCATGCTCTGGTGATCCGGCCGGGCCTCGCGTAAAAACGTGAGCGCCCGCCCGGATTTTCGGGGTTGCGCCTCTCCCTTTTCCCGCCCTTGTTCGGCATCCTGGCCGACGCTTCCTCACGCGCCCACCGAATGCGAGTGACGACCGCCCGTGTGCAAAGCACACCACGGGCGAAATATCAGGTGTGAGCCTGTCAACATATCACCAAGGAGTGCGCCATGTTGGAAGCGCTGTTTGCCCTGGTGGGGCTCGTGGCCGGAACCGGCACGGGATACCTGCTGCATAGACATATCTCCGCGAAAAAGTTGGGCGATGCCAACGAGCTTGCCAACCGCATCGTGGAAGAGGCCCGCAAGGAAGCGGACGCCCTCAAAAAGGAACTGCGCCTTCAGGCGCAGGATGAGATTTACGCACAGAAAAAAGAGCAGGAAAAGGAGTTTAAAAACCGCGAAAACGAGCTGAAGAAACAGGAGACGCGCCTTCAGGAAAAGGAGGAGCGCCTGGAACGCAAGCTCGAAAAGGTCGCGGGCAAGGAATCCGAAGTCAACCAGATGGAAAAACGGCTCATCAAGCTGGAAAAGGATCTGGAAGACCGTCAGGAGGACCTGGACAAGCAATGGGACGAGCATGACCGTAAGTTGCAGGAGATTTCCGGCCTGACCACGGAAGAGGCCCGGGAAAAGCTCATGACCGAAATCGAGTCGCGCACGCGGCACGAAGCCGGGAAAATGATCCGGGCCATCGAAATGGAGGCCAAGGAGACCGCGGACAAGAAAGCCAAGGAAATTCTTTCCCTGGCCCTGCAACGCTACGCGGGAGAATATGCGGGCGAGCACACGGTCACTGCCGTGACCCTGCCGTCCGAAGACATGAAGGGCCGCATCATCGGCCGCGAGGGCCGCAACATCCGCGCCCTGGAAGCGGCCACCGGCGTGGACCTGATTATTGACGACACCCCGGAAACCGTGGTGCTCTCCGCCTTTAGCCCGCTCCGGCGGGAGGTGGCCAAGCAGGCCCTGGAGCGGCTCATTCATGACGGCCGCATCCATCCGGCGCGCATCGAGGACATCGTCAAGAAGGTGGAGCAGGAGCTGGAAGTCAAGCTGCGGGAGATCGGCGAGCAGGCCACCTTTGACGTGGGCGTGCACGGCATCCACCCGGACCTGATCAAGCTGCTCGGCCAGCTCCAGTACCGCACCAGCTTCTCCCAGAATGTCCTGCAACACTCTCTGGAAGTGGCCTTCCTTTGCGGAATCATGGCCGCGGAACTGGGACTGGATGAGAAGCAGGCCAAGCGGGCCGGGCTGCTGCACGATATCGGCAAAGCCGTGGATCATGAAATCGAAGGCCCCCACGCCACCATTGGCGCGGACCTGGCCAAGAAGCACGGCGAATCCAAGGTCATTGTGCATGCCATTGCCGCGCACCACGAGGACATTCCGCCGCAGACCATTCTGGCGAACCTGGTGCAGGCGGCGGACTCCCTGTCCGGTGCCCGTCCCGGAGCGCGCAAGGAGCTGCTGGAAAACTACGTCAAGCGGCTGGAAGAGCTGGAAGGCATTGCCACGGGATTCAAGGGCGTGACCAAGGCCTACGCCATTCAGGCGGGCCGGGAAATCCGCGTCATGGTGGATTCGGACCGCGTGGAGGACGACGGCACGTACCTGCTCTGTAAGGACATTGCCGACAAGATCGAGAACAACATGACGTACCCCGGCCAGATCCGCGTGACCGTAATCCGCGAAAAACGCGCCGTGGGATACGCCAAGTAGTGCATATCCAAGGAAGATAGAGCCTTGGGAAAGAGGCTCTTGCCAAAAAGCGCCTCTTTCCCGAATCTTTCCCTGGTTGGTATTTGCAGCGCGGAGCCGTCGGAATGTCCGGCCGCTCCGCGCTCTTTTGTTCCGCCCGGCAACAGCGGACGGGATTTGGCGTTGGGTTTCCGGCCAAGATACGGTAGATTCCAGCGTATTGTTTTCAAAGGCAACCTGGAACCGTGAAAGGGAGGCGGCTGAATTCGTATGTCCGAACTGCTGGTGGTAATACGCAGCAACCGCGAGCGTACCGTGGACTGGTGCCGGGACTTGGCCGTGGCCCAGTGGCCGGAGGAGCATGTCCGCCTGCTTGGCGTGGCGCCGTTTTTAAGCGCGGTGCAGGAGACCTTTGCCCTGGGAGCGCGTTCGGATGCGGCCTGGCTCCTGGCGCTGGACGCGGACGTGCTGCTTTTTCCCGGGGCCGTGGAATACATGCTGCGCGTGGCCCGCTGCTACGGACATGACGATCTGGTCCGCATCGACTTTACGGTGCTGGACAAGTTTCGTGGCCGCACCTGCGCCGGGGCGCATTTGTACAACAACCGTTGGTCCCAAAGGCTGCTGGAATTTTTGAGGACCGATCCCGAAGCCGGGCAGCGGCTCCGGCCGGAATCGGACAACCTGGAGGCCTTTTGCCGCCCGCGCGGCCTGGTGTACCGCACCGTGTTTCCCATGCACGCCGTGGGGCTGCACGACCATGCCCAATACCACGCCGACCTGCTGCACAAGTACCGCACGCGCAAGGCCCGCTGCGCCGTGGACGGCGACCTGGAGAGCGTGGCCCGGCGCCTGGAGGCAGGGGCGGCCCGGCATGCCCGGGACGCGGACTGGACCGTGGCCCGGCACGCCTTTGCCTCGTCCGGCCGGGAGGATGCGGCAAAGGCCCTGCGAAGCCTAAACATAATGGAAAAAGGGCCGATTACCCGGGAAGAGCGGCAGGAGCTGGAGCAACGGCTGCATGAATGTTCGCTCCCGGGGAAGACATGCGCATAGCTTTTATCGGCCAGGCCAATTCCATACATTTTTACCGGCGGGTGGACTGGTTTGCCCGCCAGGGGCACGACGTGCTGGTGCTGGGCCATGAGTGGCCCGAATTGCCCGAATATTCGCCGCGGGTGCGTCTGCGGCTGTGCGGTTTTCGTGCAGGCCGGTCCGATCCGTTGAACACCCTGGCCTGGATGCGGAAAGAGCTGGAGGCGTTTGGCCCGGATGTGCTCCACGTACACAAGCTGGACTATCCCGGAGTGTTCGGCCTGTTTTTGGGGTTTCATCCCCTGGTGGTCACACTTTGGGACGGCATTGTGGTGCGTGATCCCCGCATTGCCCCGGCGGCGCGGCAGCTCACGGCCCTGGCCGGAGCCCGGGCCGAGCTGTTCACCACCAATTCTCCGGAGCTGCTGCGTGAATGCGTACAGGCCGGGGTCCCTGAATCCAAGGCTTTGCTCACGTCCTGGGGCGTGGACAGCACGCTCTTTCGCGCCGACTCCCGGGCGGCCGCGCAGGTGCGGGCCGGGTACGGCCTGGATTCGGACGCGGTGGTGGTCTTCAGCCCCCGGGTGCTGACTGGTTTTTCCAATCTGGATATCGTGGTGCAGGCCATGGAACAGGTTGCGGCCAAGGAGCCGCGTTTGCGACTGCTCATGGCGGCGTATGCCAGCACGGACGACGGCGTGGCCGGGTTCAACGGGCTGCTGGCCCGCTCCTCCCTGCGCGAGCGGCTCGTGTATTGCGGCAAGATTCAGGACCAGGAGGAGCTGGCGGCCCATTACGCGGCCTCGGATATTTTGCTTTCCCTGTATTCGGGATACCTGGAATCCTCTCCGGCCTCGGTCATCGAGGCCATGCTCTGCGGCGCGGTGCCGGTGGTGGCGGACCATCCCGTAATTCCCTTCTGGGTGCGGGACGGCGTGGAAGGCAGCGTGGTGCGGCATCGCGACCCCGGGTCCGTGGCTTCGGGAATCCGCCGGGCCCTGGACATGCGCCGTGCCGATCCGGACCTGATGCGGCGCAATCGGAAAAAGGTCTTGCGGCAGGCCGATTACCATCGCACCATGCCCATGGTGCAGGCCCGCTATGAGGAATTGCGGGCGCAGTGCCCGGCCGGTTTTGTCCGGCCCGGGCCGGAACCGGTTGAAGAGGGCATGCTGCTGGAGGTGCTGGGCCATGAACAGGCGGCGCTGGAGCGGTACGAACGGGCCGGAGACCTGGAATCCAGCGCCCGGCTGCAACGCTGGCTGGCGGGCCGGGGGCGCTACGTGGACCCGCAGGCGGCCGCGTGCTTTGGCCGAGGAGGCCCGGAGGAACTGGCTCCGCCTCCTTCCGGGGATCTGCGCGAATACGTCTGGGCCGCTCCCTTGCGGAGCCTCGGGGATGTGGCCGCTTGTCGGCAGTGGTGCGCCGGGCTGGCCCAACGGTTTCATTATGATCCGGATTATGTGGCGGCGCTGGCCGCGCTGGACCCGGAGGCGGACGCCGCGGCCGTGCAGGACCTGCTGCGCGCGGTCCGGCCGTGCAACCTGCTGCTGGTGCCGCTGTACCGGGAACTGGCGTCCCGGACTCCGGACGGCGCCAGGCAACAACTCTGGACCCGCCTGGCCGAAGCGTCATGGCAGGCCCGGGACCCCCGGTTCACCCGGGAGTTGAAAACCATTGGCGCGTAGGGCGCCCAGGACCATGCCATGCCTCTGATCAGCGTGATCATGCCGACGTACAACCAATTGGAATATATCCGGGCCGCTGTGGATTCGGTGCTGGGCCAGACCTGGAAGAACCTGGAACTGATCGTCGTGGACGACGGCAGCACCGACGGCACGGGACCGTGGCTGGACCGGCTGGACGATCCGCGGGTGCGCGTGGAGCACCAGGAGAATCAGGGAGCCTCGGCTGCCATGAACCGCGGCTTTGCCCTGGCCCGGGGGGAATATCTGACCTGGCTGGCCTCGGACAATGTGTTTCGGCCGCGTTTTCTCGAGCAGTGCGTGGCCGCGCTGGAAGAGCATGGCCGCGCAGTCCTGGTGTATACGGATTTTGTGAACATCGACGCCCAGGGGCACGAGCTGGAGACGGTCCGTCTTGAACCGTATTATCCCGGCCTGTTGCAGGTCAATCCCGGAGCCGTGGGCGTGGGGTTTTTGTACCGCCGCGCCGTGTACGAGCGGCTGGGCGGGTACCGGGATCTGGTCTGCAACGATCTGGACTATTGGCTGCGCATTGCGCGGCAATGGCCCCTGGTGCATCTGCCGGAGGTCCTGGCCTGCAACCGCAAGCACGGCGCCATGCAGACCGTGGTGCGCCGCGCCGAGCTGCTGCGCCAGGTGGAGGAGCGCCTGCGCCGGGAACGCGCCGAGCCAGGGGAAATGGCGGCGGATCCGTGCCTGATGCAGGGACTGACCGCCTTGCGGCGTACAGCGGAGCAACTGGAACGGGCTTTGCAGCTTCGCATCCCGGAAGGAGCGGAGCGCGTGGCCGTGGTGGGTGCGGGGCCGCTGGCTGACCTGGCCGTGGTGGTCTTGTCCGCCGCCGGGTACGAGGCACGCCGGGCCGCAAGCCCTGTGCGTCCGGAGCCGGGCGAAGTCTACCTGGCCCTGGATTTTGAAACCTGTGACGCCCTGCGCCGTCAGGGGCTGGCCGTGGTCCGCCTGGATTGTGACCACGCCTCCCGCATGGGGGCGGATTTTTGACGTTGCCCTGCGGGCGCAATGCAACACGCAAAGGAAGAGCCATGAAGATTTTGGTTACCGGCGGTCTGGGCACGGTGGGCAAGGGACTGGTCAGGGAATTTCGCGAGCGCGGACATCAGGTCTTTTCCCTGGATCTGCACCACCAGCACGACCAATACGCCTTCAGCCTGCGCAACGACATGGAGCATCCCGGCTACGTGCGTTGCGACATTGCCGAGTTCCGCCAGCTCGAACGCGTCTTCGATACCTTCGGCCCCTTTGACTACGTCTACAACTGCGCCGCGGAGTTCGGACGCTGGAACGGCGAAGACTACTACGAGCAGCTCTGGCGCACCAACGTGGTGGGCACCAAGCATCTGATCCGCCTCCAGGAAGAGCGAGGGTTTCGGATGGTGCATTTCTCCTCCTCCGAGGTGTACGGCGACTGGCCGGACCTCATGGTGGAAACGGTGCCCGACGAGTACGCCATCCGGCAGATGAACGACTACGCCATGACCAAATGGACCAACGAGATGCAGGTTCGCAACTCGGCGGAACTCTTTGGGACGCAAACCGTGGTCATTCGTTTGTTCAACACCTACGGGCCCGGCGAATACTATGCCCCGTACCGCTCCGTGAACTGCCGTTTTCTCTATTGCGCACTGCATGGCCTGCCCTGGGTGGTCTTCCGGGGGCATAAGCGCACCTCCACCTACCTTCAGGACACCGTGAACACCCTTTGCAACGTGGTGGACAACTTCAAGCCCGGCGAGGTCTACAATATCGGCGGGGACTGCATGCACACCATTGAGGAGCTTTCCGACGCCGTGCTGGAAGCCACCGGGGCCGACCCAGCCCTGGTCAGCTACCGGGACTCGGAAGTGCTGACCACCCGGGTGAAGCGCCTGGACGCGGGCAAGTGCGTTCGCGATCTGGGGCACCGGAATACCTACTCCCTGGCCGAGGGAATTCGGCTCACTGCCCGCTGGATGGCCCGGGAATACGGGGTGTCGCTCCCTGCGGAAGCCGTCGGGGGCACGCGTTGAGCCGCACGGTGTGCAGCGTGGTGGGCGCGCGGCCCAACTTCATGAAGATCGCCCTGCTGCATCGTGAGCTGCGCCGCCGGGGCCTGGAGCACCGGCTCGTGCATACCGGCCAGCACTACGACGATCACATGAGCCGCGTTTTTTTTGAGCAGTTGCGCCTGCCCCGGCCAGACCACAATCTTGGCGTGGGATCCGGCACCCATGCCGAGGTGACGGGAAAGACCATGATGGCCTTTGAACGGATCTGCCTGCGGGAGCGGCCGGATCTCGTGGTGGTGGTGGGGGACGTGAACTCCACCCTGGCGGCCGCGCTGGCCGCCCGCAAGCTGGATATTCCCGTGGCCCACGTGGAAGCCGGGTTGCGCTCCTTTGACGAGGGCATGCCCGAGGAACACAATCGGAGGCTTACCGATTGCCTTTCGAATCTGCTGTTCGCCACCGAGCCTTCGGCCATGCGCAACCTGGAGCGGGAGGGCATGGACATGCGTCGGGCCCATCTGGTGGGGGATGCCATGCTCGAAACCCTGCTGGCCAGCTTGGACCGCCTGGAGGATCGTGCCCCCTGGCAGGACTATGGCCTGGAAAAAAAGGAATACGTGCTCTGCACCATGCACCGGCCGCAAAACGTGGACGCCCCGGACGCCCTGGAGGAATTGTTCGGCTTGCTCCAGCAGATGCCCTGGCCCGTGCTTTTCCCGATGCATCCGCGTACCCGGGCCAGCGTGGAGCGCGCAGGCCTGGGGGAACGTTTGCAGACCCTGACCGGGGTGCGCTGCGTTGCTCCGGTTTCCTATCTGGATTTTTTGTGCCTCATGCGCGAGTGCCGGATGCTGTTTTCGGACTCAGGTTCGGTGCAGAGCGAGGCCGCGCTGTTCAACGTTCCTTGCCTTTCCTGCCGGGAAAACACCGAGCGGCCCGTGTACACCGAACAGGGCACCACGGAGCTGGTGGGCCGGGACGCGGACAAGGTCCGCTGCGCCGTGGAGGCCGTGCGCCAGGGCCGGTTCAAGACTTCCACGCCCATGATCCGCACCCTGGGGCAGGATGTTTCAGCCCGCATTGCCGGGCAGGTTCATGATTTTTTGTGCTGATCCACGTTGATCCAAACGCGCCCCACGCCGGGACCGGGAGACCGCGCAACATGCGACATTATCATTACGGAAGGCAGCTGGTGGATGGCGATGACATCCAGCAGGTGGCCGAGAGTCTGGCATCGGATTTCTTGAGCCAGGGACCGTTTCTGGAAGCCTTTGAAGAGGCGGTGGCCCGCTATTGCGGAGCCCGGCACTGCCTGGCCGTCTGCAACGGCACCGCCGCCCTGCACCTGGCCTGCCTGGGTCTGGGCCTGGGGCCGGGGGATGCGGGCTGGACCTCGCCGCTGAGTTTTGTGGCCTCGGCCAATGCCGTGCGCTATTGCGGGGCCCGGCCCGGATTCGTGGATGTGGATCCGCAGACCATGAACATGGATCCGGACCTCCTGGAGCGGGCATTGGAGCGGGCTCAACAGGAAGGGGCTTTGCCCCGGGTGATTCTGCCCGTGCATTTTGCGGGGCTGAGCTGCCGGATGCGCCGCATCCGCGAACTGGCCGACCACTACGGCGTGCGCGTGGTGGAAGACGCCTGCCACGCCCTGGGCGCCCGGTATCGGGGGGAACCTGTGGGCTCCTGCCGCTGGTCAGACGTCGCGGTCTTCAGCCTGCATCCGGTCAAAAGCATCACCTCGGGCGAGGGCGGCCTGATCCTGACCAACGATACCCGGCTGTACGAAGCCATGCGCACCATGCGCGGCCACGGTCTGGCCAAGGGCGCGGCCTTGGGGCCGGGAACGCCGCCCTACCACGCGGAAATGGTGGCCGAGGGGTTCAACTACAAAATTTGTGAAATGCAGTGCGCCTTGGGGCTTTCCCAGTTTTCCAAGCTGGACCGCTACGTGGCCCGGCGGCGGGCCCTGGCCGGAAGATACCGGGAGCGCCTGGCCCTGGCGGACGGGCTGGCATTGCAGGAGACCGGGGACCAGGGCTTTGCCGAATCCGCATGGCACTTGCTGCTGGCCCTGCCGGACCTGGACGCCCGCGGCCTGACCAAGGCGGCATTTCATGAGCGGCTGGCCGCGCGCGGCATTCATCTCATGGTGCACTATTATCCCATCCACCTGCACACCCTGTACCGGGGCCTGGGCTTTGGTCCGGGCATGTATCCCCATGCCGAGGCATACTACGAGCGGGCCTTTTCCCTGCCCCTGCACCCCGGCCTGGAACTAAAGGACGTGGACCACGTCTGCGATGAAATCCTGGCGGCCCTGGACTGAGGGGGGGGCGATGCGATCTTTTTTGCGGAAGCAACTCACGGACAGAAAGTTCCGCCGGGCCCGCATCTGGTCCAACACGGAACTGGCCCGGTTCGCGCCCTTGTACCGGGGCAGCGTGGTCAATGTTTCGGGCTGGCGGGACCAGGACAAGGAAGGGCGGCTCTATCGGGAGTATTTTTCGGGCTGCTCGGAATACGCCATCAGCAATTATCGGAGCGAGGCCTGCGGGTTTCAGGGCGATCTGGAAAACGAGTTTTTCCTGGATCTAGAGGAGCCGCTTCCCATGGACATGGCGGGCGGGTTCGACGTGGTGTTCAACCACACGACCCTGGAACACGTGTTCGAGGTGCGCCGGGCCTTTGCCAATTTGTGCGCCCTGTCGCGGGATACGGTCATCACCGTGACCCCGTTTTTGCAGCAGCAGCACGAAGCCTTCGGTGATTTCTGGCGTTTTACGCCGCTGACCCTGCGCCGGATGATCCGCGCCGAGGGCCTGCACCCCGTGTACATGAGCTGGAACGACGACGCCAATTGCTCCGTCTACGTGTTCAGCATTGCCAGCCGCCACCCGGACCGCTGGGAGCGGATTGCCGGGCATCCGGCCAACCGCTTGGCGCAGGTGGACGAGACCTTTATCGGCTGCGGCGCGGTGACCAATTCCTGGCTGTTCCGGCTGCGCAAGCGCTTTTTCGGCGCGCCCTAGGTCTCATCCCTGTCTGCGTCCCGGGGAACGCGGCCCGGGCAGGCGATGTCAGGCCTGCCCGTCCACGTAGGCCAGGGCCGGGAGCAACTTGCAGAGCGTGCCCGCGTGCCGTCCCCGGCTTTGTTCATCCTCCAGGCAGCGGCGCACCTTTTCCGCATCGAAATACTGAAACAGCGGCGAATCCCAATGCCGCCGCACCAGTTTTCCCAATTCATCGGCGTTTTGACTCAAAAACGCGGTCTTGAGCTGCAATTCGAACTTGACCCGACCCACGAAGCGGTCACGCGCCTTGTTCTTCAGGCGCAGCAGGCGCTTTTCCCAGGGGCTTGCGCCCCATTTGCAAAATTCCGTGAACTCCATGTCCGGTACGCGGCCCGGGGCAATGGCCTCTGCCAGCCGGTGATAGAAGGACCCGGTATTGCGCTTGGTCCGCTGGTGGTCGGTGCAGAGAAAAAGCAGCTCCAGAAACCCGGAGAAGTAGAATGGCGGGAACAGGTCCCGGGTCTTGTGGTGCAGGCCGATGGGATCGTTGCGGTAAAGCTCGAAGATGTAGCACATGGCCTTGGAGCGGTCCGTGTCCACGTTTTGATACCGGGCCAGGGTCTCGGCTTCCAGCTCCTGGAGGAATGATTCCGCGGCCTGGGGCCGCAGCAGGTCGGTCTTGGCGTACCACTCGATGGCCTGGCGCATGCGGGTGCCGGACCAGGACCGCAGGCAGAGCCGCGTCAGCGGTTCCACGGCTCCGTCCGAGCCAAAGGTGTAGACGTGCAGGTCCGGGGAGAAGAGGTCCGCTATCCGGGGGCTCAGGGTGTCGTAGAGCACGCGGTCAAAGGAACGGAAAGGCCGGCACAGCTCCCGGGAACGGTCCATGAATCCTTCCAGGTGGCGGGGAGGCTCGGGGGGCATGATCACCTTGCGGTGCTCCATGCCGAAGCTGCGGGCCAGTCGTGCGGAAAGGCGCACGTCGCGCAGTCCGATTCCCGAATTGAAGCTGAAGGAGCGAAAACGCGGACCGCGCAGGTCCAGGCCTTGAAACATGAGCAGCATGAGCCGGGAGTCGAACCCGCCGGACTGGCCATGCACCAGGGGAAAGGCTTTGTACAGGGCCTTGGCCGTGGCCCGGTATTCCTGGCCCAGCCTGTGGATCCAGTGGTTCCAGTCGCCCTGGATTTCCGTGATCTCGTGAATGGGGCGGGTGGATTCGATGCGTGTGGTTCCGTTGGCGTACTTTATCCGGCCATACATGGGCAGGCGGCGGATTTGGGCGTCGCAGGTGAGGTCGCCGGTGGCGTGGCCCAGAACGGCCCGCTGGAGGAAGAAACGCAGGTCCGGGGTCTTTGGCTTGAGCCGCAGCAGCAGATTGATGTCGTTGCTGAGGTAGGTCTGGCCCGGGCCGGGCTGATGGATAAATACTTTTTGCGCGCCCAGGGGGTCGCCCAGGCAGAGCAGGCCGCGGCGGTCCAGGCGCAGCAGGGCAAAGACTCCTTCCCCGCGCTGGTGCGCCTCGGGCAAAAAGTCCGGGAGCCGGGCCGCGTCCCGCAGGTGTGCGGCGTCGGTTTCTGCGGACGGGTCCAGGGGCAGGCCGCAATAGGCGTAGAGGGTTTCCGGGTCTGGAGCGTGATGGTAGCGCTTGCAGGTGTGTGCGGCGTCGGTGTGGCAGGAGAGGTAATGCAGGTCTGCCTGCTTCCATTCCAGCAGTTCATTGTGCGTCAGCGTGTCGTACCCAGCGGCCACGGCCTTGATGTCTTGGGCCGTGCGTTTTGGCAGGCCCTGCGGCCCCATGGCGACGATCCACAGGTTCATAGCGTGTTCTCCGATGCAGTGGGCGCGTGTGTGCGCTGGAAGATGTTGGGTTCGATTTCGTGGTAGCGGCGCAGGTCCAGGGGCTCGGAGGGGCTGTTGCGGCGTTTCAGGGTGCAGCAGATGCAGACGCGGGTCTGGCGGCCGGGCCGCTGCCAGGTGCGCGCCTCGGTGCGCGCGATCAGCCGGGCCAGGGCCAGCACGGGTCTGGAGTTGAACAGCCGGGTGCGGCCGAAAATTCCTTTTTTGGTGAACAGCCGGGTGCAGAGCCTGGACAGGCCGTTGCCGATATAGAGCACGTCCACGCGCTGAAAATGGGACTGCAACCGGCGCACCAGGGCCGGGGCGTGCTCATCGTGGGGGACCTGTACCAAAAGCAGGCCTTGGGCCGTCAGGGCGTTGGCCAGGGCGTCCGCCACCTGGAGCCGCGCTTCCGGGGCCAGGTATTGGAGCGTGTGCGTGGAGACGATCACGTCGGCGCATCCCTGCGGCGGCTGGAAGTCCTCCAGCCGGGTAAGAATGCCGCGTCCCGAGGGATGCAGGCGGGCGCCGCGGCGCAGGGCTTCGAGGTTGTGGTCCACGCCCACGTATTCCCTGGTCCGGAAGTAATGGTGATTTTTGAAATAATCGCAGGCCGCGTCAATGCCGAGTTCCCCGCCCCGGCGTTGCAGCAGCTCGTCCATGAGCGCCCAGAGAAAGGTTTTTCCCGGGTCGCAGGAGTTGTGCTTGCCGTGGATGGGCAGGCCCAAGGTGATTTCGCGCATGGATTGGCGGATCATGGGCGCTTCTCCGTTGCGGCGTCGGCAGTGAGGAGGAATCCTTCGTTGCCGAGGTCGGCCACGCGTACCCGGGGCAGGTCCGGGTCGGCCGCGCCAAGTCCGTTCACCAGGTCCTGCACTTCCTGGAGCGAGAGCCCGGCGAACTTGTTGCGGCGGTATTGTTCGTAACGTTTTCGCACCTCTTCGGTTTCGTCCTGGTCCGGGTTGGGCACGGGCGCGTCGATGCGGGGGGACCGCTCCCAGGCGTCCCGGGCCCGGGCAAACAGGGTGTCCAGCCGCTGCATCACGGTGTCCACGATGCGCTCCCCGGCGGAATAGTCCAGGTTGTCCACGCTTTCCCTGAGGTGGCCGAGTCGCTGCGCATCCGGAGTCAGGCGTTCGCCGTCCAGGACCCGCTGCACCGTGGCCGCGAGTTCGTCCTCGCTGCGCACCATGTGCGCCGAGAGCACGCAGGAATCCTTGACCTGGTTCATTTGCAGCTCCGGGCAATAGGTGATGGTGGGCAGTTCATGAAAGAGCGCCTCCAGCCCGGTGGTGCAGTCGTGATGGATGAGCACCGCGGCCTGCGCGATCCATTCCTGGGCCAGGCCCCGGCGCACCACGTGCAGGTTTTCGGGGTTGCCATGCAGGGGGGCATAAGGTTCCGGGCTTTCCGAGGGGTGGGGCCGGATCACCACATGGGTTTCCGGCAGGTCCTGGGCCAGGCGGCGGGCCGCGTGGATAAAGGCCTGGAGCAGCCGTTTCTGGTAGGCGTGTTTGGCCAGGAAATACGGCTCATGGTACAGCTGCCTGTAATTGAAGCGCGCCTTTTTCAGAAAATGTTCCACGCCCAGGACGTGGTTGCCCGCGCCAAAGGCCGTGTTGATGAGCACGTAGCCGGGTTGCACGCCCAGCCGTTCGGGAAGCCCGGTGCAGTAGAGGGCCTTGAACGCGGGGCGGCGCAGGTCGAAACGGGCGTTGCCCGTGACCACCACGTCGTGCGGATCGTACCATTCCGGGGCGTACTGAAGGATCTTGCGGCGCACCACCCGGGACCAGGTAAAGGTCAGTTCGATGTAGCGGAGCAGGGCCTCAGTGTTGCGGCCCTGCACCATGTAGTCCATGGTGTCGTGCCCCACAGCGGAATAGTTCTCTTCATCCAGATTGACCACGGCCCCGCCCTGGGAGTGGATTTCCTGCAACATGCTCACGGACTGATGGTTGAGCCCCTTGGCAAAATACAGGGGGCGCGGCCCGAGGGCGTGCATGTGCTTGTGCACGCCGCCCTTGCTGCCCACCAGCACGGGGCATCCTTCGCGGACGAAGCGCAGGCCGAGATAGACCCGGGAGTCCAGCTCGCGGGATTTGGACTCGATGGGAAAACAACAGAGTGCCGGAGCGTGGCGCAGCATTGATGCGTACATGTTTTTATCCATGGTCTTGCAGGGCGGCCGGGCCTCAGGCCTGTTCCAGCCGGGGCAGAAGTTCGGAATATTGGGAGGCCACAATGCCGTTGTCCGGGCTCAGACAGGGGATGCCGCCCAGCACGGGGTAGACCAGGCCGCAGTCCCGGCAGAGCAGGTAGTGTTCCATGGAATGCAGCCCGGAGCGGCAATGCGGGCAGGCCCATTGGGGGTTGTTGGCGGCCTCTGCGCCGGTGACATCCACCAGATACAGGGCCGAGCGGTTGTCCGGGGAAAGGTCGAAGGGCAGCAGTTCATGCCGGAGCAGCCGGTACCCCAGGCGTTCAAAGACCTTGTCCAGCCGCCGGGCATAGTGTTTTTCGCGCATGCGGCGGCGTTGGGCCGGGTGCCCCAGTTCGTAGGAGGGCTCCATGCAGACGACCCATTTTTTGGACACGCGGCAAAGCTCGGCCGCGGCCCGGGACAGGTCCAGGGGAATCTGTTCCAGGCAATGGGAGGTGTAGACCAGGTCGAAGCTGTTGTCTGCAAAGGGCAGGTGCAGGGCATTGCCCACGCCCACGCGATCGATGGTCACGCCGGATTCCCGGGCAAAGAGGCTGCCGTGGGCCACGCGGGACCAGGAAAGGTCCACGGCGCTGAAGCGCAGGTGCAGGTCCGCCAGCCGACGCGCCATGGGAACCAGGGTGGTTAGCTCTCCGGCGCCCATTTCCAGCACGGCGTGGTTGGAGTCCAGGAGCGGTCGCAAGATTTTTTCGGCCACATGGTCGTGCCGGAGGTTGACCACTTCCCCGGGGTCGACCGTGGTCCGTTGGTGGTCCTTGACCGTGGGGGCGGCCGGGGCCTGTCCTGAGACGCGCCGCTGGTACTTGGCAATCTTTTCCCCGGCCAGTTGGTCGTACTTGAACAGCACAAAGCGCTCGGTGCGCAGGGTGCGCAGGCAGGAGCGGACCGGTGCGGAACGAAGGACCGCGTTCAAGACGCGGCCGCACTGTCGTTTCAGATGGTAGCGGATTTTCTTCAACGGCATGACATCTCCCGAACGGCTGAGGCCCGGCCTGGGGCGGGGCCGTGTTGCTGGTTCATCCATAAGGCCCGATCCCGCTGGATGGCCCGGCAGTTCCAGATTTGCGCCAGGGAAAATCCCTCACGGCCCGGCCGCGCCGTGCCCGGGCGGTTTTCCGCGGTCTGCCAGAGCAGTGTGCCGTCGGCCTCAGCGCGCAGCCCGGTAAAGGGGTCGGGCAGGGCGTCCGTTGGTGGGGGGGCGTCCGGCAGGGGCGTCCGCAGGGAGCGCCAGAACCGGACCTCCTCCTGAAGGGCGGGAGCCAGGGGCCGGGGTCCCGGCAGCAGGCGGGAAGGAAACAGGGAGTCCTCAAAGCAGGCAAATCCGGGACGGGTGGCTCCGTGCGAAATTTTTTCCGCGCAGGAAAGCGCCACCTGGTGCGCACCGGCCCGGGGTGGAAAGCCCGCCAAAAAACGCTTGAGCAAGGCCGGGAGCAGCAGGGCCGGGAGTTTTTCCGCGGGGGCGGGCACACGGGGCAGGCGCAGGACATCATAGGGACGCTTCAGTTCCGGATGGCCGTAGCGGATGCTCAGGGCTTCATGCGGTCCGGGAACGAGCCAGAGCGCGCCCCGGGTCGTGCGGACCGCGGCGGGGTCGGGCCGGGTCATGCTGATGCAGAGTCCGGCTCCGGAACGGGCAGCCTGGTCCGCAGTGGGGAAAAACAGCGGCTCGCGACCGGTGATGGAGGTGCAGAGATCCTTGAGGGCCTGCTTTTGGTCCTGGGGCAGGCCGCCAAAGGCCACAACGCAGTCCAGAATCCGCTCGACCAGGGCGGCGTGACGCTGGTCCGGGGGCAGGTCCTGCACCAGGGCGTCCGCTAGGCGGATGCGCTCCAGGTCCTCGGGGTAGTCCAGGGTGAGCACCAGTTCGGGGAGGTGGCATTCCGGCGGAGCCAGCTGGTAGAGGATGTCGAAATCGTGGTGCCGGTCGTAGCAGAAATTCTCCACGTGCTCCCGGTGCACCGCGTCCCGGGCCTCGCGATCAATGCGCTCCAGGCAGGCCGCGCTCAGGGCCACCATGGAGAATCCAAAGGGCAGGGTGGGATATTCCGCCGGGGTGATCACATGGGCCCCGGCGTCCTGGAGCTTCTGCGCGGCCTGGGCGGCCAACCGCGGGGAAAAGAGCGGATTGTCCGCGCAGACGCGGATTACGGTATCGGCCTCCGGGGCCACGGCGCGCCGCGCTCCGGCCATGCGCGCGGTGACGTCCTGCTCCGGACCGCGAAAGACCGGAATGCCCAGTCTGCGGGCCAGGGGCTCGAAAACATCGTCCTCGGGGCGCGTGCTGGTGGCCAGTACGGCCGCGTCCACGTCGGGAATGGCCAGGGCCGAGCGCATGACCCGCTCCACAACGGTTTCGGGCTCGCCCGGGCGCAGCGGACGAGTCATCTTGCCGGGAAAGCGCGTGGCCCCGGATCGGGCCAGGATCACAGCGAGAGTGGTGTTGCTCATGCGTCCATCCGAAAGAGTTGGTCCATGGCGTCGTAGACCCGGCGCATGCCCTGGCCGTCCACGCAGGCGCGGGCGGCCTCTGCCCGGGCGTGGCGGCGTTCGGGGTCGCGCAGGGCTGTGATGTGCTGTTGCAGCGTTTCCGGGCGCACGAAGCTCATGTACCCGGCAAAGGGCATGCCGCACAGCCGCGTGAATTCCTCGCCCAGGGGAATCTGGTGCCACTGGGTGGCGAGCATGACGGCCGGGATGCCGGCGGCGGCGGCCTCGATCTTGAGGTACCCGGCGCTGACCAGGGCCAGATCGTGTTGGCGCAGGCAGCTCGCCATGTCGTCCACGCCGTGGAGCACCCGGGCATGAGGCAGGATGGCCCGCAGGCGTGCGGCCATATCCGTGGCGGCGTAGCCGAGCACAACCGTGGGGTCGTCGTGGCCGAGCCCTTTCAGGGCCAGGGCCGCCTTGAGCAGGGCCACGTCATAGGCGCCGCCGCCAAAGGCCACCACAATGCGGCGCAGCTCGCCGTATTCCTCACGCAGGGGCAGATTTTGGAAGCGGGGATCCAGGAGGAAATACTCCGGACCGGTCAGAAAGTGCGTTTCCGGAGCTGCTATGGCCTGGTTGCCGTAGTCGGGCAGGGCCTGGCCGCAGACCACCAGGTCGCCGACGTATTCGTGGTCCATGAGGTCGTCGAAGACCACCACCCGGGAGGCGTGGCAGGCCAGCAGCCGCTGTCGTACAGGGCCGCAGTCGAGCATTTCCATGACGGCCAGGTCCGCGGGACCGCAACGCTCCAGCAGACGCGCCTCGCAGGTCTCTTCCTCGCCATCCTCGAACCGGTGCACCTCAAAGCGGCGCCGGCGCAGATACTCCTCGGCCTCGGGCGGCCCCTGGAGCACGAAGACCCCGGCATGCCCGCCCCGGTCCCGGCAATAGGCGGCAAAGGAGGCAAGGCGCACCAGGTTGCCCCATCTAAAAAAAACCATGAAGATTAGGATGGCAAAATAGGATCACATCTTTATTATCGCCTTTTCTCTAAAACGATGCAAAAACAATGCCAGAAATGATTCTCCGTGTAATTGTTTATGAAGAGAA
>JAQVYA010000143.1 GCA_028708865.1 Desulfovibrio sp. | reverse complement strand
AGGCAGGCCAGCCGTTCACCCGGATTTGGGCGTTCTGGTTGGACTGGGTCACGTCAAAGTCGCCGGCGGCAAATCCCGAGACCGTGGTTCCGGCCCCGATTGCCAGGCTGGCGTCTTCTCCGAGGTCCATGCCGCGAAATTGCAAAAAGACCTCGGAGCCGTCGGAAATAAGACTGGCTTTGACTCCGGGGTTGTCCGGGTCGTTGTTGATCAGGTTTTGTAATCCCTGAAGGGTGGTGCCCTTGGGCACGTCCAGGGTGTGGTTCATGCCTTGGTAGGAATATTCAAACACTGCATCGGCCCCGGGAGCAATGACCGTATCCGTGGCAAGGTAGCCGTTTTGGTTCGTCAGGATGGCGTTTTGGGCCAGCTGGTTGACGCGTATCGTGTGGGAGGCCACCTCGGCGGAACTGTCCGCCGTGGCGCTGAGTACGTTGGAGTTGGTGCTGGCCACGGATTTGGTCAGGAACTCGTTCATAGTATCCATGCTCTCAAGGGACGATTTGAGAGAGAGCATCTTGGTATTCAGTTCCTGAAAGGCTTCGACCTTGGACTCCCAATCAGCCTTCCAGGATTCGAGACGCACCACACGGTTGCGCTCGATCTTGACGAGTCCGTCAATGAGCTGCTGAAAGTCGGTGCCGTTTCCGAGCCCGGCAAAGTTGATCTGTCCTGACGTATAATCACTCATGGCTGTTGCCCTGCCTGGGAAAATTTTTCCGTGTCTGGTTCTCCGCTACGCAAGGTTGCAATTGAGGTGCCATGAAAAAACAAAGGGCCGGATCGCCCTGGGGACAATCCGGCCGTTTGGGCTCGTCCCGGGTCGGGTCGAGCGAATGCGCTTACCGTTAACCGCCGATGAGCTGCAGGGCCATCCTGGGCAGGGAGTTGGCCTGGGAGAGCATGGCCACGGCGGACTGCGTCAGAATCTGCGAGCGAACGAATTCGGTCATTTCGCTGGCCACGTCCACGTCGGAGATTCGGGATTCGGCAGCCTGCAGGTTCTCCGCCTGGGTGTTCAGCGTGGTGATGGTGTTTTCCAGCCGGTTCTGGAGCGCACCGAGGTTGGCGCGGATCTTGTCCTTGGAGGTGATGGCGTTCTTCAGCGCCACCAGCGATCCCTGGGCCAGAGCCTGAGTAGAGATGGACCGGCCGTTGGCCGTGGTGGCGGCGAGACCGACGCCCAGAGCCGACGCCGTGGAAGTGCCGATGGAGATGTAGTAGTAGTCCTCGGCGCTGTCGTTCTCGGTGCCGAAGTGGACCTTCAGCGGGCCGGTGGACACGAGCCCGGTACCGTCGTGGGCGCTGGTTTCACCGGAAAGGTTCCCGTTGAGCAGGTAGATTCCGTTGAAGTCCGTGGATTTGGCGATACGGGTGATTTCCGCGGCCATGGCCTGGTACTCGGAGTCGATGATCAGACGCTGGTCCGAGGTGTAGGTACCCGTGGACGCCTGTTCAGCCAGTTCCTTCATGCGGATGAGCTTTTCGTCGATGACGCCGAGCGCGCCGTCCGCGGTCTGAATCAGGGAAATGGCGTCGTTGGCGTTGCGCACGCCCTGTTGCAGGGCGCTGATATCAGCACGCATGAGCTCGCGAATGGCGAGACCGGCGGCGTCGTCCGCAGCCGTGGTGATGCGCAGGCCCGAGGACAAACGCGCGGTGGACTTCCCGAGCGCTCCGTAGGACTTGCTCAGGTTGCTTGCCGCGTTCATGGCCATCAAGTTGTGGTTAACGACGAGGGACATAATTTCCTCCTTGAAACGGTTGCGGCTTCCTTGCCTGGAAATGGATACGGACGCGACTCCGGCGTCCTTTTCCTGCTTGAGTTGCTTTTGTTATCGACGGCCCCAAAGAAAACTTTAGAGCGCTGAATGTTTTTTTCTCATCACTTGCCAAGGCCCGTGAAGAACAGATCGGCCAGCTAGGGAGCGGCCTTTAGGGGCCTGGCGACTTGTTGGCATGATAGCTGCTTCTCTATGACACTGACGTCGATTTGCCGACGTCGGCCCCAGCCTGAAGGAGAGCACCATGCAGCAGCCACACCGGATCAGGACATCCCCCCTTGATGCTCCGGGATCATTGGATGGAGAACGGAACAAGGCTTTGCCTTTTACGCAGACACGTAGCCTGGACGATATTCTAGGGGAGATGGACCGTCTGGTGCGGGAGGATTCCGCTTCGGAGCGCCGGATTCGGGAGCGGGAGCGCCAGCGCCGCAGCCGTGCCTTGGTGACGCGGGCGGCTCTTCTTTGGGATCAGGCGGTTCAGTACAACGACCCGCGAAATTGCTTTTGGGAGGCGGTGCGAACCCCGGCTTTGGGCCAGGCGGTGCGCGATCTTTTGCGTCAGGAGCAGATTCCGGCCGACCCCGGGCCGTGGTCCGAGCCGGAGGCCGATCCGCAAGAGAGCATTGATGCGGTCTTGAAGTCCGTGGAACTGCCGGAATCTTTTCTGGCCGTTGCCGAGGCCATGCAGAGCAAGGTCAGCAACGCGGCGCGTGTGGCCGAGGCCGTAAGGCGTGACCCGGCGCTGGCCCGCTTGCTGCTGGGAGTGGTGAACAGTCCGTTTTACGGTGTGGATACCGGCGTGGATTCACTTCAACGAGCCGTGGCCTTTGCCGGGTTTGGCGAGGTGTCGGCTGCGGCGTTGGCCCTGGCCGCGTTCCGGGTCTTGGGGCAGGGGCTGAGTACGCAGTGGTTGTCAGGGTATTGGCGGCGCAGCGTGCTTTGCGGCGTGTTGGCGCGGATGCTGGCTCAGCGTGCCGGCCTGGTCGGGCAATGGTATTTTGCTTCCGGGCTGTTGCATGACGTGGGTGGGCTGGCCGCATTGAGCGCGGCACCGGGAGCGTATCAGGCGATGGTTCAGGCTGTCCGTGCCGGGCGTATGCCGCTGCCTGAAGCCGAACATCGGTATTTGGGCATTTCTTCTACAGCGTTGGGGGCACAGTTTTTACAGGGAAGTTGGTTGCCTGAAGTTCTTCCCGACGCCGTAATTCGGATGGTGGAGCAGCGGCGCAGTTTCGAGGCCGGTCCGGAGTGCCGGATTTTGTATGTGGCTGAGGCCTTGACCGGCGCCCTGACCATGGCCTGGCCTGGATTTATGGCCATGCCGCCGTTGGAGGACCGGATAGGATATCTTCGCGGGCCTGCGGGCGTGGATTTATCCAGTGTGCTGGTTTCTGCGGGGGAACAGGCTTTTGCCCTGGCTGAAGGGATTTCAATTTGAGGATAAATTTGATGTTGTCAGGAAAAAAACGCCGCCCCAAGGGCGGCGTTTTTTCTTTCAGGTTTGACCAACAGGCACCGACGGCTAGAACATATCCTTGAGGCCGTCCACGGTGCCGCCCACCTGATCCTGCACCTCCTGGGCCGCACCTCCGGCCTGGTCCAGAACCCACTGTCCGCCCTGCATGGCAAAGTCGCCGGAGTTTTTGAAGGCCTGCTCCAACCCGCCGTAAAGGCCGTTGACGATCTTGGCCACGGCTTGGGCCGGGGTGGTTCCGCCGCTTTCCTTGCCGATGTCCGTGAGGTGGATTTCGGGCAGGGTAAGGGTCAGGCCTTTTCCGGGCAGACCCGTAATGTCGGCGCTGATGCTGCCTTCCCGGATATAAAGGTTCTCAATGATCAGCTTTTTGGCTGGCCCGGACTTTTCCGAAGCTGTCTGGTCCTGGCTGGAAGACGGGCTCGATTCCTGCCCGCTGCCTGTGGTCTCACGAATATTTTGCAGCAGGGCCTCGAAGTTATCGAGCTTGCCCTGGGTCTCATACACGATCTCCGGAGATTGAATGATGATTTCGTGGATGACCACGGTATCCGAAAGCAGGGAATCGCGGTCCAGCAGGACGCTGATGCGATTCACGGCAAGCAGGTTGCGAGGCTTGAAGCCCCGGTTGACGGGGTTGCCCACGCGCAGGCCGTCCAGGGAGCCAGATCCGGAAAAGAGTCCGATGTCCGCGTTGTCCAAGTGCACGTCCGTTTGCGTGATGCGCGGGCCAAACTGGTTTACGCCCGTTTCCACAAGGGAATCCACATTGAGCAGTACATAGACCAGAATCCCCACCACCAAAATGACGGCCACTGCACCGCCGATAAGCAATTTTTTCAAAGTATTCCTCCCTGGAATTCATGAATGATGTCCTGCTTGTACCCTACGGGGGCGGGTGCCGCAAGCACGCGGCTGCATTTTTTTGAAGCCTCTGGGGAGCGGGCCGTGCCGGGCGTTGGTGCGTCTTCATAAAGGGGGAAAGCGAGGGTGTGCGAAATAAATCGCCTTATCCGCTGCCTGACCGGGCAGGCCGGTATCCAGGTTGGGACCGCGCCCCAAAATTTGCTTTGGATCGGCATCGCCGAAGAGAGCGGGTTCCAGATCCCGGCAGAGGCGGACCGCGCTTTGCGCGGCCTTTGACAGGAGCGCGGCCACGTTGGTGTGTTGTGTGTGTCCCGTAACCGGGTGTTGAAAGCGCAATGGCGATTGCAGGGTGCGCAGGGTGGAGGCTACCAGTGAAGGGGGCGGGTAGAACAGGGCCGCCACTTCCCGGACGGTTCGCCAATCAGGAGGCAATAGGGGACGCAGAGCGGCGGCCATTCGGCCCGGCAGGGAAAGGGCCAGACGGTTCATGCGGGCAAATGTTTTCCAGGATCGGTGCAGGGCCGCTCGGACCTGGTCTTTGGAGCAGCCGCTCGTTTGGGCAAGAAAGGAGCAAGGGGCATGACGTACCGGGTCGGCCCGGCCTATCATCTTATATAATGTATTGCGGCGCAGCTCTCGTAAGCTCCCGGCCACGGCAATATCCAGGCAGGACTCCAGCAGTCGGTGCCGCTCCACGGCTTGGGGCTCTTCATGATAATTCCCACTCAGATAGTAGATCAAGGGGTGCAGGGTCACGTCCGTACAGACGTGGGTCACCATGCCGGCCAGGAAGGCCCGGTCCTCAGCGGCTTGGGTGGACGCGGCCCGTGTCGCCTGGGCTCGGAGCAGGGCGTAGGGGTCGTGCCCGTTCTGGCCGTGCAACTGGTGGGGAAGCCGGAGCAGTACTTCGGGTTCCTGATGCCCTGGGGTTTCCAGGTAGAACAGGGCATCGTGGAAGACGGCCCCCAGTAAAAATAATTCCTGGTGTGCATCCAGGTCCGGCCCCAGAGGTCCGGTCCGAAGCTGCCGGGCCGCTTTTCGGGCCACGTTAAAGTGAACGAACTCTTTGGGCATGGGGCAGCATACTCCGGCGACGCGCATCTGCAAAGCTCCCGGCTTCAAGAGAATCGTATTCCCGGCGAATGTGAATTCGAGTCGGCTTTGCAATATGCCGGTCGTGCGGTATGCTGATTGAAATTGTTGAAAAAGGAGAGTCCATGCGACCGACGAATATTGATGCCGAAAAGGTACGGAAAGTGGAAGTGGAGGATTCGGAACGGTCCCGGGTCTTTGCCCGTGGAGCTGGCGAACCGGCCGTGCGCTCCTCGGGAAAGAGCGTGTTTTTCATCGGACCGGAAGGTTCGGGCCGCCGGGAGGTGGGCCGTATTTTGGCCGGACGACTGCACGTTGATTTCGTGGAGGTGCAGGACGCAGCGTCTTTGTATGCGGCGTTGGATGAAGGCCGCGTCGTGGCTTGCGTGGAGCGCGAGTTGCTCCTGGACGAGGAACTGGCCCGGGCTTTGAATAGCCGGGGGGTGGTTTTTTACACCATGGCCGGAGTGCAGGCGGTGGCCGAGGCGCGCGGGCTGGTGGTGGATGAAGAATGCAAGCAGCGCATTTTTTCGGAGATCGACGAATGGGAGCCGGTTTTCATGCGGATTCTGCATTTTCTTTTGCCCGGGGGAATGAGTGCGGAGGCCACCGCTGCCAACGCCGCGGACAAATTGTATCTGGTACGCTAGCCTTTGCGGTGCGGGCCGGAAGCATAGGGTGCGGCCCGCACCCGTAACAGCCCAGTGGAGGACAATATGGCCCAGGCCATTGCACGGTATCACGTCACGGATTTGAAGGGGTTTTACGAACTCATGGCCCAGACCCGCGAGGTTCGGGTTCAGGCCGTGGCCGCGTTGGCCGCCGGACGCCCTCCGGAGCCCGCCTTTGCCCATAGTCTGGAAAACGCCTTGCTTAACCTGCGCGAGACGTTGCGGCCGGACGGTAAGGCAGAATTGGAGGTCGCACCAGGACGCTCCATGGAGCTGGACCTTGGGTACGAGTTGGGCGAACTGGAAAAGGATTTGCTGTATCTCCGTCAGGGGGAGGCGGCCTTGCTTGCGTATCTGGACGAGTTGCAGCCCGGATTTTCCGCTGAGACGGCCCTGGCTGCGGATACCTTGCGGGGGCTGCGCTTCCGGGCCTGGATCACGGATCGCGACGGCACCACGAACAATTATTGCGGCCGCTATAATTCTTCGATCCAGTCCGTCTACAACGCAGTGTTTCTTTCGCGGTACGCCCGGGCCAACGTGGGCCGGTCCGTGTTCATCACTTCGGCCCCGTTGCAGGATCCCGGCATTGTCAACGTCAGCGTGAATCCGGAAAACAGCTTTATCTATGCCGCATCCAAGGGGCGCGAATGCTTGGACCTGGAGGGCGTTCGCCGGGTTTTCCCCATTGAGGAGGAAAAACAGGCCCTGCTGGACTCGTTCAATACCCGCATGGAAGCCCTGCTTGAAGAACCTGAGTACGAGATTTTTACATTGATCGGTTCAGGATATCAGAAGAAATTCGGGCAAACCACCATTGCCCGTCAGGACATCACGGGGACTATCCCCGAGGCGGAGTCCCGGGCCTTTCTGGCACGGATCAAGGAAATGACGGCCCGAGTTGACCCGGAAGGCGGGCATTTCCGCATTGAGGACACCGGTCTGGACGTGGAAGTGATTCTGACGGTGGACGACGGTCAGGGCGGCAAGGACTTCAGCAAGGCCGAAGGGGTGGACTTCCTGAACAGCACTTTTGATCTGGGCCTGGATCAGGGGCCGAATCTGGTCAGCGGCGATACGCGTTCGGATTTGCCCCTGGCCGAAGCCGTGCTGCGCCATAGTGCGGACACCTGGGCCGTGTTTGTCACCCGGGACGAGGAATTGGCCCGGGTAGTACGCGAACTGGCCCCCCGGTCGCTCATCGTGTCCTGCCCGGACGTGCTGGTGGCGGCTCTGGGAGCCCTGGCCTGATTCCGGCTGGTTCCGTTTCATTGTTCCCTGGAGCATTCTCTCGCAAACAGGAAATTTTCGGAGGTTATGAATATGGCAACCCGTAAACTGCAAGGCGTTATTTTTGATCTGGACGGCGTGATCACGGGCACGGCCCGGGTCCACTCCCTGGCCTGGGAAAGCATGTTCAACAGCTACCTGCAACGGGTTGCAGACCGGGACGGCAAACCGTTCGAACCGTTCACCGCCGAGGATTATCTGAATTACGTGGACGGCAAGCCCCGCATGCAGGGGGTAAAGAGTTTTCTGGAGTCGCGGGGGATTGAATTGCCCTTTGGCGATCACGACGACAGCCCGGACGCGGAGACCATCTGCGGCCTGGGCAACCGCAAGAACTTGGATTTTCAAAAGGTACTTAAGGAAGAAGGCCCTGACGTTTTTGCCAGTTCCGTGGAATTGGTGCGTGAACTCAAGCGCCGCGGGGTACGCGTGGGGGTGGCGTCCTCCAGCCGCAATTGCCGGTTGATTTTGGAACTGGCCGGTCTGGACGACTTGTTTGAAACCCGTGTGGACGGGGATGTGTCCCTGGACTTGGGACTCAAGGGCAAGCCCGACCCGGATATTTTCACCACGGCGGCGGCCAATCTGGGGCTCTTGCCTGGTCAGTGCGTGGTGGTCGAAGACGCCATTTCCGGGGTTCAGGCCGGATGCGCCGGGAATTTCGGCCTGACGCTGGGCGTTGCCCGTGAAACGCCGGG
>JAQVYA010000016.1 GCA_028708865.1 Desulfovibrio sp. | reverse complement strand
GTAGCCCCCCGGCAGATACAGCCCGTCCAGTCCCGGAGGCAGGGCCTGGTCCGTCAGAGGAGAAAAAAACTTGAGATCCGCTCCCGCCGCTTCCAAAAGCCGCAGATTCTCCGCGTAGCAAAAACAAAAAGCCGCGTCCCGGGCCACTCCTATAACGGGTCTGGCTCCGGACCGAAATGAGATGGCCCCGAACCGGCTCGGGATGGCTGCCGGCTCCTGAAGGCCCAAAGACTCCAGCATTGAACAAGCATCCTGTGCAGCGCCAGGACTCTGCTTGGCAATTCTGCGCAGCAGCGCGTCCAGGTCCAGGTGCTCCTCCACCCAGCCTGCCAGCCGGTCATACACGTCTTCTTCCCTTTCCGGCGCAGGCTCCCTGTCCTGCGGCTCCGGCGTGACCAAACCCAAATGCCGAGACGGCAATTCCAGCCCGGCAGTGCGCGGAAGCAGGCCCAGGAGAGGGGCGGGATTGGCGCATCCGGGCAAGGCCGCTTCCAAGGCCTCGCTCAACAATTCCGCATGGGCCGGGCTGCCCACACGGTTCAACACCACTCCGGCAAAGGGCAGGTCCGGACAAAACTCCAAATACCCGCGCACCAGAGCGGCCACGGAGCGGGCCATGGAAGAAGCGTCCACCACCAGCAGCACGGGCAGTGCCAGCCAACGGGCCAATTCTTCCGAAGAACCGGAAGCCGAAGTGCCGGAGGCCCCGTCAAACAGTCCCATGGCCCCTTCTACCACGGCCACGCTTCCTTCGGGCGTGTGGCGTTGAAAAATGTCGGCCACTACATGGCGTTCCAGCATCCAACCGTCCAGGTTGTGGGAGGTCCGGCCCGCGGCCCGGGCATGATGCAGCGGATCGATAAAGTCAGGTCCGGACTTGAAGGGCTGTACCGTCAGGCCGCGACGGGCCAGGGCCGCCATGAGCCCGAGGCTTACCGAAGTCTTGCCGCAGCCGGACCTGGTTCCGGCCACAAGCAGCCCCGAACCGGCCGAAAAATGAAGATGTTTCGTTGCGCTGATCGTCATGGGGCAAAGCTCCAGGGGCGTTCTTCCGGCCGGACCGGAGAACGATTCCAGCGGGCGCCCGCAAAGGGCAGCCGCCACGCGTGCAGGAAAGGGCCCGGGAAAAGGGCGGCAACAGCCCGACTAGGCCAGACCGCGCTTCTCCAGGTTGCGCAGAAAGGCCCGGGCTTCGGTGTGATCCGGATTCATGGCCAGGCTGGCATTGAGGTGCCGCACCGCGTGGGGGTGGTCTCCCTTTTCATAGTAGGCCCGCGCCAGATTGTAGTGCAAATTTTCATCGTCGGCCGCGAATTCCAGGGCCCGGCGATAATAGTGCACGGCATCGTCGTACAGGCCGCTTTTGCGCAGATTGATGCCGAACTCGTTGAATAAATGTTTGTGCTCGTCCTCAAAGGCGGCTTCGATGTCCACCACCCGCTGAAACACTTCGTGGGCCTTTTCCTCGTCTCCGCGCTGGAGGTAAACCAGCCCGATGCCGAAGTTGGCGCGCACGTTGCGTTCATCCAGTCCCAGGGCCTTGTTGTACTCGTATTCGGCCGTAAAGGTTTCGCCCCGCTTGCGATATTTGTCGCCCCGGGCCACGTGCTTTTGTACGGTCCGCAGGCGCGGCAGCACATGCTCCTGCCAAAGTCCCGGCTCGGGCATGTAGTCCGCGAGCAATTGCTCCCGGGTGATCACTTCCTTGTTGCCCACAGGGGAATACGTATCCCCCAGCGGCTGGATTTCGACCTGATCGTTCTCCAGTTCGCGCACAAGGTAGTTGAAGCGTTGCTGCACCCGCTTTTGCGTGGTCCCCGTACCGATCTTCATGGACTTGTGGATGGAAAAAACCCCGCACAAATCCTGGTCGCCGTTGGCGTTGTTCTCCGTCATTCTTCCTCTCCGTCAGCGGTTTGCGCGTAGGCGCGCAACGCCTGATCCAAGATGCCGCCCTGGGCCAGCATCTGCCCGGCCTCCTCCACCTCCGCAGGCCGGGAAAACAAATACCCTTGCGCGTACCGGCATCCGGCCCGGCGCAGGATGTCCAGCTGGCTCGCGGTTTCCACCCCCTCGGCCACCACCCGGAGCCCCAGGGCCCGGCCCAGGGAAATCACGGTCTGCACAATGGCCCGGCTGTCCGGATCGTTTTCCATGCCCGTGACAAAACTACGATCAATCTTGACGACGTCAATAGGGAACCGTTGCAAATAGGAAAGGGAGGAATACCCGGTACCGAAGTCGTCGATGCACAGGCCCACGCCCATCTCCTTGAGCTTGGCCAGCATTTCCCCGGCCTGGGCCGGGTTGTCCATCAGGGTATGCTCGGTGATCTCCAGATTCACGATGCGCGGATCCAGGCCGTAGCGTTGCAGCGCCTCCTCCACGCGGCCCAGCAGCGCGGGTTGCTTGAGGTGCTTGCCGGAAAAATTCATGGACACGGTCATGGGGTCCTCGGTGTCGAAAAACCGCTCTGGAAAACGCTCCTTCCAGCGGGCCGCCTGGGCGCAGGCCTCGTCCAGCATCTGCCGATCAATACCATAGATCAACCCGGTGTCCTCGGCCAGGGGAATGAAATGGTCCGGGGCAATGACGCCATGCACCGGATGGTGCCAGCGCACCAACACCTCGAACCCGGCAATGCCGAGATCCTCCAGCCGCACAATGGGCTGAAACACGGCATGGAATTCGTCGTGGTCCATGGCCTTGCGCAGGTCGGTCTCCAGCTCCATGAGATGCAGGGCCTGCTCATGCATGCGGTGGTTGAAAACCTTGAAGCGCGACTTGCCCAGCTCCTTGGCGCGGTACATGGCGGTATCCGCGTCGCGCAGCAGGGCTTCGGGCCGCTGGTAGGTGCCAGTGTGCAGCACGATGCCGATGCTGGCCGAGGTAAAGACCTCGTTACCGTCCAACACAAAAGGCTGGGAGATTTCGTCGAGGATGCGCCGGGCGATCTTGATGGCATCACGCGGCGCCGCGATTTCCTCCAGCAGGATGGCGAACTCGTCACCGCCGAACCGGGCCACGGTGTCCACGCTGCGGGCGCAGCGGACCAGCACCCGGGACACGGCCCGAAGCAGGCTGTCGCCGATGTCGTGCCCCAGGGAATCATTGATGATCTTGAAGCGGTCCAGGTCCAGGTAGAGCACGGCGAAAAGATAGTCGTCCCGGCGACGGGACCGTTCCAGGGCCATTTGCAGGTGATCCTGGAACAACAAGCGGTTGGGCAGATTGGTGAGGGGATCGTGAAACGCCTGGTGCATGAGCTGGTCTTCGGCTTCCTTGCGCAGGGTGATGTCCTCCACCGAGCCCTCATAGTACAGGGTGCGGCCATGCGTATCTGAAATGCGGCGGGCGTTTTCGGAAATCCAGATCACCCGGCCATCGGCCCGGCGCACTCGGGATTCAAAATTCTGCACTTCGGCTTCCTGCTCCAAGACTTGGTAATATTCCTTGCGGCGGCTCTCCTCAAAAAAAAGCGCTTCGGGCGAGGCATTGGCCACGCCCATGAATTCTGCCGGGGAGGTAAACCCGAAAATTCGAGCCAGGGAAGGGTTGCCGCTGATGAAATGTCCGTCCCGGCCCACCTGGTAAATGCCTTCCACCGCGTTTTCAAAAATGGAGCGGTATTTTTGTTCGGTCTTGCGCAGGGCCTCGCCCACCACCTTGCGTTCGGCCACTTCGATCTTCAGTTGGATATTGGCGCGCGAAAGCTCACGCGTGCGCTCCTGCACCTTGAGCTCCAGTTCGTCCTTGGCTTGCTGGAGTTCGCTGGTGGCCTGGCGCACCCGTGCCTCAAGATTGTCCACCAGTTCGCGAATGTCCGAGGACATGGAGTTCATGGCCTCGGCCAGTTCACCCACCTCGTCGTTGGCGTCCACCTCGATGCTGGAACGGAAGTCGTGCCGGGCCACGCGCCGGGCATGCTCACGCAAGGTGTTCAACGGGCGGGAGATGTTGCGAATAAAAGCCCAGGCAATGACCACGCTGGCCAAAAACAGCACCAGGGTGATGACCTGTTGCTTGACGATGGCGGAGCGGATGTAGCTGTTGATCAACCCCATATCCATGCCGATGTGCACATAGCCCACCAGGCCGGTGAGGATGGGCATGGCCACATGCAGGGACTGGGATTCCCCGTAGCGCACGGTGCGGATGTCGTACTCCCCGCCCTCAAAGGTGTGCCGGGTTTCCAGGTCCACGATGTCCTGCACCCGCGCGGGCACGGCCGGGGTAAAGGTATGGGCAATGACCCGGCCTTCGCTGTCCGCCACCAGCACGTAGGCCACGCCTTCAATGCGCAGATATTGGTCGATGCGCGACTGCACAGCGGCCGCGTCCCGCTCCAGGATGCTGTCCAGGTCGGACTGGGCCATGCTGTAGGCCAGGGCCAGGGCTTTGGACTTGTATTCGTCGGTGAGCAGTTCATGGGTCTGCCAGCCGGAGAGCACCGAAGTGGATGTGGCAATGATCCCGAAGACCACCACCATGAAGCCCAGGGTTTTGGCGAAAAGTCCGGGACGCTTCATTGTGCCCACTCCGTCCAGTCCACCAGGGGCACGAACCGGCCCTGCCGTACGGTGACGTAATACACCTCGTCCAGGCCCTGCCGGTCCTGCGGACCAAAGTGCAGCGGCCGCTTCAGGCCCAGGTCCAGGCCGCTCAGCCGGGTCATGGCCTCGGGGATGTCGGAACGCCGGGGTTCCGGTCCCAGTTCTTGCACCAGTCGCGTCAGCAGCATGGCATTGAGGAACCCCTCCAGGCTGACAAAAGAATACTGATGCGGGTTGTACGGCTCGTGCAACAACTCCCGGGAAGGCATCCGGGCATACTGATCCATGAGCTTGCGGTAACAGCGCACCACGGGCAGGGAAATATCCTCGTAACTGGGCACCACCTGGGCGCAGACCAAGTCGGCGGTGTAGTCCCGGTTCCGCTGGCGGCTCACGCTCCGCAACAACCGGAGCATGTTGTCCGAATCGGAAAAGGAAACCGTGGCAATGGGGACGTTCAGGCCGTGGTCCCGTGCGTCGCGGATGAATCCGGCAGTGGCCGCATAGGATCCCACCGTGATAACGGCCTGGGGATCGCCCTGGGCCAGCAGCTTCACTTCCTCCGTATAGTCTCCGGAAAACAAGGCCCCGCGGTTGTATGCGGCCTCCGAGGCGATGGACAGGCCCTCGTCCTCCAGGGCCCGGCGCACACCGTCCCAGCCGTTCCGGCCGTAGGCGTCGGCCTGGTAAAATACGGCGATGCGGCGGCGGCCCAAGGCCGTAAAGTGCTGCACCAGCCCCCGGGCCTCCTGGAAATATGAGGCCCGCAAGTTGTACACACAATGGCCGTGGGGCGGCTCCCGCAGGGGCTGCGCACCGGAAAGGGGAAAAAGCAGGTAGACGTGTTCATCCTCAAAATGCCGCAACAACGGCAAAACACGGGTGGTGGTGGGTGTGCCGATATAGGAAAACAGGGCAAAGACATTGTCTTCGCGCACCAGACGGATGGTGTTGCGGATGGTGGGAACCGGATCATACCCGTCGTCATAGGCCAGGATGCGCAGGGAGCGGCCATGCACGCCGCCCCGGGCGTTGACGTACTCCAGCCAGGCGCTCACACCGCGATAGTACTCAATGCCCAGGCCGCGGGAAGCGCCGGAAAACGCCGCGGACATGCCAAAGACCAGCTCACGCGCCTGGGGCGCGTCCCGGGTTTCCGCGCACGCGGCCGCCGCCGGGCAAAAAGTCCAGCCCAGCAGGAGGATGGAGAGGTACGCCAGCATTCGCATGTTCCATTGGATATAGCCATGAGAACAGTATAAAATCAATGCCTGTCTGCCGCCGGAGACAGGTGTCTGGCTGTGACATCTGGATGAAATCGTGCAACGGCGGCCCTTGCGGCCGGACCACCCGCAATGCCGGTCCATTATTCTTCGCTGGGGCGCGCCCCGACAAGCCCGGCCCGCCCCGCGGCCCAGCGCATCTGACGGCAAATTCCCATGAGCATGTTGTACTCGCTCCGCTTGAGATCCACCCGCCCAAACAACCGGCGCACCGCCATCATCCGGTAGTCCGCGTCCTGCTCATGTAGAAAATCCACGTCCAGCAGGGCCCGCCGCAGCTCACCGTAAAGCACCTCCTGCTCCGCCACGGTGCAGCCCCGTTCCCGGGACTGGTGCGCCGGTTCAAAGGGCTGTTCCTGAGCCGCCTTAAAACATTCGTACAACAAAATCACCACGGCCTGGGCCAGGTTCAGGGACGTGCCCTGGAAATTGGTGGGAATGGTGGCCAGGGCCGTACACAGGCTGGTCTCGGCATTGGTCAGGCCCCGGTCCTCGGGCCCGAACACCAGGGCCGTGCGTGCGCCGCGCCGCAGCCGCTCCCGGACGGCTCCGGCCAGGGTGGGCGGGGACATGATCCCCCGCCGCCAGCCCCCGGTACGCGCCGTGGCCCCGTACGCCGCCTCGCAACCGTCCAGAGCCTCGGCCAGGGAGGACACCGTACACGCCGAAGAGAGAATATCCGCGGCGTGCGGCGTTGCCAGGGGCAATGCCTTTTGCAGGTCAAAATTACGAGGATTCACCAACGCCAGATCCGCGACCCCCATGTTCAGGCAGGCCCGCGCCACGGACCCCACATTTTCCGGAAATTTCGGCTCAAACAACACCACCCGCACCTGATGCAGCATAATTTCACTCCCCCTGATGAGATTTCCGGCTCCAAAACATCCTGCCCCGGCCGCCGCAGTGGCCGGAGTTGTACAGCGGTCCGGGACGCAGGGCCAGTCATTGGTTTCCCCCGGCCCTGTTTTGGGCTATCGTGCAGCACGGCCTGTCCCGGAGAACCCATGAAACTGCGCGTTATTCTTCTCGTCCTCAGCATTCTGGTGCTCACGTCCACCTTCCTCGGCGGCTACCTGTACTATGCCTCCCTCAAAGAGGCTACGCTTCAGGAGGCCCGCATCGAGGCCGCCTCGCGCGCGCGCATGATCACGGACCAGCTCTCATCCTACCTCTCGGCCAATCTGCAACCCGTGCAGGCTCTGGCCAGCCTGCCGGAACTGCGCCGGGCCCTGGAATCGGACTCGGCCGCCTCCCTGGCCCGGGCCAACGACCTGCTGGACATGTTCAAAAATGTGCTCACCGCGGACGTCTGCTACCTCATGAACGCGGACGGCCTGACCGTGGCCTCCAGCAACCGCTACGACCAGGACTCCTTTGTGGGGCGCAATTTCAGCTACCGGCCCTACTTCACCAAGGCCATGAACGGCTTTTCGGCCACGCACATGGCCCTGGGCTCGGCCTCCCACGTGCGCGGCGCCTACTACAGCCACCCGGTCTACGCTCCGGGGGCCGGGCGGATTCTCGGCGTGGCCGTGATCAAGGCGCCCATCAACGTGCTGGAAGACGAATTTCTGCAAGCCTATCCCGGCACCGTGCTGCTGGTCTCGCCCCAAGGCGTGATTTTCGGTTCCAATGAGCCGCAATGGCGCTTCACCACCCTGTCCAAGCTCAACGCGAATCAGGAGCTGGCGGTGCGCGCCTCCCAGCAGTTCGGAAACGGCCCCTGGCCCTGGTCCGGGCTGACCCTGGAATCGCAACGCAACCCGGCCCACGGCCTGGCCCGCGACACCAGCGGACGCCGCCTGCTGGTCTCCAGCATGGAACTGCCCCGGTTCCGGGACTGGCGCATCTACTACCTGCGGGACATCGAGGGCATCCCCACCGGAGTTCCCACAGCCTCGTTCCGCACCTCGGGCGCCGTGGTGCTGTTCATCTGCGTAGTGGTGGGGCTTATCGTATTTGCGCTCTACACCCTGGCCACGCGGGAAATCGGCCTGCGCAAAGACGCGGAAGCCGCCCTGCGGGCCAGCAAGGAACGCTACCGCTCCCTGTACCATACCACCCCGGCCATGCTCCACTCCATCGACGCCCAGGGCCGGATCATCTCGGTTTCCGACGCCTGGGTGGAGATCATGGGCTACTCCCGCGAGGAAGCCGTCGGCATGAATTTCCTGGACCTGCATACACAGACATCCCGGGAACTGGCCCAGCAGCAGGGACTGCCCAATTTCTTCCGCACCGGCGAACTGCGCGACATGCCCTACCGCTTCGCCACCAAAAGCGGTCGCGTGCTGGACGTGCTGCTCTCGGCCACGGCCGAACGGGACGCCGTGGGCAACGTGATCCGCTCCGTGGCCGTTTCCGTGGACATCACGGCCCGCAAGCGCGCCGAAGAAGAACTCATGCGCGCCAAGGAACAGCTCGCCCGCTATTCCGAAGACCTGGAACGCCAGGTCCAGGCCCGCACCCAGGAGATCACCTCCATCCTGCGCCACACCCCGGCCATGGTTTCCATCAAGGACGCCCACGGCCGCTTCGTCCTGGTGAACCCGCATTACGAGCAGGTCTTTGACCTGCGCGGGGAGGACCTCGTGGGCCGCACGGCCTGGGACGTGCACGACCGGCAGACCGCGGAAATGCTGGACCACGGCGAATGTCTGGCCCGCAAGAGCCTGCGTCCGGCCCGCGTGGAGGAGCACTTCCTCCTGGATACCGGAGAACGGGCCTATCTTTCCGTGAAATTCCCCATCCTGGACGCGGGAGGCGAACTCAGCCGCATCTGCGGCATCGGCATCGACATCACGGAACTAAAAATTGCCCAGGACAAGCTGCGCCGGGTTTCCGGATCCGTGCTGGCCGGGCAGGAACGCGAACGCGCCGCCATTGCCCGCCGGCTGCACGACGAGTTGGGCCAGGTGCTCACGGTGCTGCGCATGGACGCGGTCTGGCTGCGGGACCGGGCCGCCGGACTGGACCCGGACCTGGCCGAACGCTCCGAGGGCATGTGCCGACTGGTGGACGCCACTATTTCCGATGTGCGGCACATCGCCACCCGGCTGCGGCCCGCCGTGCTCGACGACCTGGGACTGCACGATGCCCTGGAATGGTTTGCCGCGGACTTTGAACGCCGCACCGGCATCCGTTGCCTGCTGGAAAACCGGGACGAAGAAGATGTTCCGGAACGCCTGGCCACCGCCATCTACCGCGTAACCCAAGAAGCTTTGACCAATGTGGCCCGCCACTCCGGCGCGGACACGGCGGAAATCCGGCTGCTGCGCCGGGACGGTTGGCTGCACCTGCGCGTACGCGACAACGGCTGCGGATTCGACCCGGCCCAGGGCCAAGCCCGGGACACCTTGGGACTGGCCGGCATGCAGGAGCGGGCCGGACTCACGGGCGGCGTGCTGGAAATGCGCTCCGCCCCGGGAACCGGCACGGAAATCCGGCTGCGCCTCCCCCTGGACGATCCCTACATCACCCCAACGCCCCCCATTTCCTGGGACACCACACAGAGGAACGGATCATGATTCGCGTTCTGCTGGCGGACGATCATTCCATCGTGCGCGGCGGCCTGCGCCGCATTATTGACGACGACGAGGACATGCGTGTGGTCTGCGAGGCCAGCGACGGACCGGAAACCCTGACCAAGGCCATGGAAGTCCGGCCCGACGTGGCCGTGGTGGATATTTCCATGCCGGGCCTGGACGGACTGGAGGTCATTGCCAAACTTCAGGAAGACCTGCCCGACATGCCCATCCTGGTGCTGACCATGCATGAGGAGGAGCAATATGTGGTGCGCTCCCTTTCCGCAGGGGCCCGGGGCTACCTGACCAAACGTTCCGCCCCCGAAGAACTGGTGGGCGCCATCCGCAAAGTCATGACCGGGGGGCGCTACCTGGGGCCGGAAGTGGCGGAACTGCTGGCCCTGCGCATGGCCCGGGGCGGAGACCACCGCTCCCGGCTGGAATCCCTTTCCCAGCGGGAAATCCAGGTGCTGCGGGCCCTGGCCCTGGGCCGGACCAATCGCGAAATCGCCGAGGCCTACTCCCTGAGCGTCAAGACCGTGGACACCTACCGCTTCCGCCTGCTCAAAAAGCTGGGGCTGCGCAACAATGCCGAGCTTTCCCGGTTTGCCATCCAGCACGGGCTGGTAGAGGTCTGATCCTTCGCCAACCTGGTTGAGCCGACTAGCCCGTTCAGGCCCGTTGAGCAGATCACCAGTTGAGTGGACCACGCCGGATAGCCCGACGGGCCCGGGCGCGTCAAAAAAACACCGCCACAAACGCGGCCCGGCCCCGCCACCCGGCAACGAATCACCAGCTTCCCGACTTGCTGTTCCAAAAAATATTTTTTCACAAGACCTTATCGTTCTGTCAATTTTCCCGGAACGCTTTTTGCTTTTGATCGGACATCGGTAACGCCTTCCCAAAGGAGCATTCGCATGTCCACTTCCCTGGCCGCTTCCACAGCGCAGGCAGAACCTTCCCTCCACGCCGCAGCCGCCCCCGACTCCCAGGGGCACGCAGTGCCCTGCAAGGTGTGCGGCTCTCATGCCGCCCTTGTCTTTCACCGCGCTGGAAAGCGCCAGCGGCTCCTGGAAGCTCCGTTCAAGCCGGAAGGCTATGAGCGCCCCTATTACCGCTGCTCGCGGTGCGGGCTGCTCTTTCATACCGGGTTCGACCACCTCACCCCCGAGGAAGAGGATCAGACCAAGCTGCCCGGGGTGAACAACCCCAAGGACCAGGTCATCAACCGGGCCGTACGCGAGACCCTGATGACCTTCAACCTGATGCAGATGTTCAAGCTGCCCCTGACCTCACGGATTCTCATCTTCGGTTGCGGCGCGGGGCTGAGCTTCAACATGATGCTGGGGCACCAGATGAACGCCTATGCATCGGATCTCACCATGCAGTTCCCGGAAACCGCCAAGCGGTATGAGGCCGACATCTTCAACCCGGAGCTTCTGCCCGAAATGTTGCGCCGCTTCCGCCCCTTTGACCAGATTCACCCGGAGTCGGTGCACCTGGTCACGCTTACCGAAGTATTCGAACATTTTCCCAATCCCGTGGAAATGATGCAGCGCATCGCAGCCACGGTACGGCCCGGCGGACTGGTCATCGGCACCACCGGCTGGGTGGACCAGGTCCGAGAAGACCTGCGCGACTGGTGGTATCTGCGCTGCCTCTCCCACTGCACCTTCCTTTCCGCCAAGGCGTTCCAGCACATTTGCCGGGCCTGCGGCTGTTTGGGCGTGATGTTGCCGGGCTCCCCCATGATCACGGGGCAAACCGGCATCAGCCCCACTCAGACCGTGTTTGTGATGCAAAAGCCGCTGTAATCCGAGAAAAAAACGCCCTGTCCATTTTTTTGGAGCGGGGTTGATGAGCGCGGGGCGACGCGGTATGGCAAAGACATTTGCTCAACGCGCCCGCCAGCGCAAGGGAGTCTCGGGCCGCGGCGCCGGTGCCGCGCCAGAAGGACTCCCGGCTTCACGCAGACACTGCCGGGCGCCAAACCGGGTGGAGTGTCATGACGCCAGCGCAATCCTTTCTCACCGATCTTCTGTCCAAAGCCGACATCCGCGTCAACGGCTCCCGCCCCTGGGATATCCAGGTCCGGGACGAACGCCTGTTTCCCCGTGTGCTCGCCAAACGCAACCTTGCCTTGGGCGAGGGATACATGCGGGGCTGGTGGGAGTGCGAACGGGTGGACGAATTCATTCACAGGGTACTGCATTCCGGAGTGGCGAACCGCGTGCATGGCGGCTGGAAGCTGCTGCTGCGCGCCCTGCCAGCTCTGCTGATCAATCAGCAGACCAAACGCCGCTCCCGCCAGGTGGCCCTGAAGCATTACGACCTGGGCAACGATCTGTTCCAGGCCTTTCTGGATCCGCACATGCAGTACAGCTGCGCGGACTTCCGGTCCACGGACCAGCTCAATGCGGCCCAGGAGGCCAAAATGCGGCTGCTCTGCGAAAAACTCGAACTCCGGCCCGGCCTGCGGCTGCTGGACATCGGCTGCGGCTGGGGCGGACTGGCCCGGTTCGCGGCCGCCAACTACGGATGCGAGGTTGTGGGGGTGAACATCTCCCGCCAGCAGATCACCTTTGCCCGCCAGTTCTGCGAGGGCCTGCCCGTGGAAATCCGCGAATGCGACTATCGCAACCTGAACGAACAATTCGACCGCGTGGTCTCGGTAGGCATGTTTGAACACGTGGGACCCCGCAACTACGACACCTACATGCGCGCCGTGGCCCACTGCCTCAAGCCGGACGGCGTCTTCGTGCTCCAAACCATCGGGTCCAACGTCTCCAAAAAGGGCTGCGACCCCTGGATCACCCAGTACATCTTCCCCAACGGGAACCTGCCCGGCACCTCCCTGCTTGCCCGGGCCGCAGAGCCGCACTTCGTGATGGAGGACTGGCAGAACCTCGGACCGCATTACGACCGCACCCTGCTCTGCTGGCTGGAAAACTTCCGGTCCGCATGGCCGCGACTCAAGGAACGCTACGGCGAAACCTTCCGGCGCATGTGGGAATATTATCTTCAGTCCTGCGCGGGCTGCTTCCGGGCCCGGGACATCCAGCTCTGGCAGGTGGTCTTCACGCCCAAGGGCGCTCCCCAGCCCACCTACTGCCGGTCGGCCTGAAGAAATTCGGAACGAACGCGGTTCAACATGAAACCCCGTTCAAAGTGAATGCCGTGAGGCGGGCGGCAGCCGCCGCCACCTTCACGGCGTACCACTGTAAGTATTTTTCTTACACAAGAATCAGTAAGCTTCTCGTTTCCCTCCTTACTGGCCTTTGTTACTCAGGACGGATAGGCTGGCGGGTTCCCCTATATTCGGAGCCCGGCCCCGTCCGCACGGGAGCGGGCGGCGTGGCCCCAGCCTGTTGCAAAACGTCTTTTCCGGGGGCGTTATTAAAAACCCCGGAAACAGGAAGGAGGTTCTCCATGAAACGTTTTCTGCACCTGGCGCTCGCATTGACGCTGGCATTGGCTTTGATGGGCCTGGCAGGCTGTGGCGGCGGAGAGGAAAAGCAGTCCGCATCCGGCGATGACGGAGCCCAGCAGGCCGAACCCGCCAAGGAAAAACAGTACCTCGCCTTTGGCGGCGGGCCCACCGGCGGCACTTTCAACTTCTTTGCCAACAAGATGTCCAGCATCATCTCCCATTCCTACGACCATCTGGACGTTTCGCCCAAGGGTTCCGGCGGCTCTGCCGAGAACCTGCGCACCCTGGACAAGGGCTCCGTGGATTTCGGCATCGTCTATTCCGGCGACGCCTACCTGGGCCGCCTGGGCAAGCTCGTCAACGACGAAAGCACCTATGAAAACGTTCGCGCCGTTTCCTTCCTGTACGGCGCTCCGGCCCAGCTCGTGGTCCGCCAGGATGCGGGCATCAACTCCGCCTACGACCTGGAAGGAAAGATCGTGGCCATCGGCAACCCCGGTTCCGGGGCCGCGCTCTCGGCCGAACGTTTCTTCAAGCACATCGGCCTCTGGGACAAAATGGAAGCCCGCAACCTGGGCTACTCCCAGGCGGCTGCCGACTTTTCGGACAACAAAATCGACGCATTCTGGGTTCTGGTGGGCTACCCCAACTCCTCCATCATTGAGGCGGCCACCCGCACCCCGGTGGTGCTCCTGAACCTGGACACCGATGCGCAGAAGTCCGGCTTCTATGATGCCTTCCCCTTCTATACCCCCGTGGAGATCCCGGCCGGCGTGTACGAAGGTCAGGATCAGCCCGTGCGGACCTTCCAGGATTCCGCGCTCTGGTGCACCAACACGGACATCGACGACGACGTGGTCCGCGACGCCATGGCCGCCATCTTCTCCGAGAAGGGGCTCAAGGACATGGTCACCGCCCACAAGGCCGCCCAAAACATGAGTGTTCAGAGCGGCATCGACGGCGTTTCCGTGCCGCTGCACCCCGGCGCGGCCAAGTTCTGGGAGGAACACGGTCTGAGCATTCCGGCCGACCTCAAGTAGCCGTTCCCCGTTCGCCGGGCGTCTTTGCGGGCGTCCGGCGAACCCCGCATCGGACCACGACGCCGCGGCCTGCGGGCCGGGCGATCCTCCCCGTTCCCTGCGGACCCGTTCCGGACGCCATGCGTCGGAACGACATAGCTGTGCATTGATTTCCCCACCTTGGAGGGATGATGTCCGACACTGCCAAAGACGACCACGGGCTGAGCGCCGAAAAAAAAGCCCAGCTCAAAAAAATAATGGAAAAGGACTCCAAGGCCGCACGCAAATTGCGCGGACCCTGGGGGCTGTTCATCAGCCTCCTGGGCGTGGCCATGGTCGCATTCTATTACTTCAACGCGGGCGTGCAATCCACCCCGACCAACTACTATCGCGGCGTGTACGTGCTCATCACGTACATCATGGTCTTTCTCTGCTACCCCATGATGGCCCGCTCCAACCGCGAACGTCCCACGGTGCTGGATATCCTGCTGGCCCTGGTGGCGGCCGGATGCGTGGGGTACTGGATCATCGAATTCCCGAACCTGAGCTACCGCATGGGCGCGGAAACAGAGCTTGATCTGGCCGTGAGCCTGGTGGGACTGCTCATCTCCCTGGAGGTCTGCCGCCGGGTGCTGGGCTGGTCCATGACCCTGGCGGGGGTTCTCTTCCTGGTCTACGGCTATTTCGGGCCCTACTTCCCCGGAGCCCTGGGCCACCGCGGGCTGAGCATTCACGACATCGGCATCACCCTGTTCGTCTCTCTGGACGGGGTCTTTGGCATCATGGCCAACGTGCTGGTGACCTACGTGATCCTGTTCATTTTCTTCGGGGCCTTCCTGCAAAAATCCGGGGTGGGCAAATTCTTCATCGACTGGCCTTTGGCCCTGGCCGGGCGCACCACGGGCGGGCCAGCCAAGGTCTCGGTGGTGGCCTCGGCCTTTTTCGGCTCGGTTTCCGGGTCCGCCATTGCCAACACCGTATCCACGGGCGCCTTCACCATCCCCCTGATGAAACGGGCGGGATTCAAGCCGCATGTGGCCGGTGCCATTGAACCTTCCGCCTCCATCGGCGGCATGTTCATGCCTCCCATCATGGGGGCGGGCGGCTTCCTCATGGCCGAGCTGACCAACACGCCCTACGTGCAGATCATGAAAATGGCCATTTTCCCGGCCGCGCTCTACTTCCTCTCGGTCATGACCATGATCCACTTTGAGGCCAAGAAGCACAATCTCCGGGGGCTGGTGGAAGAAGGCGCTCCCAGTGCCGGAACCATCTTCAAGAAGCACTGGTACAAGTCCCTGCCCCTCGTCATCATCGTGGCTATGATGCTCCGGGGCTACTCCCCGGGCGCGTCCGCGTTCTGGGCCACGGCAGCCTGCATCGTCATCTCCTGGCTGGACAAGGAATACCGCATGGGTCCCCGGGAGATTTGGGATGCCGTAATCCTTGGCGCGCGCAATACCCTGGTCATCGGCGCCACCGTGGGCGTCATCGGCATCATTGTGGGCACCATCGCCAAAACCGGCATCGGGCTGAAGTTCTCGGACATCATCATTGCCCTGGCCACCAGCGTGCCGGACATGCTCCAGATGCCCATGGCCATTTTGCTCATCGGGCTGGCCTCGCTGGTGCTGGGCATGGGCGTCCCGGTGACAGCCTCCTACCTCATTGTGGCCGTGCTGGCCGTGCCCGCCCTGAACGAGCTCTTCCTCCTGGCGGGCATCTACCCCCAGGCCGAACCCGGACAAATCGCCTACGGGCTCATCGCCGCCCACATGATCGTCTACTGGTTCAGCCAGGACTCGAACATCACGCCCCCTGTCTGCGTGGCCGCCTATGCAGGCGCGGCCGTGGCCGGGGCCGACCCCTGGAAAACCGGCTGGACCGCCTTCAAGTTCGCCAAGCTGCTCTACGTGGTGCCCTTCCTGTTCGCCTATGAACCGGCCATCCTGCTCTGCGGCACCACCTCCGAGATCCTGCTGGCCTTTGGCAGCGCCATCATCGGCACCATTGCCTTCTCCTCGCTGACCATGGGCTACATGATCCGCCGCACCACATGGTACGAGTGGATGCTGTTCGCTGTGGGCACCTTCATGTGTTACCACCCCAACCGCCTTACCGACCTGGCGGGCATCGGGGTTTGCTTCGGGGTGTATCTGCTGCAAAAGGCCAAAAACATCCGTGAAACGCGTCTGGCCGCGGCATAAGCCTTTGCCCCGGCGTACCGGAGGGCGAAACACGCCCTCCGGTTTCCCGTTACAGACTTGACGGAACGCCGCCCACAAACTACGCATTGGCATTTGCAGCTCAACCATCCACAACACACCTATGGAGGCCGCGACACATGGCGCTGTTCACCAAAGAGGAAGCATTGGAGTACCATTCCGCCAAGCGGAAGGGGAAGCTCGAGGTCATGTCCATCAAACCCTGCACCACGCAGAAACACCTTTCCATGGCCTATTCCCCAGGCGTGGCAGAAGCCTGCCGGGCCATCCATGCGGACGAAGAAAAGGTCTACGAATACACCAACCGGGGCAACCTGGTGGCCGTGGTCTCCAACGGCACGGCCGTGCTCGGCCTGGGCAACATCGGCCCCAAGGCCGGAAAGCCCGTCATGGAAGGCAAGGGCGTGCTGTTCAAGATCTTCGCGGACATCGACGTCTACGACCTGAACATCGACGCCAACTCCGTGGACGAAGTGGTCAACTTTTGCAAACTGCTGGAGCCCACCTTTGGCGGCATCAACCTGGAGGACATCAAAGCACCGGAATGCTTTGAGATCGAACGCCGACTCATTCAGGAAATGAATATTCCGGTCTTCCACGACGACCAGCACGGAACCGCCATCATCTCCGGGGCCGGACTGGTCAATGCCCTGGACATCTCCGGCAAGAAAATCGAAGAAATCAAGGTGGTGGTCTCGGGCGCGGGCGCGGGGGCCATTGCCTGTACCCGGTTCTACGAAGCCATGGGCGTGCGCCGCGAAAACGTGTACATGTTCGATTCCAAGGGGCTGCTGCACAAGGGCCGCAACGACTTGAACGAGCACAAGCAGCACTTTGCCCAGGACAAGGACCACGGCTCCCTGGCCGAGGTCATCCGCGGGGCGGACTGTTTCCTGGGCCTTTCGGTCAAGGATATGCTCACCCCGGAAATGGTCCAATCCATGGGCCAGTCGCCCATCATCTTCGCCTGCGCCAACCCGGACCCGGAAATTCCCTACGACGTGGCCAAAACGGCCCGGCCCGACTGCATCATGGCCACGGGCCGTTCGGACTACCCCAACCAGGTCAACAACGTGCTGGGCTTCCCGTTCATCTTCCGCGGCGCACTGGACTGCCGCGCCTCCGTCATCAACGAAGAAATGAAAATCGCGGCCGCCCAGGCCCTGGCCGACCTGGCCAAGCAGCCCTGCCCGCCGGACATTGCTGCGGCCTATGGCGTGGAAAAACTGGAATACGGCATTGACTACATCATCCCCAAGGCCCTGGATCCGCGCGTGCTCACCTCGGTGGCTCCGGCCGTGGCCAAGGCTGCCATGGATTGCGGCGTGGCCGGGCGAACCTTGGACCTGGAGCAGTACAAGGCAGACCTGCGCGCCGTCATGGACGATTCCCATGCCCGCACCGCCGGCGTGGTGGACAGCTTTGACTATGGGTTCTAACCTGATCTTCTAGACGTTCCAGCGGCGGGTCGCCTGGCCCGCCGCTCCTTTTTGCCCCCTGCCTGCTGCTCGGCCTGCGATCTTCCTCCGTTACCTGCTTTCTCTATATTGCGTGTTCGCTGAACCACTTCTGACGCCGTAAAACGGAACAATGCGCCGAGCCCCGGGTTGCGCAATGCTCCTGTGCGGCCGCCTTCTTGAGTACGAATCATCAGCCCCGTGTCCGTGACCCAGCCTTGGCCACCGTCATTACTCTTTACGCTGCCACAGCTATTGCCCTTGATATTGACGCTCCGCTTGCTATCCTTGCTGTTGCGAAGGTTGCTTCACGGATTGAAGCCATTCCACACGCATTGTCAAAACCGATAAAAAAACGTATTTGTTCTGATTGTCAGAACAACCACTGCCAAGGATGCCCCTATGCCTCCCTTTCCGCCCGAACAGCTGCGAACCGCCATGTTCGTCGACTTCGACAATATCTATTCCTCGCTCTACGAAGTGGACCCGGAATGGGCCCAAACGTTTGCCCGCTACCCCACCCAGTGGGTCCGCTGGATGACCCGGCACAGCACGACACAGCACGGGCTGGGCGCCTTGCCCGGTCCGGACGGGGAAACCCGCCTCCCCCCCCGGCGCATCATCGTACGCAAGGCCTATATGAATCCGCAGGCTTACCACGAATACCGCCCCTTTCTGGTCAAGGCCGCCTTCGAGGTGGTGGATTGCCCGCCCCTGACCCAGCGCGGCAAAACCAGCACGGATATTCACATGGTTATGGACATCCTGGAGGCGCTGAACGGGCCCGTGCACTATGACGAATTCATGATTCTCTCCGGGGATGCGGACTTCACGCCCGTACTCATCAAGCTGCGCCAGTACGACCGCATGACCACGGTCCTTTCCACAGGCTTCACCTCCCTGGCCTACATCTCGGCCTGCACCCATCTGGTGGACCGCGAGGCCTTTGCCCTTCAGGGGCTGGGCTTTGGCGAGCCCGACCCCGGCACCGAGAATCAGGAGCGGCTGCGCACCATCTATGCGGAAAGCTGCCGCGTGATCCGGGAGATGGTAGCGGAATTCAAATACCCCGTGCCGTTCGCGCCCCTGGCTCAGGAAGTGCAATCCGCGCTCCAGGAAAAGTTCGGAGTCACGGACGACTGGTACGGACATGAAAAATTTTCCACCCTGTTGGCCCAGTTGGAACTGGACGAGCTGGAAATCTACTGGACCTTTCCCGGCTACGTGTATGACCCGCTGCGCCACGACTTTGACAAGGAACTGGGGCATGACCTCTTCCAGGACCGGGCCCCGGAACTGGCTCGCGTGGCCCGCAAGGTGCACGAACTCACGGACACCCCCTACCTCCTGCCCGAGCACTACAAAGGCCTGTTCGAAGCGGTTGCCGAAGAAGTCAACGTCAACGGCTATAGTCTGACCCGCACTTCGCGCAACGTGCGCGACCGCTGCCGGGCCAAGGGGCTGCCCATTTCCCGGGCCCAGGTGAACTTTGTACTCATCGGCATCGGACACCAGGGCTACAAGTTCGGAGAGTCCGAGGCGGAAAGCCCCCTGGAGCTGGCCAAAGTCTTTGCCAACAACGTGAATTACCTCTGCACCAGCTCCCAGTATATTCTGGAAGGCGCGGACCTGAAGAACTTCCTGGATTGGATCGTGGGCCAGCTGCGAGTGCCGCCCACGCCGCTGCGCTAGCGCCGCCTCCCGCTTCTGGGGGATGTCAAACCCCGTTTGGACACAGCAAAACCGCCCAACGTAAAACCGGCCGAAACCCCAAGGTTCCGACCGGTTGTTTTTGCTTTTTCCAAACGTCTAGTACTCGGGCCAGCCATTGGACATGTCGTCCATGTCCTCGTCGTCCATCCCGCCGCCGGGCAAGGGTTGCGGCGGCCGGGACGTGGCCGTGTAAGTGGTTTTGGAGGCCCCGGATTCATCCACCTGGAACTGAGTCAGCAGGTTGCGCAGTGTGGCGGCCTGGGCAGAGAGCTCCTCGGCCGAGGAAGCGGTCTGTTCGGCTGTGGCCGTATTTTGCTGCGTGACCTGATCAATCTGGCCCAGGCCCTGGTTGATCTGGCCCACCCCTTCGGCCTGCTCTGTGGACGCGGTGGCGATTTCCGCCACTAGGTCCGCGGCTTTGCTCACGGAATCCACGATTTCCCCCAGAGAGGCGGCCGTGCGTTCCGCGATTTCCGATCCGCGTTCCACCTTGGTTCCCGATCCCTGGATCAACTCGGCGGTCTCCCGCGCGGCCTTGGCGCTGCGCCCGGCCAGGTTGCGGACTTCCTCAGCCACCACAGCAAAGCCCTTGCCATGCTGCCCGGCCCGGGCCGCTTCCACGGCCGCGTTCAAGGCCAACAGGTTGGTCTGGAAGGCAATCTCGTCAATGACCTTGATGATTTTGCTGATGGCCTGGCTGGATTCGTTGATCTCACGCATGGCCTCCTGCATGGCCGTCATCTCATCGGATCCCTGGCGCGCCGCGTCCCGGGCTCCAGAAGCGATACGGCTGGCCTCTCCCGCATTTTCGGCGTTGTTGCGCGCCTGGGCGCTGATTTCCGTCACTGAACTGGTGATCTCCTCCAGGGACGAAGCCTGCTCGGTGGCGCCCTGGGAAAGGGCCTGGCTGGACTTGGAAATCTCGTCCGAACCGCTGGCCACCTGCTGCGAGCTGAGGCTGATGTCCGCCACCAGCGCCTTGAGCTTATCGGCCATGCTTTGCAGGGCCTGGCCCAAGGCGTCCTTATCCGAAGCCTGAACCACGTCCACGGTCAGGTTGCCCTCTCCGATGGCCGCGGCCTCTTCCACCTTGCCGCGGAAGTAGGTTCGCAGAGAGGTGAAGGCCCTGGAAATGACGCCAATTTCGTCACCTCGCCGGTTCATGCGCTCCATGGCGTCTTGCTGCTCTTCGCTCACCTGCGGGTCACCCTCGGCAATGCGCCGGGTAATGGCGGTAATGGCATTGATGGGCCGGGAAATGCTCCGGGCCACGAAGAAAACAATGACCACCAGCAGAAGCAGGGAGCCTACGCCCAGGTAAACGTTCATCCAGAAGATGCCGTTGGCTTCTGCACGGATGGTTTTCACGGGGATCACGATTCCCATGTACCAGGGGGTGCCCAGGCCGCCGATGTCGATCGGCTCATAAAGAAAGAAGCACTCCTCGCCGGACACCGGGGAAATCAAGGTCTGCACCAAGCGTTCGTCGCTTCCCAGGACCTTCTTGGCCGTGGTCTGGAACGCGCTGTCCCCCAGTTCGGTAATGTTTTTCCCCACGAAATCCTCTTTGGGATGGGCCACCATGTAGCCCTTGTGGGAAATTAAAAAGGCATAACCGGTACCAAAAGGCTTGATGCCGTCCACCATCTCCTGAAAGGTGCTGAGCACAAAGTCGAACCCCGTAACGCCAATAAATGCCCCGTTGCGACGGATGGGCACGGTCACCGTGGCCATGGTCACCCCGCCCGCCACATCGGTGTAGTACGGCTCGGTCAGCACGGGCCGGTTCTCGTCACGCGGGATCAGGTACCATTCCCGAGTCAGCACCCGCTCGCGGCTGAGGTTCACTCCTTTGAAGGAACTGCCCACCTTGTAGAAGTACGGCGAATAAATTCCGCTGTCGTCGTGCCATTCATTATGGTTGCGGTACAATTCATCCTTGCCGTCCAGCATGTTGGGATCAAATACCGCCTGCAAACCGTAAAAGCTGTCTTCGGAACGCAGAAGCTGCTTCTGCATCTCGTCGATGACATCCCGGTCCACAGCTTCCGGATTGGAGGCAAAGGCCTCCAGCACGGCGGCAAAGGATTTGGACGCCACCAGCGCCCGTTCAATATCCAACTTGACCTGGTTGCCGAAGCGACCGCCCATTTCCTGGGCCACGTCCTCAGCCGCTTTGACGGCCAGATTCGTGGTGCTGGTCACGGTTACTGTCGCATAGACTACAAAAACCAGCGCGACCATGCTGCATACTGAGAGCATGATCTTGTACATCAGACTCAATTTCTTCATCTTTTTACGCCCCTCGCTCGGTGAATGCACCACGCCCCTCTGACGCGGAAAAAACGAAGACCTTCTTCGATTCTATTCTATTAACAAAAGATATACGGCGTGTCAGCAACGGAGCAGTATAATCGGGCCGGTAACGTAAACACTGTCCTCAATAGTTCACTTCCCAGTGCATCGCGTATCTTGCCGTCAACACAACTTCATTCATCAGGCGCTGCACGGATCCGGCAGTCGGGGTGCATAAAAAATCCCCCGACGAAAAAAATCGCCGGGGGACGTTGAAGTCGATATCGCGTTGCGCTGGTAACGCGGTCAGACCTTGCGGCCCACGAAGCGCACCAAGGCGAAAATAGCCAACAGGCCCACGGGAAGCACGATCAGCGGAGAGAAGCCCATGCCCGCGGGAATGTACCCGAACACGATGGACACTGCCGCCACGCTGATGGCGTAAAAGAGCTGGGTCTTGGTGTGGTCGATGTGGTCGCAGGCCGACCCCATGGAGGAGAGAATCGTGGTGTCGGAAATGGGCGAGCAGTGGTCGCCGAAGATGGCGCCCGTAAGCACCGCGCCCACGTTGAGGACCACGTAGGAGTGGCTGGGTTCCACGGCAAAGGCCAGGGGAATGGCCAGCGGCATGATGATGCCCATGGTGCCGTAGGACGTGCCCGTGGCAAAGGAGATCAGCGAGCCCATGACAAAAATGATGCTCGGCAGCAGCCAGCCGGGAATGGCCTCGGACAGGACGGTCACCAGGTAGGCGGCCGTGCCCAGCTCCTTGATCACGCCGGACAGGGACCAGGCCAGCAGCAGAATCACGGCGGTGATGTTCAGGGACTTGATGCCGTTCACCCAAATGCCCAGGGCTTTTTCCAGGGTGAAGATGCGCTTGCTCACGCCCATGAAGATGGCCACCAGTCCGGCGATGAGCGCGGCCTGGAAGAGCACAACGGATGCGTCGGACGCGCCAAAGGCCTCGCGGATAGCCGTAAAACTCATGGGAGAGTCGTTGAGCAGCGCCGTGAGTGCGGGGTCGCCGCCCGCCATGACCGCATTGTATCCGTTGAAATAGAATCCCAGAAATGCCGCCACAATGAGCGTGCCGATGGGGATGATGGCGTTCCAGATGCTGAGCTTCACTTCCGGGTCCGGCTCCAGCTTGGTGGCCTCGTCCGAAACCATGGGCTTGGCGTTCTTTTCCAGCAATTCTCCGGTGGTGCGGGCGCGGCGCTCGGCCTTATACATGGGCCCGAACTCGCGCAGAAACACGAAGGTGGCCACCACAAAGGCCAGGATCAGGATGTTGTAGAAACGGTAGGGAATGGTTTCCACAAACACGCCGTAGGCGTTGGCCTGCAACCCGATGATCTGGTAGCCGTCGCGGATCAGCCCAATCTCATAGGCCACCCAGGTGGAGATCAGGGCGATGCCTGCGATGGGTGCGGCCGTGGCATCAATAAGAAAGGCCAGCTTCTCGCGTGAAATGCGCATCCGATCCGTGACAGGGCGCATGATCGGTCCCACGGTCAGGGAGTTGGCATAGTCGTCAAAAAAGATGAACAGGCCCAGCACCCAGGTCACGAACTGGGAGCTGCGCGGGCTTTTGGCCTTGCGGGCCAGAGCCTCGGCAATGGCCTTGGCACCGCCCATGCGCGAAACCAGAGCAATGAGTCCGCCGATGGCTAGGCACTGAAGCACGATTCCCGCGTTCCACGGGTCGGCCAGGGAACTGAGGATTTCACCCGTGAGCCGCAAAAAACCCTGAACGAATCCATTGTACAGGGCCCAACCCTTGGCTTCCAACATGAATGTGCCGGAAAAAACGCCAATGAACAGGGAAAGGATCACGTTCTTCGTGATGAAGGCCAGGGAAATGGCCACCAAAGGCGGGATCAGCGTCCAAAAGCCGTAGAACTCGGCATTGGCCGGTCCCAGGGAGGCATCACCGGCCCAGGCCGGGGCCCCGGACAACAACAGCAGGGGCAAAGTGAGCAGGGGCATCAGCCGCAACAATGTTCCACGCATGCAGACCTCTCAATAAAGATGAAGAAAAATAAACCATTAGATTAAGAGTGAACTGCAATAAGCCAAACAGGATAAAAATGCAACCAGCCAGTGCTATTCCCTGAAAAAACGTCAGTCGCGCTATCCCTTCTTCCACCAAAGCGCTCCACGGGCTGACTTTGCTCCATTTAAGTATGGGATTCGTGCGCTTTTGACCGATAGCGTCACGCATAAAAAAACCGCCCCCGAGGAGCGGCTTTCTGCCTGCGGTACGTTGGCCACGCGGCCAACACCGGCACGGAATTTTCTTCGGTCCCGGACCGCAAGTTCATTCCCCGATTTCCACACCAATGGGACAATGGTCCGAACCATACACGTCGGCATCGATCCATGCAGCGCGGACCCTGGCGCGCAGCTCCTCAGAGACGAAGAAATAGTCGATGCGCCACCCCGCGTTGTTCTTGCGCGCGTTAAAGCGGTACGACCACCAAGTGTAGTTGTGCGGCCCTTCGTCAAAGAGCCGGAAAGTATCCACGTATCCGGCCTGAATAAAGGAATCGATCCAGGCCCGTTCAATAGGCAGAAACCCGGAGCGTTCGGCGTTGGACTTGGGATTTTTGAGGTCGATCTCAGTGTGGGCCGTGTTGAAGTCGCCCCCCACCACCACGGGCTTGGTCTGGCGCAGGTCTTGGGCATAGCGCAAAAACTCGTCGTAAAACGACATTTTGAACTCCAGGCGCTCCTCGTTCATCTGCCCGTTTGGGAAATAAATATTCAAGAGGTGAAAGGCATCGAATTCCAAACGCTGCACCCGCCCCTCCCCCTGAAAACGCTCGTCGGGCAGGCCCGTGTCCACGGTCAGGGGCGTGCTTCGAGAAAATACGGCCGTGCCGGAATACCCCTTCTTGACCCGGGACCAGTTCCAATAGGCGTTCCAACCTTCCGGCTCGCGGTGTTCCTCCGGAATCTGATCCGGATGGGCCTTGGTTTCCTGCAACATGACCACATCGGCCCCGCAGTTTTCCAACCATTCGGGAAAGCCCTTGCCCAATACGGCCCGAAAGCCGTTCACGTTCCAGGAAAGAATACGCACACCTTGCCTCCGCTACGTTTGTTCATGACCCTGTTGTACGGCAGGATTCGCCGGCCCAGGCCAGTTCCAGCCGTTGGCGAGGTCCGAGACCGCGCTAGGCTGCTCAGGACCACTACGAGCAATCGTGAAAAATCGAAACGGCCCCTCAGGGCCGTTCCGGCAAGGGACGCTGCGTCAAAGCCCACTCCGGCCACAACGCGCATCCTACATGGGGCACCGAAATACGATGCCTAGTCTTCCAGACTCGAACACTTGATAAAACCGATCACCGCAATGGTCATGGCCAGTCCGGTGAGAAACCAGAAATAATCCATGCCGTCCTCCTTTTCCTCGCTTCTCCTGGCGCACCCGTGCGCAGAACATTTCTTTTTCGCTACCAGATTCCGTCCACAAAGGAAATAGCCGAAGCTCCCGCCCTGGACAGGCCCGCCCCCTTCGGGTACAGCCCGGGCATGCCGCATCATGACGTTGTCATCCTCGGGGCCGGGGCTTCCGGACTGTGCTGCGCCCTGTTCGCAGCCCGGCGGGGTCGCGGCGTGACCTTGGTGGATCACGGCCCGGTTGCGGCGCGAAAGGTGCGTATTTCCGGCGGCGGGCGCTGCAATTTCACCCATCTGGACGCCTGCGCCGAGGACTATTCTTCCGCCAACCCCGCTTTTGTCCGCTCGGCCCTGGCACGGTTCGGCCCGTGGGATGCGGTGGCTCTGCTGGCGGAGCTGGGGTTGGGGCATGAGGAAAAGAATCCGGGCCAGCTCTTTTGTTCCCAAGGGGCTCCTGCCCTGGCCCGCGCCCTGGAGCAGGCCTGCCGGAACGCCGGGGCCGAATTTCTGCTCCGACGCTCCATTGAGCAGGTTCAGCGCACAGACGCGGGGTATCGGGTCCATACCGACCACGACGAACTGACCTGCGACCACTTGGTGCTGGCCCTGGGCGGGCCGTCCTGGCCCGATGCCGGAGCCACGGACCTGGGCATGCGCCTGGCTGCGGGACTGGGACTCAGCGTTCTGCCCCCGCGTCCGGCCCTGGTGCCTTTTGTCCTGCCGCCGGAACAGCAAAAACTCTGCCGCGAACTTGCCGGAGTAAGCCTTCGGGCGCGCCTGCAAGCGGCCGGGCATGTTGTGGAAGACGATCTGCTGTTCACCCATAAGGGACTGAGCGGCCCGGCCGCGCTCCAGCTTTCCCTGTATTGGCAACGCGGCCAAGCCATGCACGCGGATCTGTTGCCCGGTCTGAACCTAAGCGCCGAGCTTCGTGAAGCACGGCAAAGCAAAACCCGGCTGAAAAATCATCTCGCACACCATATTCCGGCCCGGGTGGCCGGCATTCTGCTCCCTCCCGCCCGGGCGGAAAAGCCCTTGTGCGAGCTTTCCAACGCGGAGCTGGACCGCGTGGTCGCGCAGCTCACGGCCTTTCCGTGTACGCCCCAGCGCACCGAGGGCATGCTCAAGGCCGAAGTGGCGGCCGGAGGCGTGGATACCCGGGAGATTTCCTCCAAAACCATGCAGGCACGCAATTGCCCGGGGCTGTTCGTCATCGGGGAGCTGTTGGACGTGACCGGCAGGCTCGGCGGCTACAATCTCCAATGGGCCTGGTCCTCGGGCCATGCCGCGGCCCAATACGTTTGACCCCGGACCAAGCTCCCGACCCTGAAAAAATCTCCTCTGGATTTGCTTGCCATTTCCCGCTTCTTGTCCAATGGTGGGCTCTGGCCCGAGGTGTTGTTGCGCCTGAAACCTACCAAGCCAACCACAAACACCGCTTGTCGATGCCCCGCCCGTGAGCATCGACACAACCTTGACGATTACCTGCGGACCATTCGTTTAATGGACGCAGCCTGTTGGAGAGTCTTTGATGTCCCTCTACGCGCTGTCGCAAGTGCTGGTCTGCCTTGCGATCATTTCCGACGCGATTTCCTTCCAGTTCAAGGACCGGAAATACATCCTGCTTTGCCTGTTCGTCTCCGTGACCCTCACGGCCGTGCACTTTTTCCTGCTGGGGCACACCACGGCCGGACTGCTCATGGTGGTGGCCGCCACCCGATACCTGTTCGGCGCGTTTCTCACGTCCAAGCGGGCCATGGCCGTGTTCGCCTTTGCCTGCCTGCCGGTGACGGTCTTCACCTATGAAGGCCTGCTCAGCATCCTGAGCTGCGGGGCGTCCCTGATCCAGACCACGGCCGCCTTTTGCCGCAACGATAAAATCCTGCGCCAGACCATGATCATCGGCACCGTGGTCTGGATCACCCACAACGTGCTGGCCGAATCCCCGGGTGCCGTGCTTCTGGAATCCTTATTCCTGTGCAGCAACCTGGCCGGGTATTACCGCTACTACATCCGCCGCAAAAAGCCGGTGCAGACCCACTGACCAGTTCCTTTGCCCGTTGGAACGTCCCGGCCTTTTGACGGCCTTGGCGCTCCATCCACGATCCTTCCACGAAACGCATCCCGTGTGATGATCCCCATGACGTTTCCCCATGACAAGAAAAGGGAACCCGAGAGGGGTTCCCTTGAGATCATCGGCCCAGGCGCGGCAAGGGCTAGTACTTAATATCGTCCTCCCCCACGGGCGCGGCCGCAAAGGTCTTGTACGCCCAGGCCTGGTAAGCAATGACAAGGGGCACAAACACCAGCGCCACCCCGAGCATGATGGACAGAGTCAGCTCCGATGACGAAGCGTTGTGAATGGTTACGCTGAACTGGGGATTCGGGCTGGCCGGCATGATGGCCGGGAACAGTCCCACCACGGCAAACAGCGTGGTGCCAATGATGAACGCCAGGGAGGCGAACCACGCCTGCCACCACTTGCCCGCGCCCATGAAGACCCGCATGAGCAAAAGCCCGCCCACAGGCACGAGCAGCAGCAGAAAGAGCGCCGGGTATTGCAGATAGTTGCTGAACAGCTTGGTGCCCACCCAGCTCCAGGCCAGGAAGACCAGCACCAGCACGAGCAGCAGGGGCCACAGTTTAGTGGCCACGTTCACGGCCCGCCGACGCAGTTCGCCCTCGGTGCGCACGGCCAGCCAGACAGCGCCGTGGGTCAGAAAAATGACCAGAAAGAGCACGCCACCGGCCAGACCATAAGGGTTGAGCAATTGCAGGGTGCCGCCCGGGTTCACGTAGTCCGCATTAAAAGGCAGGCCCTGGAAGATATTGGCAAAGGCCACGCCCAGCAGAATGGAAGGCAGGACGCTGCCCACGAACTGACACGTATCCCAGACCTTTTTCCAGGTCGGGCTTTCAATCTGGCTGCGGAACTCAAAGGAAACCCCGCGCAAGATCAGGGCAAAGAGCAGCAACAACAGCGGCGTGTACAGCCAACTGAACATCACGGCATAGGCAAAGGGAAAGGCCGCAAAGGTCACTCCCCCGGCCGCGATGAGCCAGACTTCGTTGCCATCCCAAAACGGGCCCACGGCATTGAGCATGATCCGTTTTTCCTGTTCGGTCTTGCCCAGGAAGGGCAACAGCATGCCCACGCCGAAGTCAAAGCCGTCCAGGGCAAAGTATACCGCCCAGAGGACGCCCCACAAAATAAACCAAATACCGGCAAGATAGAGATGTGTGCTTTCAAGCATTGCGTTTCTCCTTAGGTTGGGCGGCTAGGCCTTGTGCGGGCCCTTCCGGGAGGTGCGCACCATCAGGAAGATGCCGGCCGCGCCCAGCAGGGCGTAAATCAGGAACATGGCCGCAAGCGAGCCGCCGACCTGACCGGGCTGCACCGGAGAGACCGCGTCCGACGTGCGCATCAGTCCGTAGACGATCCAGGGCTGGCGACCCACCTCGGCCACGATCCAGCCCGCCTGCAACGCGATGTACGGCAGGGGAATCATGAACGGCAGGGCGCGCAGAAGCAGCTTTTGGTCGTCGATGCTGTTGCGCTTGAGCCAGGCCAGCCCACCCACCAGGATCATGAGGGTGCCGATGCCCACCATGACGCGGAAGCTCAGGAAGGTCAGCACAACCGGGGGCCGGTCCTCCTCGGGGAAGTCGTTGAGCCCCTGCACCACGGCGTCGGGATCGTTGAAAGCCAGGATGGAGAGCATGGACGGGATAGGCAGCGCCTCCAGCTTGTTCTCCTTTTCACCGGGAATCTGTAACAGATACATGGGCGCATTGGCCTGCGTCTCAAAATGGGCCTCCATGGCCGCCAGCTTGGCGGGCTGCACCTCGGCCACGTGGTTGCCGTGGAAGTGCCCCTGCCCGGCCACCACCAGGGACGCGGCAAAGGCGAACCCCACGGCGATGCGGAAGGAGCGGCGGAAGAAATCCATCTCATTTTTGCGCAAGAGGTGCCAAGCGCTCACCCCGACCACAAAAAATGCGCCCAGAGCCAGGGAGCCGGTCACCGTGTGCACAAACTCGTGCCAGGCAAAGGGGTTGAAGATGACGGCCCAAAAGTCCACCAGCTCGGCCCGCGGGCCAGCCGCGGTCTGGACGATCTCATAGCCGGTGGGATCCTGCATGAAGCCGTTGGCAATGAGAATCCAGATTGCGGAAAGGTTGCCTGCAAAGGCGATGAGCCAGGCGGCCACGCAGTGCATCTTGGCGGAAAGCCGGTTCCAGCCAAAGGCCCAGACCGCCACAAAGGTAGACTCCAGGAAAAAGGCCGCCGTGGCCTCAATGGCCAGCAGCGAACCAAAAATATCACCCACGAAGATGGAGTACTTGGACCAGTTCGTGCCGAACTGGAACTCCAGCGTAATGCCCGTGACCACGCCCAGGGCGAAGTTGATCAGAAAAATGTGCCCCCAGAACTTGGCCATCCGTTTGTAGACCTCGTTCCCGGAACGCACATACATGGTTTCCATGACCGCAATGAGCACGGAAAGGCCCAGCGTGAGCGGCACGAAAATGAAGTGGAACATGGTGGCTGCTGCGAATTGCAGCCTGGACAACATGACAACGTCCATACCCTAAACCCCCTTTACATATGATTCCGTCATACCTCATTTTTTCGGAACGATATCAAAGACCAGTCAAAAATCAATAAGAATTATCATTCCTAGATTAATTTTTTGGGCCTCTTGCGCACCCGGTCCAGGCTTTGTGAATCCGTGGCCGAATAGTCCCAGAGCCCCATGCCCCACACCCACGGACCGGTATTGCGGATCCACAAAGCTGCTGCTGGAACAACGAACCGAGTAGACTTGATGCCGAGGCTAGGGCAAACCTAGCCCAATTTCGGGATTGCAGGCAAGGGGAAACCCTTTAAGATCGAATGCTTTGTCCGGCGCTTTGCTCCATGCCGCGGCCCACGCCGGGAAAAGACGGGAAAAGGTGTAAAAAAACGAAAATCATACAAAAGAAAACCGGTCCGTTGCATCCCCGGCTCTGCCCTGAGGTGCAACAGACCGGCTCTGCCCGGAAATCACCCGTTCAACCCGGGTTGCGCAGGGTCCGAGGCTGGCCCGTGGCCTCGAGCACGGCGCGCCAATAGTTGGAGCGGGTGTTGATGTTCTTTTTCCCCCGCGTGATCAGGGAAAAGGGAATATGCACAAAGCGTCCGTTCCACTTGCTCACCACCATGCCGGTGCGGCCGCTCATGGCCGCGTGCACGGAATGGGCCCCCAAAAAACCGCAGTAGATGCCGTCCGCGCTGTTGGCCGGCACGGAACGGATGATGTAGCTGGGGTCGATATATTTCAGCGTGATTTCCGTGCCCTGCTCCTGGAAATATTTTTTGATCTCGGAACAGAGCAGGGACCCGATGTCCCCAAGACGAACATTGCCCGAGGCGTCGGTGCCGTGAATATCCCGGAACAGGTTCTGGCCCGCGCCTTCGGCCACAACGATGACCGCGTGCCCCCGACTGCGCAGCCGCTCGCGCAGGGCCTCCAGAAAGCCGTGCTCCCCGTACAGGTCGAACGGCTCCTCAGGGACCAGCACAAAATTGGCGTCCCTCAGGGCCAGGCAGGCCTCGGCCGCAATGAATCCGGCGTTGCGGCCCATGAGTTTGACCACGCCGATGCCGTTGGGCCCGCCCAGGGCTTCGGTATGAGCGCAGCGAATGGCTTCCGTGGCCTTGGCCACGGCCGTATCAAAACCAAAGGTCTTGGCCACGAAGCTGATATCGTTGTCAATGGTCTTGGGCACGCCCACCACGGCGATGCGCGCTCCGCGCTGTTCGATGACCTCCTGCACCTTGGAGGCGGCGCGCATGGTGCCGTCCCCGCCGATCATGAACAGGATGCCGATGTTCATGCGTTCCAGGGCATCCACGATTTCCTCCGGAGACTGGGGCCCGCGCGAGGAACCCAACATGGTGCCGCCGAATTCGTGGATGTCGCGCACGCTTTCCGGGGTCAGTTCTTCGAAATTGTAGCCGTGTTCGGGAATAAACCCGGCCAGGCCGTAGCGCACGCCGAACACGGCCGGGACATTGTAGAAATGGTACGCCTCCAGCACAATAGAGCGGATCACGTTGTTCAACCCCGGGCAAAGCCCCCCGCAGGTGACCACCGCGCATTTGGTCTTGGAGGGGTCAAAAAAAAGCTTGGCCCGCGGCCCGGCGTGCTCAAAAACCACAGGCTCGTGGACGCCATCCTGGCCCACGGCGCAAAACCGAGCATCCTTATACACTTCCACAAAAATAGAATCATCGCCATCGATAAAGCGTTCCAGCTGAAGCGGCGAATCAATGGTAGCCTGCCCCAGCGTCCGGATGTAGGTATCCTCGTTGCTCAGGGGCTGAAAATCGAAGTTCCGGGTGTGCATGCGTCCTCCTTTTCAGGAATGCAAAAAAGTTGTATGCACGGGCTGAAATATAAATTCTTACCCTGGCCTTACGGGAATGACAAGGGAAGCCCGTGAGAATCCCGGCCGGGGCCACCTCACCCGAGAGCGAAACGCCATGAGCAAAAACGACTGGAAGCCATGGATTCACCTGGGAGACCCGGAACAAACCCTGCAACGAATCATGGAGCTGCGCGGCACCACAGGCAGGGGCGGCGCGTTCGTGCACACCCCGGCCACGGACGTATTTGAAAACGAGCAGGGACTGACCTTTGTGTTGGAATTGCCGGGCGTTCCTTTGGAAAATATCCGCGTGGAGGTGCGCGACGGCGGCCTGCACGTCAGTGGGGAGCGGGTCTTTTCCGGTCAGGACGTGACCTACCATGCACTGGAGCTGGGCTATGGTCCGTTTCAACGCAGCTTTATGCTCCCCTCGGATGCGGATCCGGAGAGCGTCAGCGCGGTGCTCAAAAACGGGCTGCTCAACGTGAGCCTGCGGCGCAAACGCCCTGTCCACAGGCGCATCACCCCGGAATAACATGCTCTTGACTCCGGGCGTGGAATTACTATCCTCTTTTTGCTTTCCCCAACGCCCCCGGATTCGGGAGCAAACCACATCGCACGGAGCCGACGCCCCGGACCGACCAAGGGTCCGCGGCAAGGACGCGGCCCGCAGCAAGAGGACGCGCAATGAGCAGCCAGATCAAAACCCTTGTTCTCCTGGCGGCCCTGTCCGCCATCATCCTGTTCCTGGGTGCGGCCATGGGTGGCCGGGCCGGGTTGATATTCGCCATGATCCTGGCCCTGGGCATGAACTTCTTCAGCTACTGGTACTCGGACAAGGTGGTCCTGCGCATGTACCGCGCCCAAATCCTGGAACCCCACGAGGCCCCGCAGCTCCACGCCATTGAGGAGGACCTGGCGCGCAATGCGGGAATTCCCAAGCCCCGCGTGGCCTTGAT
>JAQVYA010000142.1 GCA_028708865.1 Desulfovibrio sp. | reverse complement strand
CGCGCTCTCGCGCGTCCGGGGGCATGTTGCTATGTCCGAGCGGCGCCAGCCGCGAGCGATAAAAGTCTTTGGAAAGGGGGGCCGGGGGAAGAACCTTTCTTCAGAAAGGTTTTCCCCCGATTTTCCCCTGATTTCTGCCTTTGCCCTGCATCTTTCCGTGTTGAACTACTTGAAGAAAATTGAAGACAACAGTAAAAACATCGTTCATGTAAGTGGTGTGCTAGAGACGCTGTTGCAGCTTGGCTGTGGGTACCGGATTTTCCAGGAGTCGACGCCAGGTAGTGTTGAGAAATATTCTATTGAAAGCCGGGCCGGTATTCGCGTCAGGTTGATTGTGGGGGGAACGTGCAGATCTTGAGCATCAAGTCCCGGCTGATTTTGGCGTTGAGTTTGATTTTGCTGACGGCGTTTCTTGTGCTCAGCGTGTTGAACTACAAAACATCCCGCTCCTCCATTCGGCAGGAGATTTTGACTTCGTCGCTCCCGCTGATCCGGGAGAACATTTATTCGGAGATTCACGGGAGTCTGGTGGAGCCCATTCTGGTTTCCACCACCATGGCCAACGATGCTTTTTTGCGTGCCTGGGCCATGCGCGGGGAGCGCGACGAAAAAGCGATTACCCAGTATTTGAAGGACATTCGGGACCGCTACGGCTTTTTTTCGACATTTTTCGTTTCAGACCGGACCAACCGCTACTACCACTATCAAGGGGTGCAGAAGGTCATCAGCCCCACGGACGGACACGACGTGTGGTATTACATGTTTCTGGGGTCCGAGGATGAATACCAGCTTGACGTGGATACGGACGAGGTAACGGGCGGAATACTGACCATCTTCATCAATCATAGGGTGAGCGACTATCAGGGCGGCCTGCTGGGCGTCACGGGCGTTGGCGTGCGCATGGACAATGTTTCCCGCCTGCTGCGGGAGACCCAGGAAAAGTACCAGCGCCGGGTGTACCTAGTAAACCGGCGCGGGGTAGTGCAGGCGCATTCCGACCAGTCCTTGGTGGAGCGCATGAACATTCGCCGGGAAGCAGGGATTCGGGATATTGCCGGGGAAATTTTGACGGTCAGGGCTAGGCCCGGCAATTTTGAATATCAGGGGCCGACCGGAACCGTGCTTTTGACCACCAGTTACGTTCCGGAACTGGACTGGTTTCTTCTGGTGGAGCAGGAGGAGGGCAGCCTGCTGACCACGACCAAGAGCAACTTTCGGCGTACCTTGGCGGGCGGTTTTTTAGCCACGCTGCTGGTGATTTTGGTCAGTACGGTGGCGGTGAACCATTTTCAAAGCCGTTTGGAACGAATGGCTGTGACGGATGAGCTTACCGGCGTGGCCAACCGCCGCCGGTTCGAAGAGGTGTTTGACCTGGCGCAGGCCCGGGCCGGCCGGGAGGGCAGGCCGTTTTCCACAGTGCTGCTGGATCTTGACGGGTTCAAGCTGGTCAACGACCGGGCCGGACACCTGGAAGGCGACCGCGTTTTGCGGGAGGTGGCCGGGATCATCGTCCACGAGGTGCGCCCCACGGACATGGTGGCGCGCTGGGGCGGCGACGAATTTATGGTTTTGGTGGAAAGCGGCCCGGAATCCGCAGGGCGTACGGCCGAACGGATTTGCCGGGCTGTGGAGCAAGCTGCTCTGGTCAGCCCGGAGATTTGCGTTTTGACCGTAAGCGCCGGGGTGGCCCGGCACCGTGAAGACGAGAGTTTGGACGAGATGACCAGCCGGGCGGATGAAGCCTTGTACAAGGCCAAACAGGCGGGCCGCAATCGCGTGCATACGGATACGGACTGACCGGACCAACGGGAAACCCGGGAAACCGGGAACAGAGGAATGAAATGTAGTGAGCGAAAAATAAATCGTTTGACTGGCAAAAAATATCGATTTCGGCTTTACCAAAAAGATATTGTCGTGCTATAAGGACACAAACCAGTGCAGGACGAATGGTCTGCCTCTGTTGGTTTCCAGTCGTGACAGCTGTGCCGTTTTCCATGGAAAACGGAAGTCCCGGTAAACCTGAACAGGCCATAGCCATTCCTCCATTCCTCTTGAAAGGGCGCGTTCAACTCCTCGCGCCCTTTCTCGCGTTGATGGGCATGGTGTTTGGCTGGATTTTTCTTTGGTTCGGCTGGTTACAACAGTCCGGGCAGCCAGAGGGACAGAGCCGGGACATACGTCACCAGAAGCACCACGCCAGCCAGAATGGCCAGGAACGGCAGCGAGGCGCGGCAAGTGGTCAGGATGGGCTGCTTGAAGCGATAGCTGGCGATGAACAGGTTCAGCCCCACGGGGGGGGTGCAGTAGCCTATTTCCATGTTGGCCAGGAAGATGATGCCCAGATGCACGGGATGCACTCCGTAGCCCGCGGCAATGGGCAACAGCAGGGGCACCACGAGCACTGTGGCCGAAAAAATGTCCAGCACGGCGCCGAGCATGAGCAGAAAGAGGTTCAGGGCGATGAGGAAGGACCATTTGCTGCTGAACCAGCCCTGCACGAATTCAAAGAGCCGTTGGGGCACTTCCCTGTCGATGAGCAGGTTGGTGGAAGCCTGGGAAACGGCCAGAATGATGAGAATCCCGCCCACCAGGGTCATGCTTCGGCGCATGATGCGGCCCAGATCCCGCCAGGGCACGTCCCGGTAAATAATGACCTCCACCACGAGCACGTAGGCGGCGGTGACGGCGGCGGCCTCGCCTAGAGCGAACCAGCCCGAATAGATGCCGCCCAGCACGATGACAGGCAGGGGCAGCTCCCAGATGGCTTCCCGCGCGGCTCGCAATACCGTGCCTCCCTGGAGCCGGGTCAGCTTGATGCGGCTGCGCAGGCCCTGGCGCACGCACCAGAGCGCCAGCAGCAGGATCATGAGCGCGCCGGGCACGATGCCGGCCAGAAAGAGGTTGTTGATGTCTTCCCTGGCGATGATGCCGAAAAGGATCAGGGGAATGGCCGGCGGGAAAAGCAGCCCAAGGCTGCCGGAGGTGGTCACCAGCCCGAGGCTGAAACGTTCCGGATAGTTCTCGTTGACCAGGGAGGGGTAGAGCAGCGCCCCCAGGGCGATGATGGTCACGCCCGAGGCGCCTGTCAGGGCGGTGAAGGCCGCGCAGACCAGCAGGGTCACCACGCCGAGGCCGCCGGGCATCCAGCCCAGCAGGGCGCGGGAAAGGCCCACCAGCCGTTCGGAGGTCCGGGCCTTGGCCATGAGCTCCCCGGCAAAGGTGAACAAGGGGATGGACACGAGCACGGGCGTATCCACCAGCCTGTGGATTTCCATGGCCACCAGGGAGGCGTCCAGTCCGTCGGCCATGAAGCCGAGAATGGCGATGGCCGCAATGAGCGCAAAGAGCGGGGTGCCCATGAGGGCCAGCAGGCCGAGGAGAATTTTGCTGATCATGTCCGGGCTCCGTTCATGGTCTGACTCCGGCCACGTCGCCGCGCACGAGGCGCAGGCCCAGGTGCAACCCGGCCAGCAGATAGCGCAGGGCCATGATCGCAAAGGCCAGGGGCATGATCAGGGCAAAGGGCCAGGAAGGCACCCCCTGCATGGCCTCCATGCCGTATTGCATTTCATCCCGCAGGAAGAGCACCGAGGAATGGGCCAGGGCCGCGCAGACCAGGGCCGTGAACAGCCAAGCCACGGTTCGGCCCAGGGCCGCGATGCGCGGCGGGAGAAAGTGGGTCAGTACGTCGATGCTGAGATGATTTTGATCCCGCGCCGCCACCATGGCCCCGAGCAGGGCGATCCAGAGCACGAGCCGCCGCAGCAGCGGATCGATCCAGACCAGCCCGGTCTGGGCCGCATTGCGCAGAAAGATTTGCAGTACGGCCAGCACGATCATCCCGGTAAGGCAGAGTACCAATAAGGCGGTTTCCAGTGTCAGCAGCCGCTGGACCAGGGCGTTTTGCGGTGGCTTGTGGGCCGGCTCCGGCCCGTTCGGGGCGGAGCCGGTAGCCTGCGTGGATCGGGACATGTCCGGCCGTCCCTATTGCACGGCCTGAACTGCGTCGCGCACCTGCTGCAACAGGTGGGCGTCCAGTTCGCCGGAGTCGCGGTAGCCGTCGATCACTTCCCGGGCCTTGGCCTTGAACCGGTCGCGTCCTTCCGGGCTTACCTCCACCAGCTCGATGCCCTGGGCCAGCAGGGCCTGCATGGCATTGTCGTTTTCAGCGCGCACGCCTTTATCCACCTCGGCCATGCGCCGGGTGAACACGTCCAGCACTACTTGTCGGTCCGCGTCGGAGAGCCGTTTCAGCCCGCGGTCCGCAAAGGCCAGAGTGCCGTAAGCGTAGAGCAGGGGCTCGTTGGTGATGCGGGAAATACGGGTGAACCATTGCAGGGCCAGGGTGGCCACGGGGGAGGAAACCACGGTGTCGATGACGCCGGTTTGCAGGCCCGTGAGCACGTCGGGCAGGGGCAGGGGAATGGGCGTGACCCCAAAGGCCGCGAACATGTCCTGGCCCACGCGGGAGCCTTCAGGCAGCCAGGGCTTGGCCTTGGTCATGTCTTCAGGACCATGCACGGCCACGTTGCCCATGATGTGGATGAAGCCCACCTCAATGAAGCCGGTACAGTACAGACCGTGGCTGCGCATGCGTTCCAGGAGCTGCTTTTCCACGGCGGCGCGCGCGGCGTCGGCCTGGGCCGGGGTGGTCACGAGCATGGGCATGCCCAGCAGACCGAAGTTGAAATCCACCTGCGCCAGGGAGCCGCTCGAAAGCGTGGCCGCATGAATCTGACCCGCTCGGAGTTTGCGCATGATCTGGGCGTCCGAACCCATGACGCCGCCGGTGTAGATTTTGATCTGCACGCGGCCCTGGGTGGCGGTTTCCACTTCCTTGGCTGCTTCGCGCAGGGCCTGGGTGGCGGTGACGCCCTCAGGGGCCAGGGTGGCGATTTTCAACGTGGCGGCCTGTGCCGGGGCCCAGGACAGGGTCAGAAAAAGCCCCAGGCTGAGGCAAAGGGCGGCAAGACGTTTCATGGATTATCCCTCGGTGCTTTCGTGTTTGGTCCTTGCGGACGGAACCGGCGCGGCAGGGCGACCGGGTTAGAAATAGTCGTCGGCTTGGTCCAGCAGGGCGGAAGCGGCCCGCCGGGCCAACGCGTTTTGCAGCGTCAGTTCGGGCACGGTGTCCACGGGCGTTTCCAGAACCCGGTGCAGGAGTCTGTCGTGCAGCTCCCGGTCCTGGAGCGGGCGGGCGTAGTTTTCAGCGTAGGTCACCATGGCCAGCAGGTCGGCCCCTTGGGAGATGCGGATGGCCTCTTCGAAATGTTCGCGGGCCAGCTCGGGCTTGCCGCCGTAGGCCGGGGGCAGCAGGGTGTAGAGCACGCCCATGAGCACGTGGGGCGCGCCGTGGGAATAGGTCGGGTCGAGTTCCAGCAGTCGCCGGGCCAGGGCCTGGAGCTTGGGCACGTCGGCCACATCGGTCCAGGAGCCGGGCCGGGCCTTGATGTAGGCCCCCCAGGCGGTGATGGCGGCATGAAGATATTTGACGTCGTCCGGGCCGAGGTCCGCGGGCACGGGGCCGAACTCGGCCGCGGGCTTGTCCCAGAGGCGGGCAAAGACGTTGCTGCGCTGCGCCAGGGCGCGCACGGCGTAGTCCTTGGCCTTGGCGGTCATGAGCCGGGCGCGTTCAGGGTCGTTGTCCAGAGTAAAGGCCACGGCATAGGCCGTAAGCAGGGAGGATGCCGAGGTCAGGGTGTCTTCGTCGCAGGGCGACCCCTGCACCATGGCGTCCATGAAGAGCATGTACGAGGGAATGCCCTGGCGCACGGTCTCCAGATCCTGCTGGCGCTTGATGGAGGAGGCCAGGTTTTCCATGACCGGGCTGGTGGCCGAGCGCACCAATGCTCCGCAGCCCGCCAGGGGCAGGCAGATGCAAAGCAGGAGCAAGACGGCTCCGGCGGATACAAGGGGATGTCTTCCCATGGTTCCCTCGCTGAATGCGTTGTGCGAGGGGGATATAGCAAAAAAAGGGCAGAGGCGAAACCGCTTTGGAATAAAATCGCGATTGCTTGCCATTCCCGATGGTTGGGGGTATTATAAATAGATGCGAAATAAACCGGAATCCCCGGGGCGGGTGAACCCTCCCTCAGGGGACGCGTCTTCAGAGGCTTTCCCTGCCCGCGCACCCTCTCATCGCGTGCTGACCTATCCGACACCGCTCCACCCCGAACAGACCGGTCCGGCACAGACCAATCCGGCACAGAGTAATTCCGACACGAGCGCCTCAGGCGCGGCCGCTGCGCCTGCCCCGCTTCCGAAAGCTCTGGCCGCCTTGGCCCAGGACATGACGGACCGCTGCAAGCTGTGCAAAATGTGCGAAAAGGAATGCCCCCTGATCAAGGAGCAGGGCATGCCCGGAGAACTGGCCGCGCGTCTGTTGGCCGGGGACCTGTCCGTGGAACAGGCCGTGGAAATCGCCTTTCGTTGTTCCCTGTGCGGGCTTTGTACCCAGCTCTGCACCGTACGCGGCCTGGACCCGGGCGGATTTTTCCGCACCCTGCGCGAACAGGCCGTGCGCCGCGATCCTGCCCGGCTGAAGCCCTACAAGCGTTTGCTGGCCTATGAACGCACGGGGCTGACCCGGGCGTTTTCCTTTTACGGTCTGCCTCCGGGCGTGCGCCGGGTGTTTTTCCCGGGCTGCGTTCTTTCCGGGTCCCGGCCCGAGACTACCCTGCGCACCCTGTACAGGTTGCGGGAGCAGGATTCCCGCACCGGGTTCGTGATGCATTGCTGTGCCCGGCCGTCCCTGACGCTGGGGCGGCGGGAATTTTTTCTTGAGCAATGCCGGACCTTGTTCAAACGGCTGGAGCAATCTGGGGTCCAGGAGATTCTTACGGCCTGCCCTCAGTGTTCGTCCGCACTCCAGGAGGCGGGGCCGAGCCTGGCGGTGCGTACCGTATACGAAGTGCTGGCTGGGCACGACCCCGAACCCGGTCCCGGCATGGAACGGGTCAAGACCGCGGTGCACGATCCCTGCGCCTTGCGCGGGGAAAGAAGCATGCACGCCGGGGTGCGGACCCTGCTTTGGAATCATGGCTGCTCGGTATCGGAAATGCGGCACGCCCATCACAAGGCTTTGTGTTGCGGCGAGGGCGGCGGCCTAGCCTTGGCCCATCCGGAACAGGCCGAAATCTGGTTGCAAATGCGGTTGCAGGAGGCCAAGGACCGGGAACTGGCCGTGTATTGCGCCGGATGCCTGGAACGTCTTGCCCCGCATGCGCCTGTGCGGCATGTGCTGGACATTGTTTTGGACGGCCCGGAGGCCGAACCGGCCCGGCCTGTCTCCGGCCCGCAAGCCTATCGGAACCGTCGACACCTGAAGGAAGAGGCCGCGAAGCTGTATGGGACAAAGGGATAAAGCAGTCCGGGCCTGCTTTCCAATATTGCCGGACCGCGGCGGACAGGGTAGAAACACTGCATGCAGGATGAACAGCGTCCGGAGTCGGCCCGTTCCGGCCCGGTTTTCCCCGAATTTTCTCTGACCGGTCTTGTGGCGGCCGCTCCCCTGGTGCTGGCCTATGCCGTGTTGCCCTTGCTGGGCATGGCCGGGCGGATGGGCCTGTTGCCCGCCCCCGGACCGGACATGTCCCTGGCCTGGCCCTGGCTGGTGCTGACCGGCGGCGGATTGCTTGCCGCGTTGCTCACTGGCCCGGGGAGACGCCCAGGCCAACGGCCCGTGCGGGCTCTCATGGGCCTGCTTGCGGGCGGGGTGCTGGCTCTGGCCGGGTTGCTGCTGACCATTCCCCAGGTGCAGGGGCCGTTTTTTCCTGCGGAGCGCCTGGTCCTCTCCGCCCTGCCCGAGGCCGCGCCGTTGGCCTATCTGCTGTTGGCCGGACTCTGGGCCTCCACCTTTGGTGCGCCCGGCGCGGAATGGTTCCGACGGCTGGGGGCTTTGCTGGGCGGGCTTGTGCTCCTGGACGTGCTCGTGGTCAGCCTGGGGGCGGGACTCCCCCTGCCGGGCGGGCTGCTGCTGGACGCGGCGGGCCGGGACGTACGCGCTTTCCTGCTGGGCGCAGCCC
>JAQVYA010000015.1 GCA_028708865.1 Desulfovibrio sp. | reverse complement strand
TGACGCTGTGCGTGGGGTGCGGCGCGTGTGTGGACGCCTGCCGGGAATCCAACGCTGCCAAGTTTCCGGAACCGCAAAAGCCGTTTCCGCCCATGTACCCGGAACAACGGGTCAAGGTCTCAGACTGGTCGGACAAGCGGGACGTGGACGACCGGTTGACCCCGTATAACTGGCTTTTTTTGCAATATGCCCAGGTGGAGCATGAAGGGAAAATGCACGAAGTCAACATTCCCCGACGCTGCATGCACTGCCGGAACCCGCCCTGCGCCAATCTGTGCCCCTGGGGAGCGGCAGGCCGGGAAACCAACGGCATTGTGCGCATCAACGAGAACGTCTGTCTGGGCGGGTCCAAGTGCCGCACCGTGTGTCCCTGGCATATCCCCCAGCGCCAGACCGGGGTGGGGCTGTATCTCGACCTGCTGCCCCGCCTGGCGGGGAACGGCGTAATGTACAAGTGCGACCGTTGCTTTCAGTTGGTGGAGCAGGGCCAGACTCCGGCCTGCATCAGCGCATGCCCGTATGATGTGCAGACCATCGGCCCCCGGGAGGAGATCGTGGCCCGGGCCCATGCCCGCGCCGAGGAGATCGGCGGGTATATTTATGGAGAGCACGAAAACGGCGGCACCAACACGCTGTATGTTTCTCCGGTGCCGTTCGACAAGCTGCAAGCGGCTTTGGAGCAGGACGGGCAGGTGGACGCGGCCCGTGGACGTCCCGGCCTGGAACCGTTTCCAGACATGATGGCTTACGAGGAGAACCTTTCCGAGGCCGCACTCATTGCGCCTTTTGCCGGAGTGGCGGCCGGGGTGCTGGCCGCGGGCCGGGCCATGTTTGGCCGGTCGCGGTCCCGGGACGAGGTCGCGGAACCTCGCGAACACGACACCGGAAAGCGTGCCGGGGACCAGGAGGATCGTCATGAATAGAACACCGCTGCCCCGCCCCCTGAGTCGTTTGTTCGTGTTGCTGGCGGCCGCCTTGGCGGTTTCCGGCCTGGCGCAGATGCCGCTCTTCAAGCGTTATTACCTTGCGGACATTCCCGGCCTAGCCTGGCTCAACGATTTTTACTTCACGCACATGATGCACTACGTGGCCGCGGCCCTGCTGCTCGCATTGCTGGGTTACGTGGCGGCCCGCTGGCTGCGGGAGTGGTCGCACGGATTGCGGCTTACGGCTTCGGGTCGGGTGCGTGTGGCTTTGGTGCTGGCCCTGGTGCTCACGGGGGCGGTGCGCATGTATAAAAATCAGCCTGGCGTGGCCATGGAGCCGTTCACGGTCATGATCGTGGACTGGACGCATTTGGGATTGGCGTTGTTATTGGGTGTGGCCGCTGTGGCGGCCCGGCTTGCGGGGCGGCGCGCCTATGCCGAACCCCGTTGAGTGACCTTGGGACAAGAGGCCCGTAAGGGCCGTGACGCATATGTCGAGGAAGAGTTCGAGTGTGTATCGCAGCATTGAGGGAGGGAAACAGATCATGAAGCAACAGTGGATTCATGCCGGGAACGCCTGGTGTGCGCTGCTGACTCTGGTCGTTCTGCTGAGCCCCGGCCTGGTCCGGGCTGACGAGAACGCCCCGGGACGGCTCATGGCCCGACAGGCCACCATGACGTCGCACGCGCCCATCACGGCGGACCATTCCAAATTCGAGGAATTGAAGTTCGACCCCGTGGAGCAGCGCTCCTTCAAGGGGCCGGAAGTGACCCGGGCTTGTCTTGGCTGCCACAACCAGGCTTCCATCCAGTTCCATAAGACCATTCACTGGACCTGGCGGGACCCCATTTCCGATCCGGAGCGCAAGATCGGCAAGGGCGGACTCACAGTGAACAACTTCTGCGTGGCCGTACCATCCAACGAAACCCGCTGCACATCCTGCCATGCCGGGTACGGCTGGAAGGACAAGGATTTTGATTTCAACAACCCGGAAACCGTGGACTGTCTCGTCTGCCACGAGCAGACCGGAGAATATGACAAGTTCCCCACCATGGCCGGGTACCCGGCACCGTGGATCGAGGATCCGGAAAACCCGGGCCGGCAGTTGGGCAAGGAATTCAGCAGCGGCAAGGTCTTCTACGCGCCCAACTGGAGCGAGGTGGCCCAGAGCGTGGGACGGCCCGACCGCACCAACTGCGGCACCTGTCACTTTTACGGCGGCGGCGGAGACGCGGTCAAACACGGGGACCTGGATTCCAGTCTGTCCAACCCGGATAAGCACCTGGACGTGCACATGGGCGACAAGGATTCCGGTGGCCAGGAATTCGCCTGCATCCGCTGCCACACCACCAAGGCGCACGACATTGCCGGGCGCATCTATTCCAACCCTGCGGTGATGGAACGCAAGAGCCTGGTGGAAAACGACCTGCAACCCAAAATCATGTGCGAATCCTGCCACACGGACAGTCCGCACGCGGCCCAGAAGATGAACGATCATACGGACCGCGTGGCCTGCCAGAGCTGCCACATCCCCACCTTTGCGCGGGTCAAGCCCACCAAGATGTGGTGGGACTGGTCCAAGGCCGGGGACAAGGACCGCGAGCCCGTGCTGGATGAAAACGGCAAGCCCGATTACGTGAAGAAAAAGGGCGAGTTCGTCTGGGCCAAGGACGTGGTGCCCGAATATCATTGGTTCAACGGCGCCATGACCACCACCACGGCCGAGGACCGCATTGATCCGACGGCGGAGGTGTTGCTGCAATGGCCCATCGGCGGCCGCAACGATCCCAATTCCAGGATCATGCCCTTCAAGGTGCATCGCGGCAAGACTCCGTACGATCCGGTGAACAACACCATGGCCCTGCCGCATCTCTTCCCCACGGGCAAGGACGACACCACCGCCTACTGGAAGAACTTTGACTGGCGCAAGTCGCTGGAACACGGCATGAGCTATGCCGGAGTGCCCTTTTCGGGCGAGTATGACTTCGTGGAAACCGCGTTTGCCTACCCCACCACGCACATGGTGGCGCCCAAGGACAACGTGGTGCAGTGCGAGGAGTGCCACTCCAGAAACGGACGGCTCGCCAATCTGGCCGGTTTCTACATGCCCGGCCGCGACCGCGTTCAGGCCATTGATTATCTCGGCTGGGCCGGTGTGGCCGGTTCGGTCATCGCGGTGTTCATTCACGGCCTGTTGCGCATGCTCGCCAGAACCCGCAGGGAGGGATAACCATGACGCAATTGAACATGAAGCGAATCTACCTGTATTCCAAGTTTGAGCGGTTCTGGCACTGGGTGCAGGCCGTACTCATCACCTTGCTGCTGGTCACGGGGTTCGAGGTGCACGGCGTGTATACGCTCTTCGGCTTTGAGCGCACTGTGGACCTGCATGCCACCTTTGGCATCTCCTGGGTGATCCTCTATGTCTTCATCGCCTTCTGGCTGGTGACCACCGGAGAATGGAAGCAGTACATCCCCACGACCAAACGTTTGTTGGAGGTGATGCGCTACTACGCCTTCGGCATTTTTCGGGGGCAGCCGCACCCGGTGCAGAAAAAGCGCGAGGCCAAGCATAACCCGCTGCAACGTCTGACTTATCTTGGGCTTGCCTCGGTGCTTATCCCCATTATGCTCGGCACCGGGCTGGTCTACTACTATTATAATGAACTGACCATGAACGATCTGGGACTGGTGGCCAACCTGCATGTGGCCGGTGCCTTCCTGATCCTCATGTTCTACGTGGTGCACGTTTACATGACCACCACGGGGCACTCCCTCACCGCCCATATCCAGGCCATGTTCACGGGCTGGGAGGAAGTGGAGGACGAGTCCCAGGTGGAAGACTGGGAACGCGCGGACAAGGTGGACAACGTCACCTCTCCATAACGCCTCTGTGCCGTCACACTCACCCCTGGCGGGCTGGGAATCCTTGTGGTTTCCGGCCCGCCGCCTTGAGGCGGCTACTCCACCTGGAAAAACGTCCCCCCCTTGCCGTCGGGGGTAAAGGTCATCCGCACAGCCGCGAGACGGCCACAGGCCTCAAAGGTCCAGATTTCGCTCCAGGGCGCGTCCACATTGCCGGGCGTGCGTTCCAGTTCGCTGTTCAGGGGAACGAAGCTGGTGCAGGCCGGATGGCGGGCCATGAGACGGGGCAGGGTCGCGTTCATGGCGTCGAGCTGGAGCCGGGGCGGAGCCAGGGTGCGCCCGGGCAGCATGTGCCGGACCACGAGCTTGCCCTGCCTGGCGGTGAAGAGAAAGTTGAACTGTCGTTCCCTGCCGCAGGCCTGGCCCCGGTAGCGGTCGGCCCATACTCCTTCAAAGGGCTTACCGTCCCGAAACGAAATCTCCTCATGAAGAGATAACCCCGCATGTCGCAGCAGGCCGGGCTGGGAGGGTTTCCCGCAAAGGGTCATGCTTTGGCGTTGCCATTGGGAGAGGATCAACTGCTGGTAGAGCGAGGTGTTTAAAAACGCGGCCAACCGTTCTGCCTGGGCTTCGGCTGTGGTGATTGCCTTCGTGGGGGGCGTCGTGGTCTTCGGCGGGTCGGCCCAGGCCGAGGCGGGCAGATTTGCGATCCCGAAAAGAAGCAAGGCCGGGATGCTGATCGCAATGGCGCGGTGCAGGAGGTGCAGGGCTTGATGCCGTGCTCGGCGTATAAAACGGCTGGTCGCGTTTCGGATCATGCGCGGAGCGTCCTTTGCGCGGTGGGGCCTGGCGGCCCCGCAACGCAGAAGCCGGATTCCTTAATATTGGAATTCGCCGTTTTCGTAGATTACCAGGGACTTTCCGTTGGTTAATAGGGCGGTCACGGTTTTTTTCTCCGTGTTGACCAGGTCCCAATGCAAAGCGGATTCGTTGAAGCCCAGTTCCTTTTTCTTGGCGCTGTCCAGCTCGCGCTGGTCTCCGGCATAGGTGTCCGCGTAGGACGCGCCGACCGCCACGTGGCAGTTGCCCTGTTCTCCGCCGAAGTTCTCGTCGAAAAGCGTATTGGCCATGAAGGCGTCGATGCGGGAGAAACGCCGGTCCGTCAGGGAAAACTCACCCAGCTGGGCTGCGCCTTGATCCATGCTCAATTGTTTGGCCACGAAATCCGCGCCCTCCTCAGCATCGGAATGCACCACGCGTCCGTTCCGGAATTCCAGGCGAACGCCGCGCACCAGATTGCCGGAGCGGAACGAGGGCTGGTCCGCAAAGTACACGCCCTGGGTGTCGCGCCAGTCCGGCGAGAGAAATATTTCAAAGCTGGGGATGTTGTGCCCGGAGACGCCGAGCCACTGGCGGGAAACGCCGGGATTCACGGTCAGGTCCGTGTGTTCGGATTCGATGCGCAGGGTGGCGATGTCCAGTCCGTTGAGCCAGGATTTGACCTGCTGGGCCTCCTCGAAAACTCCGGCCCAGGTGGCGGCCGGATCGTCATCCTCCAGGAAGCAGGCTTTTTTGATCTGGGCGGCGTATTCTTCCAGCGTGAGGCCGGCCGCGTCGGCCATGGCCTTGGTGGGCCAGGCGCAGAGGGTCCAGCCCAGGTCGCCGTTGATTTCGCGTTGTTCCATGATGTCGCGCAGGAACTTGCGTGCCACGGCGGCCTTGCCGATCCGCGAGGGCTCCACGGCCTTGAGGTGGGTCAGGGAGGCGGGAGCAATGAGGGAGATCAGGCCGGACAGGTTGCCCATGAATTCCTTTTCTCCGGCTGCAACTGCCGTGATCTGCTCTTCGGTCCCCTTGCCGTAGAACCCCAGTTCCATGTTCGGCGTCAGATTGGCGCGGGGCACGGGCACGATGCCCTGCTCCACCAGCAGTTCAAACATGGCCTCGGCCAGAGGCAGGGCGTCCAGGTCGTACCGCAGGAGCACGAAGTCGCCGGGCTTGTATTCCCCGGTGCGTGCCGTGGTCAGGCCCCACCAGAGGGTGCGGGCGTACTTCTCCAGTTCTTGTTTGGTGAACATGGCATTCCTTGTTTCGGTTGGGGTTGCTGGTTGGTGCCGGGGCCGGGCGCAGCGTCCCGACAGGGCAGGGAAAAGCATAGGCACCCTGGCCCGGAAGTCAATAATAGGATGGCTTGCCGGGGAGCTGTGTTTTTTGTCCAAGGGAATGGCGGTTCTCTTCTTGACATGAAGGTGTCGGGCATATATCTGCAAATTCGTAGTCCGAAACGGCGCTGACACCCCGCATGGCGGGATCCGATACGGCCCGTTCCCGGATGGAGAACACAGTTGGTTGGACGGGCGTAAATTCGCCCTAAAATCTGATCTCGGAGGAATTGAGATGGGTTACACTGTTACGGTCGATAACGACAAGTGTGTCGGCGACGGCGAATGCGTGGATGTCTGCCCGGTTGAAGTGTACGAGCTTCAGGATGGCAAAGCCGTTCCCGTGAACATGGAAGAGTGTCTGGGCTGCGAGTCCTGTGTGGAAGTTTGCGAGCAGGACGCCATCACCATCGAGGAAGACTAACCGTTTCCTTGTTTTGAGCGAGGCGGGAGTGGTGGTTTGCCATCGCTCCCGCTTTTTGTTTTTCGCCGCCGGAAAACGGCCGGTCGCAACGCGAGTCGCGGGGGGCCGGCAGGTTGACCGGCGTTTTTTGCCGTGGGCGCGGCCCACAGGGGCATGGGCACTGGTTGACGAAGCCGGGAAAAGCATTAGATACAACCCTGCCCGGGGCGCATGGCAGGCGCTTTGGCACGAGCTCTTATCACGGCCCGTTTGTTAAGGAGAATCACATGGCACTGGACCTCAGCCCGTTTTTTGAACGCTACGAAAACATCGTCCGCCAGGTGGACAATGTTTTTTCCAAAATCCAGGAGCAATACCCCGAACAGGTCCGCTGTGGCCGCGGGTGCAGCGACTGCTGTTATGCCCTGTTTGATCTTACCCTCGTGGAGGCCCTGTATGTTAGCCACCATTTTAACCAGCGGTTTTCCGGCATGGAACGCAGCGCCGTGCTGGACCGTGCGGACGAGGCGGACCGCGAAATCCACCGCCTGAAGCGCCGGGCGTTTCGCGCCAGTCAGGATGGTCGGCCCACTGCCGAGATTCTTGAAGAAATGGGCAAGGCCCGGGTGCGCTGCCCGCTTCTTGGCGAAGATGACCTCTGCGTACTTTACGAACACCGCCCGCTGACCTGCCGGCTTTATGGCGTGCCCCTGAATATCAACGGCGCACCGCACAGCTGTGGTCGTTCCGGGTTCGAACAGGGCCAGTCCTACCCCACGGTGTATGTGGAAAAGTTGCAGGATTCCCTGATGAATCTGAGCCAGGAACTGGCCACAAGCATTCGGTCCCGGTTCAAGGAGCTGGGAACGGTCCTGGTGCCGCCTTCCATGGCCCTGCTTACGGAATACGATGACGAGTACCTCGGCATCACCGACCAGCAGACCCCGGAACAATCGGAGCAACCGGCTCCGGAGGCATCCATCCCCACCATGGACCAAGTGGCCGGAAACCAGGCCGCCGACGCCTGCGGCAGTTGCGACAAGGACGAATCCGCCTGTGCCACCTGCAAGGATAAATCCTTCAGCGTGGTTCTTGGCGGCCCGGATTCCGAGGAGTAGGCATGAGCGCGCCGACCCGAGACGACTACGAAGCCCAAAAACGGGCCATTTACGAAAAAATGTCGCCCCGGCGACGCAAGTTCGTGGACCGAATTGGCTACGAAGCTTGGGACCCTTTTGCCAAACCCTTTGATCCCATTGACATCCGGCGGGACGTCACCGGGCATACGGCCCATGAACTGACCACCATGTTTCTCCGGTCCCTGGAGCGTGAACCCGAGCAAGATTATGTGGACGCCATTTCCGAGCTGAACGTCACCCTGGTGACGATTCCGGACCGGGTGCGGCCGCTGTTTGAATTTTGCCGGTGGTATGCCCAGCTCCTGGAGAAGCGGGGTCTGAAACTGTAACACCCTGAGAGGATGCAGACGATGCAGCAGTTCGAAAACGTCGATGAGTATATTGCGGACCTGAAAGCCAAGCTGGCCAAGAACCGCGAATGCGGCAACACCCTCTACAACCTCGGCGTGGCCCATCTTTCCAAGCGCGAGTTCATGGAGGCGGAGCGTTGTTTCCGGGAGGCCGTGGCCAACTCCCCCAAGCTGGCCGAAGCCTACGTCCAGCTCGGCGGCATTGCCATGCAGCGCGGCGATCTCAAAACCTGTCTGACCTACAACGTCCAGGCGACCCAGCAGCGGCCCTTTTTTGCGGTTCCCTGGGGCAATATCGGATTCTGCCAATTGCAGATGGGCGAGACGGACAAGGCCGTCCAGTCCCTGAAGCGGGCCATCAAGTACGTCAACAAGTTTGTGCAGGCTCTGGCTACTTTGGGCCGCGCCTATTTCACCCTCGGCGATCTGGAAGAAGCGGCCAAGGCCCTGGAAGAAGCCGTGAGCCTGGAACCCAAGTTCGGCCCGGCCTGGAACAACCTGGCCCTGGTGCATGCAGAAAAGGGCGAATGGGCCCAGGCCAAGGACTGCGTGGGCAAGGCCCAGGAAAGCGGCTACGAAGTGCCGGAAGATTTTCTCAAGGAAATTGAAGAGAATCTCGGCTGATGAACGGTTGATCCGTCGGACCTTTGCAGTACGGTGACTGCGGGTCCGGCGGCTTGCCGGAATCATCCGGAGCCGGGCGCGGGGTAGGGGCACACAGGAGCAAGCTTCAGCAACAGGAGGCGGCATGGCCAGATTCCGTGAACTCAAGCAGAAGATGCGCGTTGCCCTGGCGGCCCCGGACTGGGAGCAACAGTTTTCCGTGTTTGCGGACCTGCCGGAACGCCGTGTGACCGGTCCGCTGCTGGCTTTGCGCCTGGACCGGGACGAGACGGTGCGTTGGCGCGCTGCCCTGGGTCTGGGCCGGGTCGTGGCCCGACTGGCGGAAAAGTCTCTGGAGTCGGCCCGGGTGCTGATGCGCACCCTGATGTGGTACCTTAATGAGGAATCCGGCAACCTGGGCTGGGGCATTCCCGAAGCCATGGCCGAAGCCATGGTCCACAATGAGGCCCTGGCCAGGGAATACCACACCATTCTGGCCTCCTACGTTTACTGCGAAGAAAACTGCGACGGAAACTTTCTGGACCATGCCGAACTGCGGCGCGGCGTATTTTGGGGGCTGGGCCGTCTGGCCGGAACCCGGCCGGACCTGGTGGCCCATGCCGAGCGGTTTCTCATTGCCGCCTTGGATGAACCGGATCCGCATAATCGCGGCCTGGCCGCCTGGGCCTTGGGACGTCTCCGGTCCCGGGTTGCGCCCGAGGCATTGCGTGCACTGACGCAACAGACGGATCCAGCACGAATCTATCGCGATAACAGCCTGGAAGCCAGCAGCGTGGGGCAATTGGCTGCCGAAGCCCTGGAGAGCATCGCCTCTGAAAAGAGCCCCCCTGAAGGTATGGGCCACGGAAAGAGCGCGCAGGGAAACGAGGGATGATGAAAAGTGGCTGACCAAGAAGCGCCGTGGCCCCGTCACCCGGGGCAGGGCCGCAGCATTGGGACAGCATTTGCTCCAGGCTTTGATTGATTTTCCGCTGAAAAAATGAGCGGCTTCATGAGGGAGGCTATGATGCGCTGACCTCCATGAGAACGACTTTTGTGAAGACGGTTCCACCTGGGAGCCGTCTTTTGTTTTATGAACTCAAAGAAATGAACGGCCCGAGCCGAGACAATGCCGGAGGGCGGCCGTATGCCGGACCATGGGGGCCGGCTGTTGCCCGAGGCTTGGGATATACTCTCCCTGCGAGCAAAAGCGCACCGGGAAAGGCGTTGGAACAATAATCGCGATGGAATCCGGCAGAGTGGAATTGGAATGGGCTTCGGCGGCCCGTAAAGATCAGAGTTGCAGGTTTTTGGTGGCCCAGAGCGTGGCCTGGAGCCGGTTGGAGGCGTTGATTTTGCGATAGACGTTGTAGAGATGTGTCTTGACCGTGTGGACGCTGATGAAGAGTTTTTCCGCGATTTCCTTGTTGGTGGAACCCGCCGCCACAGCGGCCAGAATTTCCTTTTCTTTGCGCGTCAGCGGTTCGGGGCCGTGGCCTGGACCGGGATCCACTTCTTTTTGCAGCCCGCGGGTGAGCACATCGCGCGCGTACCAGAGTTCGCCCCGGGAAATGGCTTCCAGGCCGCGGGCCACGTGTTCGAGGGAGTCGTCCTTGAAGAAGACCCCCCGGGCGCCGTGGCGCAGGGCGCTGTCCGTCAGGGTCTGGTCCCGCTCCGCATTGAACAGAGCGATGACGCACTGGGCACCCTTGACGTCGATGGCTTCTTCCAGCTCGGAAAGGGGCAGCCCGGCGCGAATGTCCAGATAGTCCACCAGGGCAAGATAGGTGGTGCCGTTTTGAAGCACTTTGCCGCGGGTGAGCTGTTCCACCCGGCCGAAGTCGGCCCGCATGCCCATTTCCCGCGATACGTGGCGGGCCAGCAGTTCATTGAGCAACTTGTTCCGCCCGGTGACGTGGATAAAGAAGTGGGGGCGTACCGGAAGAAGCTGGTACCCCAGGTCAAAGCGGATGGCCATGCCGTTTTCATGGTTGCGGATCACTGTTCCGGAAGCCTGGATTTCGGACTGGCGTCCCCGCAGTTCCGGGATGTGGTCCAAAGGTACTACTAGTCGGAGATTCACCTGCGTGCCGGGCGGGAGCGGGGCCTTGGTGTTCAGGAACGCCCCCTGAGAGCAGATGTCCTTGGTCAGAAGCTGCACAAGGTCCTTGGCACCGTTTGGCTCCGCAATGGAAAGGGAGGCGGGCAGCTCAAGGTCAAAGCGTTCTGTAAGGCGTTTGCCCAAAGGCTTGTTCATGATCGTTTCCGGCTTGTGGTGTTGATCAACTTCTTTTTTGGGTACCTTTAATTATATTCCATGGCAAGAAAGCGAGTTCCGGTCAATACCAGGGGCTGGTGCGAAAGAGCATCATCCGGGCCTTGGCCGCGGGCACCGGGGGGGAGAAGAGGTATCCCTGTCCAAAGTGGCAGCCCATTTGCTGGAGGGCCATGAGCTGTTCCGGTTCTTCGATGCCTTCGGCAATGATCTTCTTTTCCAGCCCGTGGGCCAGGGCCACGACGGAACGCACGATTTCCATATCCTGCCTGCTGGTGAGCATGCCGCGAACAAAAGACTGATCGATTTTGATAAAGTCGAATGGGAAGCGGCTCAGGTGGGACAGGGAGGAATACCCGGTGCCGAAGTCGTCCACAGCCAAGAGAATGCCGTGGGCGCTGATGTTCTTGAGGAGGCGCAAGGCGCACTTGGGGTTGCTCATGACCCCGCTTTCCGTGATTTCGATTTTCAGCAGTTCCGGTGTCAGGTCATGGCGTTGCAGCACGTCTTGCAGCTCTTGGAGCACGTCTTCACGTCCCATTTGTTCTGGGGAGAGGTTCACGCTCATGCTCAGAGGAGAGTTGGGGGGCAGCTCCCGGCGCCAGGCCGCAAGGCGCTGCATGGAGAGTTCCAGCATGCGCCGTCCCAACACCGCGATAAGACCGGTCTCCTCGGCAATGGGGATGAACATGCCCGGGGAAACCAGCCCTCGTGTGGGATGGTTCCAACGGGCCAACGCCTCGAAGCCGTGCAACTGGCCGTCCGCGATGTTGATCAGTGGCTGGTAGTAAGGTTCGAACTCGCCGTTTTCCAGACCCCGCTGCATGTCCATTTCCAGGCTGAGGCGTTCGCGGGCTTCGTTGTGCATGGCTTGATCATAGACGGCGGAGCGGGCCCGTCCTTCGGCCTTGGCCCGGTACATGGCGGTGTCCGCGTTGCGAAGCAGGTCCTGGGGACCGACATTGTCTTCAGGGCCCACCACCAGGCCCACGCTGACCGTGATGAAGAGTTCGTGTTCCTGCACCTGAAAGGGGCGGCTCATGCCCTGGTGGACTTTGTCGGCCAGGGCCAGGGCCCGGTCCGCTCCGGCGAGGTGCTCCAGAAGAATGACGAATTCGTCGCCGCCCAGCCGCGCCAGGGTGTCCTCTTCATTCAGCAGACTGCCGAGCCGTTCGCTGAATTGCAGGAGTAGTTCATCCCCGGCCGCGTGCCCCAGGGAGTCGTTGATGTTTTTGAACCGGTCCAGATCCAGGAACAAAATAGCGAAACGGGCGTCCGGATTGCGCCGGGCACGACCCAGGGCCTGCTCCACGCGGTCCAGGAACAGGGAGCGGTTGGGCAGCCCGGTAAGGCCGTCGTGCAGGGCGTCGTGGGTCAGTTGTTCTTCCATGCGGCGGCGCAGGGTGATGTCCAGCCCATAGACGTAAGCCTGTTTTTGATGAGGCACGGGGTGGTAGGCCCAGCTGTAGATGCGGTCCCCGGGCCGGGATTCCACGTCCAGTCGTGAGGAACGCGTGGACACGACGGCCCGTACGATATCTGCATGGTTAGGGGGCAAAAGAGCCTCGGGCCCGATCCGGAGGTCTTCAATGGCCTTGGCCGCCGCAGGGTTCATGAACAGGATCACGCCCTGGGCGTCCGTGGAAAAGAGCGGATTGGGATTTTCCCGGGGAAAGGCGGCCAGCCGTTCAATCTCCTGCTGTTGTTCATGTATTTCCGTCAGGTCCACGAACATGGCGAATCCGCCGATGAGCGTGCCGTCCAGGTCGTGTAGGGGGGCCACGTCGTAACGCACGGTGAGCGGCCTGCCGCCCACCGAGAGCAGGGACATCTGAAGGCCCTTTTGGGCGTTGCCTTCCTGCATGGCCTTGCCCAAAATGGTGTTGACGGATTTTCCGTCATAGAAGAATTGGTTCAGGGTCAGGCCCAGGTAATCCTCGGCCTCTTTATCCATTTCAAAAAGGTCCAGATAAGGCCGGTTGATGAAGGTGAGCCGCTCTTCGGCATCCACCACCAGGCACGGAACCGTCATGTTGCGGAGCACGCCGTCCAGCAGACCGATCTGTTGTTTGAGCGTTCCCACCATCTGGCGCACGCCATTGGTGTAGGCCGCCAGATCATGGCCAAAGTCCGCGTCGTCCACCCGGGCGGAGTAATCCCCTTCGGCCACGCGGTGCACATATTCCAGCCCACGGGAGATGGAACTGGACAAGTGCCGCCAGATGAGCATCAGAATGGAAAGGGCCAGCGCTGTTGCCGCGATGCCGCTGAGAACGGCGGCCAGCCGCCGCTGCTGAAGGACGTCCATGCGCTGCTGCACCATAAGGTCGAGCCGGGTCAAGCCGGTCATGGCCAGATCCGTCAGGGCGATGCGCGCTTGGCGGACCAGAAGAGCCGCCCTGGCCGGGTCGCCCCGTCCATGGCAGAGGTCCTGCATGGATTCAACGGCCCGGCGGGTTTCTTCTTCAAAACGGGCCAGAACCGGAAGCAGGTTTTTTTCCAGTTCGGGAATGACACCGTAAAAATTGGGATCTTCCAGAACGGCCCGGCGGGCGTTGCTGGTCACTTCCGCCACCAGCCCGTCCCGCAGCAGGCCGATGCGCCGCAGAATCCGGTCCCGTCGTTGCAAAAGCCCGGGATCGGCTTGCCCCGGGGACAGGGAGACGCCGTGGGAATGCAGTTCCAAGGCCATGCGTTCCAGTTCTGAAAGCAGCACGCTGGCGCGCGGCAGGTTCAGGGCGATGGCCGTGGCCAGGGCGTGGCTGTCCAGAGCCGGGTCCAGGGCGAGGTTGGCGCAGTCGCTCACGGCGGACATGGCCTGGAGCAGGATCATGAACATGTCGTCGTAGGCTTCGAGGTCTTCCGAGGTAAGAATCGCCTCCCAGGCATGGCGCAAGAGTTCCGGGTTCATGCGCTGTTCGTCTTCCGGAAGAAAGGACGGGGAACTTCTGAACCGAGCCGCTTCGTTGCGCACGGTTTGTTCCAGCAGGCCCAGGGTGTGCTCCACGGTCATGAGCCGGGATTTCGGCACAGGTGGGATGCTTGCGGGGGCCCGCTGCTCGGCAGCCAGCTCCTGTGGCGTCAGCAGGACCGTTCCTTCCGCCGGGACGGTCGGAGCATCGGCCCGCTGCACCAGACGGGCGGTCTGGTGCTCGCTTACGGCGTGCAGCAGTTCAAACGCGGGGCGCAGGTAGCGCGTACCGGCCAGCTCTGTGCGGCCGATCCGCAGGTCATACCGGAACCCCGACTCCATGAACGCGCCAAGTATGGCGGCCGGACCCAGCAGGACCAATGCGGCCACAGCCAGCTTGCGCGCCACGGTCTGGCGATGAAATTTTTTGAGTAAGCACCTCACGCCTTGCATGATAGCACAGGGTCTTGTCATGTCTATGGAGAAAAAAACGAAAAAGGGGAGTGGAAAGCGGTTGACAAGGAAAGTGCGTACGGCTAAATAGGCCTTCCCCGTTGAGGGGAAGAAATAAAGGCGCGTAGCTCAGGGGGAGAGCATCTGCTTGACGTGCAGAGGGTCGGGGGTTCAAATCCCTCCGCGCCTACCAGAAAAATCAAGGGCTTACGGATACAACCGTGGGCCCTTTTTGTATGCGCGAAAAGCCCCATGGCCACGGCCACGGGGCTTTGAGTTGACGTGGTTTTTTATCGTAACAGGCCTGTTTGTTTCTTATTCCGGATTCGGCAAGGCCGCGTGCGGGCCATGTTGCCATGCCGCCTCCTCATGGCCGCGCGCGCCCCGGGGCAAAGCCGAACAGGACGGATCTTCCTGCATCCGGAATTTGGATACGGAAGCACGCAGGCGTTGGGCTTGGCCATCCAGCTCCGAAGCTGCTGCCGCGGTTTGCTCTGCGCTGGCCGTGTTTTGATGGGTTACGGTTTCGATTTGCGCCAGTCCGGTGTTCACTTCGGCAATGCCGCTGGCCTGTTGGGAACTGGCCGTGGAAATGTCGCTGGTGATCTCTGCGGCGCGGGCCACAGCCGAGGCAATGGCCTCAAGCTGTTCTGCGGTGCTGTCCGAAAGCTCCGATCCCTGATGAATTTGAGCGATGGAGCCTTCGATCAGTTCCGCGGTTTCCCGGGCCGCTTTGGCGCTTCGTCCGGCCAGGTTGCGGACTTCTTCCGCCACCACGGCAAATCCCTTGCCATGCACTCCGGCACGCGCTGCCTCAACCGCGGCGTTGAGCGCCAGCAGATTGGTTTGGAAGGCGATTTCGTCCACCACCTTGATGATGTTGCCGATGTTGCGGCTGGTTTCATTGATTTGGGACATGGCCTCCAACAGCCGTTGCATCTCCTGGTTCCCCCGGGCGGCATTTTTGCTGGCTTCGTTGGTATGCTGGTTGGCTGTGGCCGCATATTCGGCGTTGTGCTGCGTCTGGGAGCCGATTTCCGTGAGGGTGCTGGTGATCTCCTCCAGCGAGGCGGCCTGTTCGGTGGCTCCCTGGGACAGGGCCTGCGTGGCCGAGGACACCTGCCCCGAGCTGCCGGCAATATCGTCGGCCGCGCGCTGAATTTCCCCTACGAGTTGACGCAACGTGTCCAACATGTCGCAGAGGGCGATGCCCAGTTCGTCATGTTCCGAGGCCGGACAGACTTCCACGTCCAGCCGACCGGCCGCAATGGCCCGGGCCGCGTCGGTTTTTTCCTGCATGGCCGCCACGAGCTTGCGGCCGCTGCGGCCCAGCAGGCCGATCTCATCCTTACGCGCACAGAGCGCTTCGTTGGTGGGCTTGCGAATGTCCCCGTCAGCCAGGCTTTCCAGCCGCTCTACCACTGCCTTAAGCGGACGGCTCAGGCTCCGGGCGAACAGGCTGCTGACAGCCAGGGCCGCCACCGCGATGACGGCGGAAAGAACAAGAACCCAGAACTGCATTCGGTTCAATTCGTTGTCGATGTGGCCTAGGGTGGCGACGTAGTCGGAAAGGGGGGCCGTGGCCACCACGACCCAGTCCCAAGGGGCGAACAGCGAGGCTGCGGCGATGCGTTTTTTGCCTGTGGCGTCGGCGTACGTCCGGGTGATGGTCTCTTCCCGGGCGGCGTTGACCTGTTTGATCATCTCTTCATAGACAGGGCTTTGTTCGGTTGCGGGTTTGCCCACCATGCCCGGGTCCGGGTGCACCAGAATTTTCCCCTGGTCCCGTCCCTTGGCTCCCATGACGATGATGTGCCCCGTACTACCTACGGAGCGTTCTGTAATGGCGTTGATCAGCGAGGCAATGCCTGTTTGGGGAATTCCCACGTACAGCGCGCCGATGACGCGGCCGTCGGCCGCGGAGATGGGTTCGTACACGGTCAGGTACCAGTCGTTGACCACAAAGGCGCGGCCCCGGTAGGTCTGCCCTGCCAGCAGGGCGCGCACCACCGGGCTGGAAGAGGGAATATAGGTGCCCACGGCGCGCTTGCCGTCCAACTTGAGAACGCTGGTGGAGACGCGCAGCATGTCGCCGCGTTCATTCATGCGCTGGAAAATGGTGCAGGTGGCCCCCGTGAGTTTGGTCAATTCATCCACCACCGGGGAAAAACGGTTTGGCTGGTCGGTTTTGCCGATCCACTCCCCGCCGAGCAGCAGGCGCGGCAGATCCAGGCTGATGGCCTGCTTGGTGGTCTGATCCACGGCGTTCCAGGATACGGTCTCTTCCCCCAGTTCCGGGGAGCCGTTGCGTAAAAGCAACATGCGGGCGGTGTTCAACTGGCCTTCAAGATTGTGCAGCAAGGTGTCGTTTTGGGTTTCAAGCAGGTTGATCATGTCTTTGTCGGCCAGGGCGACCTCCTGAAGGATTTCCTTGTGCATGAGTTCGCCCAGGCGCTGCGCCAGGATGGATTGCCGATAAACCATGACCGCCAGGACGCAGGCCGTGACCGTGAGTACGAGACCAGTGCCGAGTAGTTTGATTTTCAGACCGATTTTCATCTGTGCCCCTTTGCATGCGGAAGTGAAAAGACATGGGACCAATGCTGCCGGGTGCCAAGCGACATTTAAGGGAACTTGGCCTTTGGTGTACGATAAACGGTTTAGATTGATAGTGCAATTATCCTCTGGGAATAGGAGGAAGAGCAGCGCGGGGAAAAAGGAGTGAAGCTTGACAGGCGGGAACCTTGGGATTAACTACCTTCCACTTTGAAGGCCATGAGCATGCCCTGCGGGCGCACGGCATGCCGGGCCAGAATATATGATTCCAATACTGGAGAATACAAAGTGCAGATCGAAGTCAATGGCCAGACAGTGGAAGTCCAGGCCGGCGCCCCCTGCGGGGAAGCGCTCCAACAGGGCCTGTCCAAGAAACAGTTCAAGAATACGGTCGTCTGCCGCTGTGGCGAGACCCTTCTTGATCTCACTTCCCCCTTGCCCGAGACCTGCACTACCATCGAGCCCGTCTTCGCGGATAGCGAGGATGGGCTGGACGTCGTCCGACACTCCACGGCCCACCTCATGGCCGAAGCCGTCAAGAAGCTGTTTCCCGAAGCCCGCGTGACCATCGGTCCTTCCGTGGAAAATGGATTCTATTATGATTTCGATTTTGACCGGGCGTTCACTCCCGAGGATCTGGAGAAGATCGAAGAGGAGATGAACCGTTCGGTGGGCGCGGACAAGCCCTTTTCCCGCCGGGAAATGAGCGCGGCCGATGCCAAGGCCTTTTTCGAGGCCCAGGGCGAAAGCTACAAAGGCGAAATCATCGACGACCTCGGGGCGGATACAGTATCCATATATGAACACGGCGACTTTACGGACCTCTGTCGCGGTCCGCACGTGCCGCGCACTGGAATGCTCAAGGCGTTCAAGCTGCTTTCCGTGGCCGGGGCGTATTGGCGCGGCGACGAAAAAAACAAACAGCTCCAGCGCATTTATGGTACGGCCTGGGCCAACCCCAAGCAGCTCAAGCAGCATCTGAACCGCCTGGAAGAGGCCAAAAAACGGGATCACCGCAAGCTCGGCACCCAGCTGGACCTTTTCTCCATCAACGAGGAAGTGGGCGGCGGCATGATCCTTTGGCACCCCAAGGGGGCCCTGGTTCGCGCCATCCTCGAGGACTTCGAGCGCAAGGAGCACCTCAAGCGCGGTTACCAATTCGTGCAGGGGCCGCTGATCCTCAAGCGCGAACTGTGGGAAAAGTCCGGCCATTATGATCACTACCGTGAGAACATGTATTTTACGGAAATCGATGAGCAGGCTTACGGCATCAAGCCCATGAACTGCCTGGCCCACATGCTCATCTATAAGTCTCGGATTCGCAGCTATCGCGACCTGCCCATCCGGTACTTCGAACACGGCGTGGTGCATCGGCATGAAAAATCCGGTGTGCTCCACGGGCTGCTCCGGGTGCGCTCCTTTACCCAGGACGATTCGCACCTGCTCTGCCGCCCGGATCAGCTTCAGGATGAGATTATCGGCGTAGCCAAATTCGTCAAGGACGTGATGGGCCTGTTCGATTTTGATTTCGAGGCTGAAATTTCCACGCGTCCGGAAAATTCCATTGGTTCGGATGAAGATTGGGATCGTGCCACCCAGGCACTGAAAAGCGCTTTAGAAGCAATGGGTTGGGAATACGGCATCAATGAAGGCGACGGCGCTTTCTATGGTCCAAAAATCGACATCATCATCAAGGACGCATTGCAACGTCGTTGGCAGTGCGCCACGATCCAATGTGATTTTACCTTGCCAGAGCGTTTCGACTTGGTATATGTGGGCGAGGACGGGGCAAGGCATCGTCCCGTGATGTTGCACCGTGTGATCCTTGGATCCATTGAACGGTTCCTGGGTGTGCTGATCGAACACTACGCCGGAGCGTTTCCGGTGTGGCTGGCCCCGGTCCAGGCCCGGGTGCTCACTGTGACGGACGCCCAGAATGAATACGCAGAGAGCGTGCGCGCGGCCCTGGCCCAAAAGGGCATCCGGGTCGAAGCAGATACCCGCAACGAGAAACTCGGTTATAAGGTGCGGGAGGCTCAGCTTGAGAAGATCCCGTACATGCTGGTCTGCGGGGATAAGGAAAAGGAAGCCGGGGCTGTCAACGTACGCTGGCGCGACGGAGACGATCCCGGCCTGTTGTCGCTTGAGGATGCCGCGGACTTGATTTTGGCCGCGGCCCAGGAGCCTTTTGAACGAGGAGGGATGAGTTATAGCTTTTCGACGTCAGGATCGCCGATTCCCGCGTAAGGATGATGGCGTCCGCCGCAACGAGCGGATCAGAATTCCGAAGATCCGCGTGGTCGACGAGGAAGGGAACCAGCTGGGCATTCTGCCCACCCATGAAGCTTTGAGCCTGGCTCGCGAGCGCGGTCTTGACCTCGTGGAGGTCGCCGCCACCGCTGATCCGCCTGTCTGCAGGATCATGGACTACGGTCGGTTCAAGTATCAGCAACAGAAGCGGCAGCAGGAAGCGAAAAAGAAGCAAACGGTCATTCAGATCAAGGAAGTCAAGTTCCGGCCCAAGACCGATGAACACGACTACCAGACCAAGCTTCGGAACATCGTTAAATTTCTCGAGAAGGGCGACCGCTGCAAGGTCACCGTGTTCTTCCGGGGACGCGAGATCGTGCACAAGGACCGTGGCCTCATGGTCCTGGAGCGGGTGATCGAGGATACCAAGGAAATCTCCAAGGTGGAGCAGACCCCGTCCGCTGAAGGGCGGACCATGACTATGCTGCTCTCCCCCGTGAAGAAGTAGCCCGTTTTCTTCACGGAGTCCGCAGGGGCCGAGGGGATCCGAACCGATGCAACGATCCGGGCAATGCCCGGTATCCAGGAGGATGCTATGCCTAAAATGAAGACCAACCGCAGCGCTGCCAAGCGTTTCGAAAAGACCGGGAGTGGCAAGTTCCGCCGCCGCAGGAAGAACATGCGCCACATCCTGACCAAAATGAACGCCAAGCGGAAGCGTCGTCTCGGCAAGGTCGCGCTGGTCGATAAGACCAACGAGCCCGCCGTGCGCCGCCTGCTGCCCTACGCGTAGCCTCGGGCTGCACGTCCCATGAACCTGTAACACGTCCACCTGCCGCCGTTCCCTGAGAAGGGCGCAGGTAAGAAGCGATGGAGGCTTAAATGCGAGTGAAAAGAGGTGTGGTCGCACGTCGGCGCCACAAGAAATATTTGAAGATGGCCAAGGGCTACCGCGGAGCGGGCAGCCGCCTGTACCGTACCGCTCGGGAGCGGGTTGAAAAAGCCCTGACCCACGCCTACCGGGGCCGCAAGGAACGCAAGCGCGAATTCCGCAAGCTCTGGATCGTGCGCATCAATGCGGCCGCCCGCCTGCATGGCCTGTCTTACAGCAAGTTCATCAACGGCCTGAAAAAGGCCAACATCGACCTCAACCGTAAGGTGCTGGCTGACATGGCGGTGCGCGACAAAGAAGTCTTCGCCAAGATCGCCGAGCAGGCCAAAGCCAACCTGAAGTAAAATGACCAAAGAATTACAGTCCTTTATTGAAGGACTTGAGAGCCTGGCCCGCGACTGTGAACCCAGAGCGGGTCAGGCTCGTTCTTTGAAGGAACTGGAGGAACTCCGCATCGAGTTTCTCGGCCGCAAGGGCCGTCTGGCCGCCATCATGACGGACCTGCGTGCGCTTTCCAACGAAGACAAGCCCGTAGCCGGAAAAAAGGCCAACGAAGTCAAGACGCTTCTTACGGATCGGCTGGACGCCCGCCAGAGCGAGCTGGAGCGAGCCGAAGCCAGCGAGGAGCTTTCCCGCTTCGACCCCACCCTGCCCGGACGCAAGCCCTGGGCCGGTTCCCTCCACCCTGTCACCCTGGTTATGGACGAGATTTGCGATGTGTTCACCAGTCTCGGCTTTGAAGTGGTTTCCGGACCGGAAGTGGAAAACGACTGGTACAACTTCGAAGCCCTGAACATGCCGCCGGATCATCCGGCCCGGGACATGCAGGACACGCTCTACATCTCTGACAAGATTTTGCTGCGCACGCACACGTCGTCGCTGCAAATCCGCACCATGATCGACCGTAAGCCGCCTGTGGCCGTGGTGGCCCCGGGCCGCGTGTACCGGCGCGACTCCGACCTGACCCACACCCCCATGTTTCACCAGATCGAGGGCTTTCTCGCGGATAAAAACGTGAGCATGGCCGACCTGCGGGGAACGCTGGCCTCCTTTGTTCGTCAGCTCTTCGGTCCGGATGTGCGCGTGCGGTTTCGTCCCAGCTTTTTCCCGTTCACCGAACCCAGCGCGGAAGTGGATATTTCCTGCTTCAACTGCGGTGGCAAGGGGGAAAAAGACGGCGCCACCTGCCGGGTCTGCAAGGGCACGGGCTGGGTGGAGATCCTGGGCTGCGGCATGACCGACCCCAACGTCTACAAGGCCATTGGTTACGATCCCGAAGAAGTGCAGGGATTCGCTTTCGGCCTGGGGGTCGAGCGCGTGGCCATGCTCAAGTACGGCATCGGTGACCTGCGGATGTTCTTTGAGAACGACGTCCGTTTTCTTGAGCAGTTCTGATAATTTCGCATTGTTGAGGCGCATATGCTTGTCAGTTTGAAATGGCTGCGTGAATTCACGCCCTATGAAGGCGAGGTCCAAAAATTGGGCGACCGCCTGACCATGCTCGGCCTGGAGCTGGAGGAAATCCGCGATCCGTTCGCCGGGCTGGCCGACATCGTGGTGGGCCATGTGGTGGAATGCGGACGGCATCCCGAAGCGGACAAGCTCTCGGTCTGCCGTGTGGACGTGGGCGATGAAGTCCTGGATATTGTTTGCGGCGCTCCCAACGTGGCCCAGGGACAAAAGGTGGCCGTGGCCAAGGTGGGCACGACCCTGCCCGGCGGCTTGAAGTTGAAAAAGGCCAAGCTGCGCGGCAAACCTTCCCACGGTATGATCCTTTCCGAACGGGAAATGGAGCTTTCCGACGATCACGAAGGTATCTTGGTGCTGCCAGAGGACAGCCGTCCAGGCCAGCGCTTTGTGGATGTGTTCGACCTGGACCGCCAGGTGCTGGACATCGACATCACTCCCAACCGCGCGGATTGCTTGTCCCACCTGGGGGTGGCCCGCGAGGCGGCGCTGGCCTTCAACCTGCCCCTGACTCTGCCCGAGCTGCGGCTGGAAGAGGGCGGAGAACCGCATCGGCCGTACGCAAAGATCGTCATTGACGATCCTGAACTTTGTCCCATGTACTCTGCGCGCTACCTGCGCGGAGCCAAAATCGGTCCGTCCCCGGCCTGGTTGCGCTACCGGCTGCACGCCGTGGGCGTCCGGCCCATCAGCAATCTGGTGGACGTGACCAACTATATTCTTATGGAATTGGGCCAGCCGCTGCACGCCTTTGACTGGGACCTGATGCGCGGCGACCAAATCCGCGTAGCCCCGGCCAGCCAGGGCATGACCATGACCACCTTGGATGGCCAGGAGCGGAATCTGCTTTCCTCGGACCTGCTCATTTGGGATGGGGAACGCCCCGTGGCTCTGGCCGGGGTCATGGGCGGGCTGGATACGGAAATTAACGACGCCTCCACCAACGTCCTGCTGGAAGGCGCGGTGTTCCGTCCCGGCACCATCCGCAAGACGGCCCGGCGTCTGGCCCTGCATTCGGAATCCTCCTATCGTTTTGAGCGCGGCGTGGACCAGAACAACACCCCGTATGCCACAGCACGGGCCGCCCAGCTCATGGCCGAGCTTTCCGGGGCACAGGTATTGCCGCACGTCTCTCTGGCCGAACCGTGCCCCTGGCAGGAGCGGCATCATGTTTTTCGTCGTTCCCGGCTCAACTCCCTGATCGGCATCGATTTTGCCCCGGAGTTTTGCGAGCAGGTGCTGACGGGCATGGGCTGCGCCGTGGACAAGGCCGCGGACGATCAGTGGAACGTGACCAGTCCTTCCCATCGGCTGGACCTGGAGCGCGAAGCCGACCTTTTTGAGGAAGTGACCCGCGTGCACGGCATGGACCGGATTCCCGAGCGCCTGCCGCGTATTTCCAAGGCCGCGGATGCCCGCATCACCCGGGATACGGAGTACGGTTTGAACCGTACACTGAAGAACTGGGCCCGCGGTGCCGGGCTTCGTGAAGCCATCAACTACAGCTTTGTGGGGCAGGCCGATCTGGATTTGCTGGGACTTCCCGAGCAAGGGCGTGTCCTGGTGGCCAATCCGTTGTCCGAGGAGCAGAACGTGCTGCGCACGGCCCTGGCTCCCGGACTGCTGAATTGCCTGCGCAACAACGTGACCCAGGGCAACCACCGGCTCCGCCTGTTTGAACTGGCCCGGACCTTTGTTGTGGATCCCCAGTCCGATACCGAAACCCGGGAAGCCGGGCGCCTGGGGATGCTGGTCTATGGCGGCCGTTTTGCGGAGGATTGGCCCTGGCAACAGGAGGACGCGGATTACCTGGACATGAAGGGGCTGGTGGAACATCTGCTGGACCACTTCAAGTTGGGGCGTGCCGAATTTGAAGCCGTTTCCGGGCATTGTTTCCTGGAACCCTGCGTACGGGTCCGGCTGGCCGGAGAACAGCTCGGCATCATAGGCATGGTCCGTCCCGAGATTGCAGACACCTACCATGCGCGCAAGGACGTCTGGCTTGCGGAGTTGGATTCGGATCTGCTTTCCCGGCTGCTGAGCCATCGGGAAGTGCTTTTTGCAGACTTGCCCAAGCTGCCGCCGGTACGCCGCGACGTAACGTTGCAGGCCCCGCGCGACCTCAGCGTTGGCGCGGTCCTCAACGCAGTGCAGGCCGACAGGCCCAAGCTTCTGGAGTCTGTGGCCCTGGTAGCCGTGTATGTGCCGGACGAGCAGGGCGAAAGCCGTAACCTCTCCTTCCGCATGACATACCGCCATGCCACCAAGACCTTGAAGGACAAGGAAGTGGACAAGGTCCACACCCGCCTTGTGCAGCAGCTTACCGAAAAGTTGCCCGTCAGCGTATAGCGGGTTTGTTCTCAATGAGTTTCCAGGCCTGCGCGGCATTGTCGCGCAGGCCTTTTGCGTGTTTTGGCCCCCTGGTCCGGGCTTCCCCGGGACGCGGCTCTCTGGTATGCAACGGATATGAATGCTTCTGATGGGGTCAAACACCACCGCATCGGCGAGGCGGCCCGGGAATTGGGAGTCAAGCCGTCGGTCCTGCGCTTTTGGGAAGGGGAATTTCCTCAGCTCCGCCCTGTGCGCACGGATTCGGGCCAGCGGTTGTACACATCGGAACACATGGAGCTGCTTCGGCGTATTCGCGCCCTGCTGTACGACGAGGGACTGACCATTGAGGGCGCGCGCAAGCGTCTGGACGAAGCGAGCGACCCTCTTACCGCGGATACCGTACTTGGGCGCCGGGCAACCCCGGAACAAGAGCTGCTGCGTGAGGTGGCAGACGAGCTGCGTTCACTGCTGCGCATCATCTCCGGCCCGGGCGGATCTTCACCGGATCAGCCCTGAGGAGAACCTTCCGAACCAGACCGGTCCGGCGCGTCTGGCGCAGGATTTCATTCAGGTCAGTCCGGCCCGGCCTCCTGACGGCCGCGGCAATTCCGCTTCGGCTTTTTATTTCCCGTCCGCATCTTCCGGGCCGGAAATCCTCCCGCTTGGCATAACCATTCCGAGGGAAGATCGTGAAATTTTTTTCCATCCTGTCCAAATTGATTCTGGCCTGCCTGGTTCTGGGAGCGTTGGCCCTGGCGGCCGTGGTCCTGTTGTTCGATCCCAACGACCATCGCGACCGGCTGGCCGCGCTGGTGCGGGACCAAACCGGCCGGGAACTGCGCTTGCAGGGTCCCCTGGAGCTTTCGCTGTTCCCCTGGCTGGCCGTGGAGGCCCGGGATGCGCAGTTGGGCAATGCTCCGGGTTTTGATGACTGGCCCATGCTTCAGGTGGAACGGGTTTCAGCCCAGTTACGGCTCCTGCCGTTGCTGTCCGGCAAAATCCGGGTGGGCCGGGTGGAGTTGAATGGTTTGGAAATTCATCTTGCCCGGGATGTGCAGGGGCACACCAATTGGCAGGATTTTACGGCCTTGGGTCATGACCCGTCCGGGGATGGCCGTGGGGCGCGCACGGGACGCGACGCTTTGACGCGGCAGGAAGAGGTGGCAGAGCCGGGCAGCCCTGCCTTGGATTTTTCTTTGGAAGGCGTGCAGGCGGACAAGGTGCGTCTGGTCTGGGAAGATCAGCAGGCCGCCCAACACATCGTGTTGGAGGATGGCCGTCTGGCCGTGGGCGCGGTTCGTCCCGGGGCTCCCTTGGACCTGGAGGCGGATTTTCATTTTTCCTTGACCGAGCCGGAGTTGCGCGGCCGCTTTCAATTGGCGGGGGCCTTGGCGTTTGACCTGGCAACGCAGGAATATGCCTGCCCGCGTCTGACCCTGGCCCTGCACGCCGAAGGTTCGGTTCTGCCCGGGGGCGAGGCGCAGGCCAGCTTGGCCCTGGACCAGGTTCGGGCTGACCTGTCCAAAGGACGGGCCAGTGCCTCGGCCTTTACGTTGCTGGGGTATGGAGCTCGGGTCAGCGGCTCCCTGGCCGCCCGGAATTTGTTCGAGGCTCCGGCGGTCAGCGGTGTGCTGGAACTGCAAAACACCGACCTGCGCGCGATGTTGCAAAGCATCGGCGCGGAGCCCCCCCAGACAGCCGACCCCCAGGCCCTGGCCAGCCTGGGCAGTACCGCGCGTTTTGACTATGCGGACGGGGAACTGCGCTTGCCGTATTGGCGGGTGCAGCTGGGCGGACAGAGCTGGGACGGCAAGGCCCGGGTGCTTTGGGAGCCCCGGGAGTACCAATTGACCCTGCGCGGACCGGCCGTGAATCTGGATCGTTACCTGCCGCCGCTTTTGCCGGAATCAAGGTCCGGGACCATGGGGGAGGATCTGGCGGCCAAAGAACAGGCCCCGGCCTTGACGGCGGAGCCTGCTTTGGATGAGGCCGCCGAGCACCAGACGGTTCCGGGCTGGATGCAGGCGGCACAGAGTCTTACCTTGGATTTGCAACTGAATCTGGAAGGGCTCTCGGTTCGGGAATTTGCGCTGCGCGGGTTGGACGTGGCGGCCCGGGCCAAGAATGGTGTTGTAGCCCTGGAGCCATTGCAATTGACATTGGAACATGGCGAGGATGTTTTTGACCTCCGGACCGGCCGGAGTTTTGCGGATTTGCACCATGCGGCGTTTCGCGTTGACGACTTAAGGGTCAAGACCCCGGCGGGCGAGGTCTCCGGAAGCTTCAAGCTGGCCAGCGTGCCCCAGGGCCAATCCCTGGGCGGACGTCTTGTTTTGAATCATATGAACCTGCGCCGCCTGTCCACGTTGCTGGATCCGCTGGTGCACCTGCCGCTACCCGAAACCTCGGACCCCAAGGCTTTGACCGAGGTGCACGGCTCTCTGGCCTTTGAACACCAACCGGGCCGGACCGAGGTGCGGGACATGGACCTGCGTGTGGACGCGACCCGTCTTCAGGGCCGGGCCCGTATGCAGACCATGCCGGAGGTCTACAGTGCGGCCCTGGAAGTGGATCAACTGGATTTGGATCGGTATCTTGCACAAGATTCTGCCGGGACGGATGCATCTTCGGGATCGACCGGGACGGCCCGGGCTGAGGGCGCGGGCGGTTCAGTTCCAGGAGCCGGAGAAGCGGCTTTGGCAACCTCGCCGGATTCCGCGCGGACCCTGGTTCAGCGGCTGCTGGATTTGCGGGCGGATGTGCGTCTGAACGTGGGCAACCTGCGGTATGACGGGCTGGAGTTTCGGGACATCCAGGCCGTGTGGAACGCGGAAAACGGTTTACTCCAGCTGGACCCGCTGTCCCTGGGAGTGGAGCAGGGGGAAGTGGAACTGACCTGGGTTGTGGATGCCCGGGGGGCACGGCCGTCTGGCCGTGCGGATTTATCCTCTGCCGATTCTGCTGCTGGTTCCTCCGGTCCGGTGGAGGCTGGTTCGGCCGTGGCGCGGCCAGGAGAAGCATCCTCAAACGCGCCACTGGAAAAAGAGGCGGCCTTGTCTCTGGACCCCGGGGCTGTGCGGCACCGGTTTGTGCCCGAAGTGCGCGGAGTGCGTCTGGGACGTCTGTTACAGCGTTTTGCCGGGGTGAAGCAGGCTGCTGGAACCGTGCATCTGCATTCGGTACAGCCCCTGACCTGGCAGGGGATAGACGTTCATTCACTGAAGCAAAGCCTTGCCGGGAGTGTGGAACTGGCTGTGCGGGACGGGCGATACCCCGGGCTGGATCTTTTTCGCATGTTGTCCGTGGTGGATTCGTTGACCACGGCCATCTTGGAGGGGAACGACGCCGCTGGCACCGCCTTTGGCGAGATGACCGGGACCATTGTGGCCAAGCAAGGACGCATGCGGTGCGATGACCTTTGCGTCAAGGCCCCGGGATTGCGGGCCGGAGGCGAGGGCTTTGTGAACCTGCCGGATGGCCGTATCGACTACCTGGTTCGGGCCATGGCCGTGCCGGATGCTGTGGGTCAGGGCGGAGCCGGGTGCGGTGACTATTACGGTGTGCCCATGCCACTTCGCGTAAGCGGTACCTTGGATGATCCGCGATATTGGGTCAGCGCGGAAGAATACGCGGCCAGCATGGCCCGCGGGGCCATTGGGTTGTTGGGCGATACCGTCGGCGTGGTGGGGTCGGTGCTGGAAGGCGGCGGCAACGCGGTGCAGGAGGTGCTGGAGCAGGTCTTGCCCGGCATGACCGGGCGGAAGCGTCCCGGAGCAACAGGAAATGCCGCTGCGGAAAATGGAAAGGATTCCCCTTCGGATGCGCCCGCGTCCGGGCAGCGAGCGGGGGATCGAAAGCCGGACTCTCCGGCCGAACAGGGGGAAAAAGCGGTGCAGGACTTTATTCAGGGGCTGGAGGGCTTGTTTTAAGGTTCGCCCTTAGATGACGTGAATGGGCGTCGGTTCGCGGTTTGTGCTCCGGGCGGCAACAGCCGGCGGGCCAACGAGCCGGGTCCCCAATGGACTCGCGCCAGGTCATGCTGGTACCTACGTGGCGGTGGTGCGTCAATTGGCGGCGTGGTTCAACGTGAATCCACGTGAATCCGCGTGAATCAATGCGGGGCAACGCGAATCCACATCGATCCGCATGGATGGATCAGCGGTTGGAAAGCCGAATGCCCCCGATGATCAGAGCGCCCGAGGCAAGATGTACCCAGGTGATGGGCTCTCCCAGGAGCAAGGCCGCTTCGATTCCACTGAACAGGGGCAGAGAATAGTAGATGATGCCTGCCCGGGATGGGCCGATGTCCGTCAAAGCCCGGGACCATAGCCAGTACGCGGCCAGGGAGGCCCCCAGGCCGATGTAGGCAATGGCGCCCAGCACCGGGGGGGAGAATTTCGGGCTCGGGCCCAGCGCCACTTCCAGAGCGGTCCAGGGCAGCAGGAACAGCAGCCCCAGGCCGAAGCTGGCTCCGAGCAGGGCCGTGGGGCTGATGGACTCGGGCTTGCGCCGTACCAAAATGGAGTAGGCGGCGAACAGCAGAGCAGCCAGGAGCATCCAGAGATCGCCTGGATTGGGTTGCAGTGCCAGCAAAGTTTCCGGATGCCCGCGGGTGATGAGCAGCAGCACACCGGCCAGGGCTGCGGCCAAACCGCCCAAGCGGGCCGGGGTCAGGGCTTCACCCAGAAAAATACGTGACAGCAGTAGAATGAATGCGGGAATGCAGGTGGAGATCAAGGAAAGGTTCAGGGTTTCCGTGGACCGCCCGGCAAGGTAGATGAGGGTGTTGAACAGCGTCACGCCGAGCAGGGCCGTGAGGGCCAGGTACCCGGCGTTGCGGCGTAGTTGGGGCCATTCGCGGCGCAGGGGCTTCCAGGCAAAGGGGGCCAGGGCGACGCAGGCCACGGCCCAGCGGAAAAAAGCCAGGGTGGCCGGAGGAATGGCATCGGCCACGCCCCGGGCAATGACGAAGTTTCCGGACCAGATTACCGTGGCGGCCAGCGCCGCCAGCGCGCCGCGGACAGGCGTGGAAAGCATGGCCGCCTATCGCTTCCGACTTTTGCTGCTGACGAAGCGCTTCACGTCGATGCCGTACTTCTTCACCTTGTAGTTCACGATGCGGTAGGACACGCGCAGGTCTCGGGCGGCTTGCAGCATGTTGCCCCGGCTTTTTTTCAGGGCGTCCACCAGCAGCTCCTGCTCGAATTTACCCACGGCCTCGCCAAAGGAAAGGTTGATTTCCGTGGATGAGCTTTCAGCGGTTTGCAGGGTGGGCGGCAAGTGGTAGGTACGGATGACCTCCTCCTCGCAGACGAGTACGGCACGCTCCACGCAGTTGCGCAGTTCGCGCACGTTGCCGGGCCAGTGGTACATGGAGAGCAGTTCAATGGCCGGAGTGGAGATGCGTCGGATGCGCTTGTTGTACTCCTCGGAAAATTCCTGAAGAAAGAATTCCGCCAGGGGGAGAATGTCTTCCCTCCGTTCCCGGAGCGAGGGGATGAAGATGGGAAACACGTTGATGCGGTAATAGAGGTCTTCCCGGAATTTCCCCTGGGAGATGCGGTCCTCCAGGGGCTGGTGCGTGGCGCAGATGAGCCGTACGTCAACGGCGATGGGCATTTCCCCGCCCACGCGGGTTATTTCCTTTTCCTGGATGGCGCGCAGCACCTTGGCCTGGGCGTCGAGGGACAGTTCCCCGATTTCGTCCAGGAATAATGTTCCCTGGTGCGCCACTTCAAAGAGGCCGCGTTTATTTTGGTAGGCCCCGGTAAAGGCGCCTTTTTGATGGCCGAAGAGTTCGCTCTCCAGCAGTTCCGAGGGCAGGGCCGCGCAGTTCAACTTAATGAGTGGGCGCTCGGCCCGGGGGCTGCCTGCGTGGATGGCGTCGGCCAGGAGTTCCTTGCCGGTGCCGGACTCACCGCGCAGCAACACCGTGGCCCGGGAGGAGGATACCTGCCGCGCCTGACGCAGCACTAGGCGCATGGCCTTGGACGAGGCCACGAAATTCTTGGGCGGCTGGGCCTCGGGAAGCCCAGCCAGCCCTTGATTGAGCATTTGTCTTTGCGCGGCCATTTCTTCCTGCAACAGGGCCACCTGGTGGGCGATGGCCGAAGCCACCACCTCAAGGAAGCGGCGATGCCCTTCCAGTTCATCCTTGGGCAGCATGTGCAGGTCCGCGCTGAGTACGCCGACGATTTCGGCCTTCCCGCGTGAATGGCCGATGATGGGGACGCAGATAAAGGAGAGGCGTGCCATTTCTTCTTCGGACCGGCCAAAGGCGAGGTTCAGGAAGTCCGAATTATCGGAAATGCGCTGTACCACGACGGTTTCGCCGGTTTCAAAGACCTGCCCCACCACGCCGTGTCCCGGTGCGTAGCTGACGGAGTCCGCCTTGGACGGGCTGTAGCTCAGGGAGAGCTTCAGGCTTTCGTCCTCGGTATCGGTGATGGCCAGGAACGAGCGGACATAGCCGACCTCCCGGGCCATGGTTGTGAGCAGGCCGTTGAGGTTTTCTTCCAGCCCGCCCTTGCGGCCCAGGCCGTCGAGGATGTTCTTCAGGGTGAGCAGGTACTGATGATCTGGCATGCTCGGACCTTCTCCTTAAGCTACGGCTTGCTGGCCGAGTTTCAGGGCCTTCAGGTTGATGTCGGCGATTTTGGCCTTCATGTTGCCCTTGACGGCCTCGGCAATGACCTCCACCCCGAAGGGGAAGGCACCACGTTCGGCCGCGGCTCCCAGCAGGGCCAGGTTGCCGCTTTGGGGCGCGCCCGCCTCCATGCCCAGGGTCTGGCAGGGCACGTACCAGGCGTTGTCGGTCCATTCGGCCACTCTGGCGCGCACGGCGTCCAGGTCCGGGCAGGCGTGCTGCCCCGTGGCCACGGACAGGGGCGGAATGGCCTCAGAGCTGGAAAAGACCAGCCCGCCGCGCCGCAGATATGGCAGGGCGCGCAAGGTTTCCAGCGGTTCAAAGCCGAGCAGGATGTCGGCTTCGCCCGGGCCGATTTTCGGACTTTTCAGACCAATGAGCAGCGTGGATTCCACCACGCCGCCGCGCTGGGCCATGCCGTGGATTTCACCGGAGGTGACGGGCAGGCCGTGCAGGAGCGCGGCCTTGGAAAGCAGGGTGGTGGCGGTCAGGGTACCCTGTCCGCCCACGCCGGTCATGAAGATGCGAAGCGGCTTGATATTACTCATTTATGCACCCCTCTTGCGCGCCTTGATGTTGTCGGAGAGCTGCACGCAGACCATGCAGCCGTTGCACATGAGCTCATCGATTTCCATCTTGCCGTCGCAGACGCGGAAGGCCGGGCAGGCGAGTTTTTCCAGCACGCCTTCGGACATTTGGTAGCCTTCGTCCACGTACGCCGTCATCTTGGGCTTTTTGCCATAGGCCCGGCGGGCGAACAGCGGACAGGGTTCTTCGGTGATGAGCACACGCACGCCCTGGATGTCCCGCAGTTCTTCATAGGCCTGCGTGGTTTTCTGGACATTCAGGGGGTTGACCTTGCGGATTTCGTTCACCCCGCAGGCGCGGCAGATGCCTTCGATGTCCACCTGGGTGGCGTCGTCGTGCAGGGTTGCCGGGTCCACGCCGGGGTTGGGCTGGTGGCCCGTCATGGCTGTGGTGCGGTTGTCCAGCACCACGAGCAGCAGGTCGTGGTTGTTGTGCACGGCGTTGATCAGCCCGGTCACTCCGGAGTGGAAGAACGTGGAGTCGCCGATAAAGCCCACCACAGGGCCGTTGGTGACCCGGGACAGGCCGGAGCCTGCGCTCACGCTGGAGCCCATGCAGAGCAGGAAGTCGGCGCAGGCCAGCGGGGGCAAAATGCCGAGCGTGTAGCAGCCGATGTCCGAAGAGTAGACCGCATCATCGCCAAAGACTTGGCGGGCTACGTAATAGGCCGCCCGGTGGGGGCACCCGGCGCACAGGTTCGGCGGCCGCACGGGCAATCCCTCGGTGGGCTCGCAGGAAATACATTTGAACTCGCCCTGTCCGGTGATGGATTGGGCGGCCTCGGCCAGAACGCCGGTATTCAGTTCGCCCTGGCGCGGCAAAAGGTCCTTGCCGTACACGGTAAGGGGCAGGTTGTTCTTTTGCGCCAGGACACGGATTTCGTTTTCCAAGATGGGTTCCAGCTCTTCGGCCACCAGGACCTTGTCCAGACCGGAGAGGAACTCAAGCACGCGGGCTTCAGGCAGGGGCGCGGTAAAGCCCAGTTCCAGGACCTTGACCTTGTCTTCAAGGCCGCTGTCCACCAGGGCGTCGTGCAGATAGGCGCGGCAGATGCCCGAGGCCACGACGCCGATCCGGCCCTGACCATGGACAAAGTTGTAGGGAGATTTTTCCGCATGGCCACGCAGAACCTCGATGCGGTCCAGGAGCCGGTCATGCATGAATCGCGCAAAGGCCGGGATGGGCACGAAGCGAGAAGGATCTTTCTGGAAGCCTTTGATCTCCTGCGGGGAGGCCACGGGGCCGCATTCCACGGGACCGCGCAGGTGGTTCACGCGGGTGGTGGTGCGCAGCAGCACCGGGGAACCGGTCTCGCGGGAGAGCAGCAGGGCGTCCCGGGTCATGTCCTTACATTCCTGGGCCGTGGACGGCTCGAATACGGGCATGCCGGCGATGCGGGCGTAGTAGCGGTTGTCCTGCTCGTTCTGGCTCGAGTGGCAGCCCGGATCATCGGCCGAAAGCAGCACCAGCCCGCCAGGGGTCCCGGTGTAGGCCAGGGTCATGAACGG
>JAQVYA010000141.1 GCA_028708865.1 Desulfovibrio sp. | reverse complement strand
GGGGCGGATCATGAGGCCCGGGCAGATGATCATGGAGCCGCCCGGGAAGCCCGAAACCGTTTCCCAGGAGGGGGTGCCCGAACCTGGCGCCTGGTGATTTCGCGGCCGCGACCCGTCAGTGCTGCATGACCAGGCAGCGGGCGATGCTCTCTTCCAATTCTTCCTGCACCAAGGGTTTGGCCAGAAAGCGTGTGGCCCCGAGCCGGAGCAGCGAAGCAATATCCGCGATGCCCACCACGGCGGACATGATGATCACCGGCAGACCGCATAATTCGGGGTCTTCCCGCAGGTTTTGGATGAGCCGCCGGCCATCCATGACCGGCATCATGATGTCCGTGACCAGCAGGTCGAATTCATTTTCCGCTTTGAGCGCTTCGTAGGCGTGTTGTCCATTGGGGCTGACAAAGGCCGTGTAACCGAGCGACTCGACCACGGTCTTGGTCAGCCGTTGTGAAATGCGGTCGTCCTCGGCAATGAGTATCCGCTTCATGAATATTCCCTCCTCCCCTTAGCAAGGCATACCACGGAGGAAATATGGAGGTCAACGCTGTTTACTGTGGGGCTCAGAAAGACATGCATCATTCTTTACCAAAAGCAACAGGCCCGTTCTGCATCAATGGACAGAGCGGGCCTGTTTGTTTTGCCGCATTTTGCTTTTTATCCGTCTTGCACGACGGATGCTACGGAGCAGTTCAACAGTCGTTTACATGGTGTGCAACGATTTGGTGAGTTCGGCCAGGAGTTCGGGCTTGTCCTGGAGGTCCGAATTCTGGAGGAAGTCTTTGCGCTGCTGGACGCGGTCGCGCAGGGTTTCCAGATATTGATTGTGGTTTTCCACGTTCTGATGGTCGTAGCGCTCGTAGAAGCCGGGCAGGATTTTGTTTACGCTTTCGCGGGTGGGCACCTGGGCGCCTGCCATGAGGGGCCAATCCTCCCATTCCAGCCGGTCCGTGAGGATGGCGGTCTGGAGCGTGAGGGAGCTTTGCAGGGGAATGGTGGTCACGTCGTCGGCCGACGTCTTCCAGAATCCGCTGGAGTTGAACATGTAGCCCGAGGCTCCATTTTCAAAGACCTTGATGAAGGCTTCCACGTCCTTCCACAGTTCGTAGACCCGGAAGGGGTTGGCGAACGGCACGAAGACCAGTTTTTTCAGCTCTTCTTCGGAAACGTTTTCCGCCACGTTGCGCCGGGTCATGAGGGACGCGCCCATGGCCACGGCCAGCTTCACGTCCGCAAAGCGCATGATGGGCGGCATGGTGGTGTCCTTGGTGAGCCAGCAGAGCGTGGACGGGAAGCTGCAACGGTTCACGTAGGTGCCGAGCAGGGAGCGGTCCAGCAGGCAGCGGCCATTGCCGTTGCGCAGGTCCTGGCCCACGGGCAGGTTTTTGCCGTCCACCATGATCTGGCCGTGGTTCATGACGGAAATGATGTAGTTCCAGTCCGGATGGCCGATGGGCCGGGAGTCGGTCTTATCAAAGAGGGTGGGTTCCCAGACGCGGCAGATTTTTTCCTTGATGTCGATTTGGAAGGCATCGTCGTGCAGCACCACTTTGCCGAAGCCCTTGGGCATGGTGCCGCCGTTGTCCGACGAGTTGGTGTGCGAGCTTTTGCCCGTACCAGACAGGCCGAAAAACGCGATGGAGCGTTTGCCCAGCCCTTGGCAGGCTTCTTCTTCGCATTTCGTGAAATCGATTTCCTTGATGCCGCCGTGGCAGGCCGCCATGCCCAGGCGCATGCCCGAGGTCCAGGCCAGGGTCAGGGTGCCCTTTTTGCGCTCGCCGAAGTAGCGCATGCCAAAGTTGAAGATCACGTTGGCGTTCACGTCCACTAGAGCCAGCTGGGGGAAGCCCTGGTTGTGGTAGAACGGATCATTGTTGCGCCATTCATTGTCCGCGATGACGATGATGTCCTGAATGGGCAGTTTGGGGCTGTTTTCATATTTTTCAGCCAGTTCTTCGTAGGGGGTGAAGTTCACCAGCCAGTTGAAGATATTGGCTGCGTCGTCTTCAGTACCCACGATGGTGGCTTTGATCATCAGGTCTTGGTCCAGGCCGATGATGGCATGGGCCTTGATCAGGGGGCGGCGTTGCAGATCGGAAATCGCCTCCAGCAAGTCGCCGGAGACCTTCTTGCGCTCCGAATCGTTGAGCGCGTGCCAGAAGCGGCGGGCCTTGGCGGTGCGGCCGATGATTTTGCCGTGCACGTTGTTGAGCACCTTGGCCCCTTTGGGCAGGCCCAGGCGCTTGGCCGCGGGGGGGTAGATTTCCAAGTCCGTTTCCTGCACGTCCCATTGCCGCCGCGCCAATTCGTAGGCCTCGGCCGGGGTCACCGTGCGGATCTTGTGGTCCAGCACCAGGGTATCCGCAATAGTTCGCAGGGGGGGAAGCTGTTTGATATTGTCTTTGTAAAATTCGTAACTGGATTGACTCGCCATTCGACTGCTCCTTTCCGGTCCTCTCTCTATTGTTACGACTCCGTAACCACGCGCGGAGTCACATAGCCTATTTTGCCAAAACTGACCACAAAATACCGGCGGCCACGGCCGAGCCGATGACCCCTGCCACGTTGGGGGCCATGGCATGCATTAGCAAATGGTTGGACGGGTCTTCCTCCCGGCCCACGGCCTCCACAACGCGTGCGGAGTCCGGCACGGCGGAAACCCCGGCCGCCCCCACAAGGGGGTTGATTTTTTCCTTGAGAAACAGGTTCATGATCTTGGCGAACAGAACCCCGGCGGCCGTGGCCACCACAAAGGACGCCGCGCCCAGCCCGAAAATGAGCAGGCTTTGCGGCGTGAGAAATGTCTGGGCCTGGGTGCTGGCTCCCACGGAAAATCCGAGCAGGATGGTGACCACATCCACCAGAGCCGTGCGGGCCGTGGTTGCCAGTCGGTCCGTGACCAGGCTTTCCTTGAGCAGATTGCCGAAGAAGAGCATGCCCATGAGGGGCACGGCGCCGGGAGCGATGAGCGCGGTGATCAGGAATCCGCCGATGGGAAAAAGAATCTTTTCCCGCTTTGAAACCGCGCGGGGAGCCTGCATGCGGATGCGCCGTTCCGCCCTGGTGGTCAGGAGTCGCATCACGGGCGGCTGGAGCACCGGGACCAGAGCCATGTAGGAGTAAGCCGAAATGGCGATGGCCCCGAGCAGATGTGGCGCGAGCTTGGCGGACAGGAATATGGCTGTGGGGCCGTCCGCTCCGCCGATGATGGCGATGCTGCCTGCCTCGGCCGCGGGGAAGCCCAGCCAGAGCGCGCCCAGCAGGGTCAGGAAGATACCGGCCTGGGCAGCCGCGCCCAGAAGCACCAGCCGTGGGCTGGAGAGCATGGTGGAAAAATCGGTCATGGCACCGATGCCCAGAAAGATCAGGGGCGGATAGATGCCTTCGCGCACGCCGTAGTAGATGTAGGAGAGCACGGACCCGGGATCGTACACGGACAGGGGCATGCCCTCGGGCGTGGGAATATTGCCCACCACAATGCCGAATCCGATGGGTAGAAGCAGGAGCGGTTCGTAATCCTTGACAATGGCCAGGGTGATGAAGGTGCAGCCCGCCACGAGCATGACCGCGTTGCCCCAGGTCAGTCCGGCAAAGCCGGTGGACGTGAAAAAAGCGGCCAGCACGTCCATGCTAGTTCTCCGGGGTGGATTTGGTAGTGGTCATGCCAAGGAGACCGGCAGCGTCCGGGTCGTGGCGAAGTATGGCGACGGCCAGCAGGGCGGCCGCGGCTTCCGCTTCCGGGGCCGCGTTTTTTTGCGCCACCTGGACCCGGGGCGGCTGAGGTGCCGGGGAGGCATGCCGGGGGGCCGATGCCGGGCGCAGGGAATCCCAGAGCGCCAGCACCCGCGGCAGGGCTGTGATGTAAAGGCTGATGCAGATGAGGGCCACAAAGACCACGGACATGCCTGCCAGGGCCAGGGACAGGCCCCCGGCCTCCACAATGCCGTTCCAGCCGCCGGGCGCGGTCATGACTGCGGCTCCACGCGGGCCAGTTCGTCGCCTTCGGCCACCTGGCCGCCCAGGTCCACGGCCAGGGAGGCCAGCCGCCCCGCCATGGGGGATTGCACCTCCACCTCCATTTTCATGGCTTCCAGTACCAGCAGGGTTTGATCCTTGTCCACGCTGTCCCCCACCTTGGCGTCCACGCGTACTACGGAGCCGGGCATGGGGGCGGTCACGGCGCGTCCCGCGGATCCGGGAGCATCCAAACCCGGCCGCGAGCCGCTCCGTTCCGCGGCGTCCGCAGCCCGCAAAGGACCTTCGGCCACGGAGACGTCGTATTCCACGCCGTCCATTACCAAGCGGCCTTTTTGCAGCGTGACCTCGTGGGCCCGGCCGTTGACGCGTACGTTGTAGCGGCCAAAGGTCTTTGGTTCCGGCGGGGCGGAGGGCTGGATGTCCTTTTTCCAGCGGATGCCGAGTTTGGCCCGGCCGCTGAGGAAGGCGATGCCTTTTTCTTTGCAGGTTGCTGAGATGAAAAGATTTTCTTCTGTTTCAGCGATGTGGGCCGCCTGAAGTCGCCTGCGCGCCGCCTCCAGCCCCTTGGACGGGTCCGCGTCGTTGAGTTCGCGGGGCGTCTTGTCCGTGGGCTCCAGGTTCAGTTGGGAGGCGGCCAGCCGGACCACTTCGGGATCCGGCTTTACGGGCGTGCGGCCAAAGTAGCCCAGCACCATTTTGCCGTATCCATCGGCCATGCGCGCCCAGGGGCCGAACATGACGTTGTTGAAGGCCTGCTGGAAGTAGAATTGGGAAACGGGCGTGACCGAAGTGCCGAACCCGCCCAGGCGCACCACCTCGCCCATGGCCGCGATGATCTCCGGATATTTGTGCATGATGCCGTTGTCGCGCAGCATCTGGGTATTGGCGGTGAGGGCGCCGCCGGGCATGGGGCTGAAGGGCAGGGTGGGCTCCACGCTGGTGGCCTCGGGCGGCAGGAAATAGGCACTCATGCAGTCGCGGAACACCTCTTCGGCCTTGAGAATTTTGTCGATGTCCACGCCCAGGTCATAGGGCATGCCGCGCAGGGCGTGCCAGAGGGTGGCCACGTCCGGCTGGCAGGTGCCCCCGGAAACAGGGGCCAGAGAAAGGTCCACGCTGTCCGCGCCCGCTTCGATGGCTGCAAGGTAGCAGGCGATGGAGATGCCCGCTGTTTCGTGGGTGTGAAAGTGCAGGCTGGTTTCGGAGGGTAGCATGGCCCGGGCGCGTTTGATGGTCTCGTGTACCTTGGCCGGGGTGGATGTGCCTGAAGCGTCCTTGAAGCAGACCGAGTCGAACGGAATGTCCGCGTCCAGAATGCGGCGCAGCACCATTTCGTAGAAGTCGGGATCGTGGGCACCCCGGCTGCCCGGCGGCAGTTCCATCATGCTTACGCAGATCTGGTGACGCAGGCCGTGGTTGTGAATGCAGCGGCCCGAGTAGTCCAGGTTGTGCACGTCGTTGAGGGCGTCGAAATTGCGAATGGAAGTGATGCCATGGCGGGCAAAGAGCTTGGCGTGCAGGTCGATGACGTCCGAGGATTGGGATTCCAGGCCCACCACGTTTACGCCCCGGGCCAGGGTTTGCAGGTCGGCATCTGGTCCGGCCGCTTCGCGGAAGGCGTCCATCATGGCGAACGCATCTTCGTTGCAATAGAAATAAAGGGCCTGGAAGCGCGCCCCGCCCCCGGCCTCGAACCAATCGATGCCGGCCTCGGCTGCGGCCCGTACTGCGGGGAGGAAGTCCCGGGTACGCACCCGCGCGCCATACACGGACTGAAATCCGTCTCGAAACGCCGTACACATGAATCGGATTCGCTTCTTGCCCACGACGCAAGCCCCCTTCAAGCCTTGAATTTGGCCCAGACCTCGCGCGGGCGGGGTCCGTCGAATTCGCAAAAGAAAACGCCCTGCCAGGAGCCGAGCTGCATCTGGCCCTGCTCCACGATGAGCTGTACGGTCTGCCCCGCGAGAATGGATTTGAGGTGCGCATCCGGATTGCCCTGATGCAGGTAGGTCTGGTCCGGGGGCAGCAGGCGGCGGAGGTTGCGCAACAGGTCGCCTCCCACGGCCGGGTCGTTGCCTTCGGCGAGGATGACCGAGGCGCTGGTGTGCGGGCAGAAGAGCGTGAGGATTCCGTCACGCCAGCCACGCTGGGTAATCAGCCCCTGAGTGGGAGTCGTGATGTTCACCAGTTGTTCCCTGGAGGACGTATTGACGAGTAGCCTGTCCATATTCGGAATGGTCCCGGGTCGGGGGTTGTGCCCGTACGGCCGCGAAACTCCCCGGCCCGTTGTTCCGGGGTTGCCGGACAGGGGGCTGGGCCTGAATCGTGGCGGTCGCCGCTGCCTTTTCCCTTGTACATAAGGGGCGATGATTGGGCAACTCGATGGTTGACAATGAATTTGATTTTCATTATCAAGATGACAACAGAAGGGATACATGAAACCAAATCAACTTCATGGAGGCGGATATGTGCGCGGCTTTGGTAGGTGGTATGGATCGGTTGAAGAGGGAGTATATCGACACGGCCAAGCAAGGCGGGGTCAAGCTCAAGGTGTTCACGGGCAAGGAGAATAAGTTCGCCAGCCAGATCGGCAGTTGCGGACTGGTGATCGTCTTCACCAACAAGGTCTCTCACAAGGCGCGTAAGGAAGTGGCCGCTCATGCCAAGGCCAACAACATCCCCATGAAGATGCTCCATTCCTGTGGCGTTTCCAGTCTGCGAAAGGCATTGGAGGCCTGATCCACACGCAGAGCGATTTTGCCGGAAAGACGGAACAGCGTTTTTGAACAATCAGGGAGAATCCCGCCTTGAAGAGCGTGGGGTCTTCCCTGGTTGTTTCGTTTTGGGCCAAGGGGGGACGCGACTTTGGCCAAAGCGTGAACGCCCGAACGCCATGGAAAATTTGCACAGATGCGACCCAGCGTTGGGGCCATCCGGCCCGAGCGTGTCACCCTGCGCGTTGCAGCCCGCGTCCAGACGATGTCCGGGCCGGGAGCGGTGATGGTGCCGTATTCTTTTTTAATCGGATTCCAGGGCCAGCCGCGCACCGAGTCCCACCAGGGCCACGCCGCAGACCGCGTCCAGGCCGCGTCGCACCGCCGGGCGGGCCAATTGGGCCCGGGCCAGTTCCACGCCCCAGGAGATGAACACCAGCCAGGCCAGGGAAATCAACCAGTGCAGCCCTGCCAGCAGCACGGACTTGGCCACCACCGGGTCGCCTGGGCCAATGAACTGGGGCAGGAAGGCGAGATAGAAGAACCAAGGCAAATTTGTCAATCGTATGGAGGAAACTATGGCAGCTAAATACACTCCGCATCAGAAGCGGTACCTCGCTGAACAGCTAACGCTATCGCGCCCGGCGCGTGAAATAGAAGCCCTTGCCTCGTCTATGTCAGGAGTAAGGGTTGACCTGAACCCGCACCAAGTGGAGGCGGCTCTGTTTGCATTGCGTTCCCCTATCTCAAACGGCGCTTTGCTGGCCGATGAAGTAGGGTTAGGAAAGACTATCGAAGCGGGTCTCGTACTCGCACAGTTTTGGGCAGAACGCAAGCAACGCATTTTGCTTATTCTGCCTGCCTCGCTCCGCATTCAATGGAAGACGGAACTCGAGGAGAAATTTAACATTCCCTGCGAGATTATCGAACGCCCAAGACGGCGCAGGGGCGTGACGCCTCCCGCTAACCTCTTTTTCCAAGCCTCACATGATAAGAAAGTGTGTATATGCTCCTATGAGTTCGCTGCCGCCAGCAGAGACCTCATTTCAGCCATACCTTGGGATTTGGTTATTATCGACGAGGCACACCGCCTCCGGAACATATATAAAAAGACCGGCAATGCACGCGCCAGAAGCATCAAGGATGCTCTGGGCAACAGGAAAAAACTCCTCCTGACGGCTACGCCGCTGCAAAACAACCTGAAGGAAATGTATGGGCTGACCACCATCATCGACGAGCATATCTTTGGTGATGCCGCCGTGTTTGCTGCGACGCCCATACCGGAGCTCCGCTTGCGGCTTCGGAACTTATGCGTTCGTACCCTTCGGCAGGACGTGTCGGACACAGGGTACATAAAGTTCACCCGCAGG
>JAQVYA010000140.1 GCA_028708865.1 Desulfovibrio sp. | reverse complement strand
GGCCCTGGCCTTTACCACCGGGCTGCTGCCGCTGCTCGTGGGCATGGTCACGGGCATCACCCTGGCCTATGTGGGATCCACCTTTCCCTTGATTCTCGGCATGGCCGCCAATACGGGGACCGATCCTCTGGCCTGCGTGGTGCTGGCCATGTTTTCCGGCTACGCAGGTATCATGGCCTCGCCCCTGCACATCTGTCTCGTGTTGACCTGCGAATATTTCAGTACGGACATCACCAGGGTCTGGCAGCGGCTTTTGCTGCCTTCGGCCGTGCTCCTGGCCGCGGGGTATTTGTACTTCTTTCTGTTGCTGTAAGGCGTTCGCCTGCGGAATATTTTTTATATAGTTTCCAAAGCAAAAGGCCTGTCCCTGAGGGACAGGCCTTTTGCTTTGCCAGTTCTGCACCGGGTCAGTAGATTTTGCGGCGGGAAAAACTGGCACCCAGCACATTGAAGGTGTTTTCCACGATGAACAGGGAGTGCTCGTCATGGGTGAACACGATCTCCTCCAGCCGCTTGAGCTGGATATTGTTGATGACGGTCATGAGCAGGTCGCGATCCTGGCCGGTATAGGCTCCGCGCCCGTGCAGGAAGGTGGCGCCGATGTGCATTTCCTTGAGGATGGTGGAGGCCAGCTCCTGTGGTTCGCGACTGATGATGAACACGATTTTGCGCTGGGAGAACATGGCCAGCATGTATTCCGTGGCCACTGAGGAAATGAAGACCAGGATCAGGGAAGCGATGATCACGTCCGGGGCCATGCGGGTCAGCATCAGGGCGAAGAGCATGGCATTGAAGATCAGATAGGTCTTGCCCACTCCCAGGTTGTATTTTTGGTTGAGCATCACCGCGAGCACGTCGAGGCCGCCCGCCGATCCCAGGGACCGGAGCATGACGCCGCCGCCCGCGCCGCAGAGCACGCCCCCGGCCACGGCCGCGTAAAGCTGGTTCTGCACGCCGAAATCCACCTGGATCAGATCAAAGGCCAGGATGGTCACCACTGTGGCGTACAGCGAATACCAGAAAAAGCGGTGGCTGACGAAAAACCAGCTCAAAAAGAACAGGGGAATGCTCAATAGGGCGAACCACAGGCTCGTGGTCAGCACGCCGGTGACGTAATACATGAACAGGGCCAGGCCAAAGAGCCCGCCGGTGATGAATTCATGATGCACCACTGCGCCCTGGGCCCCCAGAGCGAAGATCACGCTGCCAAGGGTGAGCAGAAAAAGGTTCCACCAGACCGAGTAGGTATATTCCGTGTGCGGCATTGTGTATATCCGTTTTCGATGGTCGCGTTTTGTTTTTTGCCTGAGTCGCGGCTCTTGTTCTCAGCCCTGGTAAACGCCGGGGGAACTTTTGACAAGTCCCGGAGGCGGGGGAAATGAAATATCCAGGGGCAGGGTCCGCGAGTATCATTGAGAAGCGGTTTGCACTGCTGCGCTGTTGGTGTGCGGCAATACAGCGTGCACTTTTCAGGAACTCAATGTTTCAATAAGTTCCGTTTTACAGGGCAAATGTATTTTGTATGCGTGAGTAGCAGTTTTTTTACAGATCCGTGCATGGAGAGGGCGGCCAGGCCTGCGTTCAAATGGTGCGGCGTTTACTGGAAGCCGCTGAAAGACAAGGGCCGCCCATCCGGGCGGCCCTTGGTCAAAGTCGTCCTGCGGACGACGCGGTGTGCCGGTCAGGGGGCTATTGGAGCCAGCCCTGCACCTGTTCGGGATTTTCGTTGATGAAACGCACCGCATTTTCATACGGGGTGCCGCCATCCTGGTTCCAGGCCATGACCATTTGCAGCTGGTTGGCGTCCTTCCAGGAGAAGTTGTCCAGGAAGTTGTAGACCTCGGGCATGTCCGCCTTGAGGCCGGTGCGCGCGATGGTGTGGATGGTTTCCTCACCGCCGAGCACGCCCTTGGGGTCCTCCAGGTACTTGAGGTCCCACTTGCCGAACATCCAGTGCGGGGACCAGGCCGTAACCGCCACCCACTCGTTGTTTTTGATGGCGCTTTGCAGTGCGGCGGTCATGGTCGCGCCCGAGCCTTCCATGAGGGTGTAATCCAGGCCGTATTGCTCGATCACGTCTTCGGAAAGCCGCATGATGCCTGCACCCGGGTCAATGCCGATGATGCGGCCGTTGAACTTGTCCTTGACGCTGTTCAGTTCCGCGATGGAATTGATGGTCACGTAGGTGGGTACGGCCCAGCCGAGGCGCGCGCCGCCCGTAATGGGGCCGAGGTCGTCCACCTTGTCGCCCATTTTCTTCAGGTAGTCGGCGTGGGTCACGGGCAGCCAAGCCGTGACAAAGCCGTCCACGTCCCCGCTGGCCGTGGCCTGCCACATGGCCGCCGCAGCCACGGGCAGAATTTCCACGTCATAGTCCAGTTTTTCCTGGAGCACGGCCTTGACCACGTTGGTGCTGGCCACGGCGCAGTCCCATTCCACGTAGGCGATGCGGACCTTGCCCTTGCCGGCAAAGGCGGGCACGACCATGGCCGCGCACAGGGTCATGGCGACCAGGAGCGTCATAATGCGTTTCATACCTTGTCCTCCTCTAGATTACTTTCCGTTTTTTCTGGAGCCGACCTTTTGCAGGACGCGGTCCAGAATCATGGCTACGATGACGATGCCGATTCCCGCCTCGAAGCCATTACCCATTTCGAGCCGCTGGATGGCCTTCCAAACTTCGCCGCCCAGGCCCTTGGCACCGATCATGGCCGCAATGACGACCATGGAAAGAGCCAGCATGACGGTCTGGTTCACGCCTGCCATGATGGTGGGCGTGGCCAGGGGCAGTTCCAGTTTGATCAAGCGCTGCCAGCGGTTGGAGCCGAACGCTTCGGCGCATTCCACCAGTTCGCGAGGCACCTGTTTGATGCCCAGGCTGGTCAGCCGGATGGCCGGGGGCACGGCAAAGACCACCGTTGAAAAGATGGCCGCTACCTTGCCCAGGCCAAAGAATGGAATGGCCGGGATGAGATAGACAAAGGCGGGCATGGTCTGCATCACGTCCAGAATGGGCGTGACTGTCTTGTCCACCGGTTTGTACATGGCCGCGAGAATCCCCACGGGAACGCCGATGAGGATGGCCACCAGCGTGGAGATAATCACCAGTGCGATGGTGCTGGTGGTGGCGGCCCAGAGTTCCATGTTCCAGACCAGGGCGAGCCCGAAGAGGGTCAGCAGGGTCACGCCGCGTTTGCGCGTGAGCCACCAGGTCAGGGCCGCCGCAATGATGATGAAGAGCCAGGGCGGCATGAACTGGAGAGCGGACTGCAAAGCCGTGAGTCCGGTCTCCATGACTTTGGAAAATGCCTTGGTGGCGAACGCGAAGTGGTCCACCAGCCATTCGATCAAGGCTTCGATGCCCTGTCCAAGAGGTATGCGTGGTATTTCGATCATCTTAGTTGACCCCCCTTTCGGCGATGGCGCCCAGCAGCGCGCCGCGGTTGATGACGCCCTTGATGCGGTTCATATCGTCCACCACGGCCAGCGGGTAGGGCAGATCGTGCAGCAGGTTGATGATGTCCATGGCCGGGGTATCGGCCTGCACGGTCTTGAGGTCGGTCTTGAGGATGGATTTGATGTCGCGTTCGCCGCGGGAAGCGGCCTCGGAGCAGTCCTCGGCGTAGACGATGCCTTTGAGCTGGTGGCCTTTGTCGATGACGAAAAGGCTGGAGATTCCCGCGATCTTCATCTTGCGCAGCGAGGCGCGCGGGCCGTCGGAGTTGATGTAGCCCAGGGCCTTGGCCTTTTTCATGACGCTGTCCGCAGTGAGGACCTTGGTAATGTCCACATTCTCTACGAACCGTTCCACGTAGTCGTTGGCCGGGTGGGTGAGAATATCCTCGGCCGTGCCGATCTGGACAATGGCGCCGTCCTTCATGAGTACGATGCGGTCACCGAGCTTGATGGCCTCGTCCAGGTCGTGGCTGATGAACAAAATGGTCTTGTGCATCTGCTCCTGGAGGTTGATGAGTTCGTCCTGCATGTCGGATCGGATCAACGGGTCCAGGGCGGAGAAGGCTTCGTCCATGAGCAGGATGTCCGCATCCAGGGCCAGGGCGCGGGCCAGGCCCACACGCTGCTGCATGCCGCCGGAAAGCTGTCCCGGCAGGGAGTCCTCCCAGCCGGTGAGGCCCACCAGCTCAAGGGATTCCAGGGCTTTTTGCCTCCGGGTGGCCTGATCCACGCCTTTGATCTCCAGGCCGTAAGCCGCGTTGTCAACCACGGTGCGGTGCGGGAACAGGGCGAAGTTCTGGAAGACCATGCCCAGCTTGGAGAGCCGAAGCTCCCGCAGGCCCTTGTCGTCCAATTTGGTGACGTCCTGCCCGTCGATGTGCACGCTGCCGGCCGTGGGTTCGATGAGACGGTTGATGCAGCGGACCAGGGTGGATTTCCCTGATCCGGAAAGGCCCATGACCACGACGATCTCGCCTTCTTCCACCTGGAAGCTGGCGTTGTTCACGCCGACGCCGTGTTTGAGCTTGTCCATGACCTCGGCCTTGGTGGCCCCTTTCCTGACCGCCTCCAAAGCGCGCTTCGGATGCGGGCCAAAGATCTTGTAGAGGTTTTCAACCTCGATTTTAGCCATGTTTCCTCCGGGTTATGCCGGTCTGATTAGTGAATTGAATTATGTGTTCTCTTATGAAGTAATACGGCACGGAATACTCTGGATATCCACTATAGAATATCGCTGATAGTCCGGGCCGTGTCCAGGCAAAAAAAGGACAGTGGGACGTCAGCAGCGTCAGAGCAGAGATGGGAGGGGGTATCGATCACGCAGGCCGCAGGGGCGTGAAGAAGGGAAGCCAAAGACGTTTTTTTTGTAATCACTTGAAAAGAAAATAAAAAATTTTCCAACAATACAGATTTCTATTGTATTTTCTGCTTTCATAGTTGTTTTAGTGCTGTTTGTTACTGTAGTAGCAAGACTATTTGTTTGTTGCGTTAGATTTAATGCAAACATAACTATTGCTGTTGTGAAAACTACAGTACAGCGCGCTCAGGTCTCCATGGATTGATTTTCTTCGTTGCTGGAATGATTATCCTTTTATTGTCCTACATAAATGCTTATCCTTTGTCAACTAGAGTATTGATAGATCATTACAACGTATTGAAATCGTTTCTAGGTTGTCTCAGCTGCTATATTCCGTTTACATGACGAAAGCTCGAAAAATCATGATAAATCGTCAAAAATCGACATTTTACTCATTCATATTCTGGGGAATGTCCGGGATGTCAGCATGTTTTGAATGATAACTCATTTGAAAAAATGATGATCCAGTAGGCGGGACGCGAGCCGATGCCTGGTCCGCTTTGGTAGATGACCCTGTTTGAGGCCTGAATAGTCAGGAGAAAACAGGCAGGCCCGTCATTCTGAGGCGCGGCCGTTGTTTGGCAAAGCGTGCTTTTTTGGGCGAGGAAGGGGAGGTGTGCCTCGCTTCGGTCGTGGTCAGCCCACGCGGACTTGGTTGCGGCCGTTTTCTTTGGCTTCGTACAGGGCCAGGTCGGCCCGGCGCAGAGTGGCCTCCAGGTCGGTGTCCTGTTCCAAGGTTTGGGCCACTCCAAGGCTGATGGTAAAGGCGAGGCGACCACCTTTGACCGGGACATGGCGTGCCTCCACCTCGGCCCGGATGCGTTCCGCCAGTTCCATTGCGCCCTGGATCGAGGTGTCCGGGGCCAGGACCACGAATTCCTCGCCGCCGAGCCGGGCGAATACATCTTCGGTCCGGAGCTGTGCCCTGGCCGTGTCCGCCAGTTGCCGAAGTACCTGGTCTCCGGCCTCGTGCCCGTGGGTGTCGTTCACCTTTTTAAAGTGGTCGGCGTCGAGCATGATCAAGGACGCGGGCTCATTGTGGCGTTTCCAACGGGCGAATTCCTGTTGCCCTCGCTCCATGAAGTGGCGGCGGTTGAAGGCCCCGGTCAGTTCATCGCGGATGGCCATGTCGCGCAGGCGTCGCATGGTGGCCAGCAGGCCCAGGTTCAATGCCACGCGGCTGTACAGTTCTTCAGGCGTGCAGTGCTGCGCCAGAGAGCCGCCGGCACCGAATTTGATCAGTCGCGCCACATTGTACCGGTCCGAGGGTTCGGACAGGACCATGACGGCCAGCTCCTCACGGGGTCGTAATTTACGGACTCGGTTCAACAATTGGGTGGTGGCGTCCTGTTCCAGCGTGGCCTGAAGGATGAGCAGGCGCAGATCGGGCTGATTGCGGACGCTTTCCAGGACCTGCTCCTGGTTGCGGGCTTCGCGCACGTCGTAATTGTGCCGTTGCAGCAGGTCGCGCAGCCTGTGGCGCACCAGGGAGTCGCGATGCGCCACCAGGACCCCCACTTCCGCGTTGTGTTGCAGCCGGTCCAACAACTCCACCACGTGATCAAAGCTTTCCATGCTCTCCTTGGCCACGTAGTCCACAATGCCGCGGGACCACATGGCTTCCTGGGTAGCGGCGTCCAACCTGGAGGTGAACACCACGGTGGGAACATGGCGCACGGCCTGTTGCACGATTTCTTCACCGGCTGCGTCCACCAGCACGGTACCGAAGATTCCGGCTAGGAAGGGACCTTCCTCGTCAACGGCGTTCAGGGCGTCCCGCAGGCTGAGGCTACCCACAACCTGCATGTTGAGACGCTGCTCTATCAATTGTGCGAGTGTCTTCAGTACACTGCGTGAATTGTCAGCAATAAGGACTTTTTGCATACTGCAACTTTACGGTGTGAGATGGAATGATGCAAGAGGGGAGCCGCAATAATGGGTAAACAGGAATTTTGCTGTAACGCTGTCTGGATAATAATACGTTTGTTGCTATATGGCGTGTATGAGGACGATAGGGAGTATTTTCCGTTGTCCCGGCAAAGGGGGAAACATGCATTGGGACCCTGAACTGTTCAGCAAAAATGAAGTTTGGCTCATGGAGCGGGTCCTTGGGTATGCAAAACAGCAAGGATACACGCAGTATACCTCCACGCTTTTGGAGCCATGGAGGGCTTCGGTTTCCGGCCTGACCCGGACTCTTGAACTGGCTATGGAGCAATGGGGTCGGGAAGTTCCGGAGTTCTTTCCCCGGGCCGAGGTCATGGAGCCCGTGGCGGAGTTCGCCGTAACCGAGGCTCGCCGGCACCGGGAGCGCGGCGTCAGCCTGGGAATGTTTCTTGGGCTGCTCAAATATTATCGCCAAGCCTACCAGGACTTGGTGCAGGAAAAGGTTTCCGGAGATTCGGAACAACGGCATGCCGAACAACTGGTGCTGCGGTTTTTTGATTGTCTGGAAGTGGCGTTGTGCGTGGATTGGAGCGAGGGAGGGGCTTCAGCGCAGTTGGCGGAGCTTCAGCAGGCCAATCGCCGCATGACCAATGAAAAAAACAAATATCTTACGCTGTACGAAAGCCTTTCCCAGCCCGTGCTGCTGCTGGATCATGAAACCCGGGTGGTGAGCGTGAACCGGGCCGCCGCGGTCATGCTCGGACTGGGCGATACACCAGGGGGCACCTACTATGCCGGGGCGGACCAGGGAAAGGAGGGGGCCGGGCTGGACACCGCAGAGCTGATTCGGACCATTCCCTGGCTCGGGGATGTGCTCCGGGCGGCCCGGGATGAGAGCTGCCGCGCCGAAGACGAGGTCCGTTTCCGCATCAGTGCGGACACCAACGGCGGGGATCGCTGGTTTGATGTGGAATGCACGCCCATGCTCGATGTTTCCCATAAATTTGCGGGCGCTGTGGTGGTGCTCAACGACGTGACCCGACGCATCCGGGCCGAGCTGGAATTGGAGGAATCGCGCTGGGACCTGGAACACCGCGTGCAACGGCGTACCGCTGAATTGGAGCGGACCAGGCGGCGATTGCGCCGGGGCGAGGAGGAATATCGCTTCCTGGTGGATAACTTGCAGGAAGGGGTCTGGCTCATGAGTGCGGGCGGCGAAACCCTGTTCGTGAACCCGCGCATGGAGGAAATGCTCGGTTGTACGCCGGGCGGCATGTATGGTCGCCGGTTTGCGGAATTTTGCTGCCGGGAAGAGGACGGCGCCCTGTTGGAAGCTCCCGAGTCCGGAGGAGCGCACAAGCGCAACG
>JAQVYA010000139.1 GCA_028708865.1 Desulfovibrio sp. | reverse complement strand
GGGCCGCCTTCAGCCGTTAACGACCGCCCTGAAATTCAACTTGTTCGGCCCGGGAGTCACGGCTTCCGGGCTGTTTTGCGTGCAGCGGCCCGGTGGTTGCAAGTCGTGGGCTAGGTGACCTTGGTGCCCACCTTGAGGCCGTATTTGTCGATGCGCGAGAGCAGGGTGGGCCGGGACATGCCCAGCAGCTTGGCCGCACGGGTGCGGTTGTTGCCGGTCATTTCCAGGGCCTCGCTCACGGCCATCTTGCCCACCGTGTTCACAATGGCTTCAAAAGCGTCGCCCCCGCCGTGGTTGGTCAGGGTGCGGCGCACCCAGGCCCGCACCGGATCGCCCTCGGCGTCCCGGTCCTCATCCGTGTGCCGCTCCCCCACGGCCAGGGCCAGTTCATCAGGCCCCACCGGGCAGCCCCGGCTGAAGATCACGGCGCGGTGCAGCTTGTTGGCCAGTTCACGCACGTTGCCGTGCCAGCTTTGCGCCTGGAGGAACTGGACCGCGTCGCGAGTCAGGCCCGGATTGTCCATGCCCATATCCCGGCTGAACCGGGCCAGAAAATATTCGGCCAGCAGCCCGATGTCTTCCTTGCGTTCGCGCAGCGGCGGCAGGTAGAGGGTCACCACCTTAAGGCGGTAGTAGAGGTCTTCCCGAAAGCGGCCCTCGGCCACGGCCGCCTCCAGATTGCGGTTCGTGGCCGCGATAATGCGTACATCCACGGGAATGGCGCCCTGCCCGCCCAGGCGTTCGATCTTCTTTTCCTGAAGCAGCCGCAGAATCTTGGCCTGGATGCTCTCGGGCATGTCCCCGATTTCATCCAGGAACACGGTGCCGTGGTTGGCTTTCTCAATTTTTCCCACCCGCCGGTTCACCGCACCGGTAAAGGCTCCCTTTTCATAGCCGAACAGCTCGCTTTCCAGCAGGGTTTCGGGGATGGCCACACAGTTGATGACCACAAAGGGTTTCTGGTTTCGCAGGCTGTGCTGGTACAGGGCCCGGGCCACCAACTCCTTGCCTGTGCCCGATTCCCCGCGGATGAGCACGGTGGCGTCCGTGGCGGCCACCCGGCCGATGGCCTTGTAGATTTCGTGCATGGCTCCGGAACGGCCGATCAGGGCCTCGTTGTCCGGGGTATCGGGCGGGGCGTCCATGGTCACGCGGTCGCGCATGACCCGGCCCGCCTCCAGAGCCTGGCCGATGAGGTTCAGGATGTCGGGGATGTCGAACGGCTTGAGCACGTAGTCATAGGCCCCGAGCTTGGTGGCTTCGATGGCGGTTTCCGTGGAGGCATAGGCGGTCATGATGATGACCTGCAAACGCGGCTCCACCTCCCGCATGCGCTGAAAGGCCTGGAGCCCGTCCATACCGGGCATGCGCACGTCCATGACCACGAGATCGGGCACGGCCTCCTGCACGGCCCGGATGCCCGCCTCGCCCGACCCGGCCGAGCGCACCTCGTGCCCTTCTTCGGTGAGCAGCCGCTCAAAGCTGAGCCGCAATTGCGAATCGTCGTCCACGATCAGTATCTGTGCCATGATTCCTCCGATAGGCACGGCAGCACGAGCACAAAACCGGCTCCGCGTCCGCTGTGGCGCAGGTTGAGCCAGCCGCCGTGCTCTTCGAGAATCCGTCGCGCCAGGGCCAGTCCCAGGCCCGTGCCTTCCTCCTTGGTGGAGAAAAACGGTTCGAAAATTTGTTCACGAACATGCTCCGGAATGCCGGGGCCGTTGTCGTCGATGCGCACCAGGGCCACCTTGCCCAGGGGGTCCATGGTGCCGTGTTCCTCGCGGATGGTGATGGTGCCGCCCTGGACCATGGCTTCGCAGGAGTTCAGCAGCAGGTTGGCCAGGGCCTCCTTGATCTGGTCCGGGTCCGCTTTGACCGTGGGCAGCCGCGGGCCGCGGATGAGCCGCAGCTCCACGCCGCAGGAGTCCAGCCGGTGCCGCAGGAGCTGCACCGTGGTATCCACGATGTCCGACAGGCTGACCTCCTGGAAGCGCAGCTTGGGCCGCCGGGAAAACTCCAAAAAATTGCGGATAATGGTGTCCAGATGCGCGATTTCCTCGCTGATGACCTCGAAGTCCTCGCGCTGGGTGTCGTTCATGTGCAGGCTGCGCTCCAGGGAAAAAAGCCGCATCTTCACCGAGGTGAGGGGGTTGCGGATGGAATGGGCCACGCCCGCGGCCAGCTTGCCCACCATGGCCATTTTTTCGGCCTGCATGAGGTGTTCGCGGCTCTGCGCCAGCTTGGAATGGGTCTGGTCCATGTCCGCCACCAGCAGTTCCATGCGGCTGGACAGGGCCTTGACCTCGTCCACCACGCGGCCGGACGGTATCTCGCAAAACCCGCCCCCTTCGGCGGCCAGACGGCGGATGGGATCCAGCACGCGGCGCAGAAGCTGCCAGCCCAGCAGCAGCCCCAGAATCAGGGCCAGGGGAATGGCGGTCCAGGACATGGCCGCGACCAGTCCGGCCCGGTCGCGATACTCGGCCCCGGCCTCGCGGATCATGGCCTCATGCAGCTGGCGAAAGGCCACGCAGAGATCACGCAGGGACTCGAACTGCCGCCGCACTTCCCAGTGCAGCCGCGCCCCCACCTCGCGGCGGCCCTTGCGGTAGAGGTCGATGACCCGATCCTTGGTCAGCACGTAGCGCAGGTATTCGCCTTCGATGCGGGCCAGCAATTCGCGGCCCTCGAAAGTCTCCGACATGGTCCGCGCCTTGACCAGATGCTCCTCAAAGTCCCGGCGGTGGATTTCCAGCTCCTCCAGCCAGGCCTCGTCGGCATTGAGGAAAAAATAGGTGGCATAGCCCTTTTGCATGACCAGATCGTTTTCCAGGGCCTGGGCCACGCGCAGGGCGGCCACGTCCTGGTCCACCATGCGCACCACCAGGGCCTGGGTGCGGGAGTTGGACCAGAGCGTAAAGCCGGACCAGAGCGCGGAAACCAGCACCAGGGCGCAAAGCAGGGTCAAAAGCTGGAACCGCAGGCTGGAACGCAACCGACGGCGCGCCCCGAAGGCAGGTTGCACCGCCTCGGCGCTGTCCGTTGCTTCCGGAATAACGGAATCCTGTGCGGCGTCGAACGGTTCCTTCCGGGAATCCCGCTCCCGGCCGGACGCCGAAGCCATGGGCTGCTGCGAATCCGGCCCCGCAGCAGCGGCATGATCGTCGCTCATGGTCCCTCCTTGCCGTTTCCGGCTCGGGACCAGTCTTCCCGAATGCACCGGCTTTGGCAAGGCCGCCCTTGCCAAGCCCGCACATTTATGGTCTTTCCCAATACATGCGAACTTTCATCTTTGTTCCGCCCGTAAAGCAGGCCGCCGGCGGCATCACGGTGCTGCGACAGGTGGCGGGCATCCTGCACCAGGCCGGACAGGAAGTCGCCCTGGTGCGGCGCGAAGCCGCGTCCTGGCGTCCCTCGGGCCTGCGTTGCCACGCGCCGGAAATGGATTGGAAAGACCTGCGGCTCAGGCCGGACGACCTCTGGGTGGTGCCCGAAGGCTGGGTCAACGCCCTGACGCCGGGGTTGCAGGCCGGAGCGCGTTGCGTGGTCTATGTGCAGAACTGGGCCTATCTTTTTTCCGCCCTGCCTCAGGGAGTGGACTGGCAGCAACTGCCCGCGGAATTCCTGGCCGTTTCCGATCCAGTGGCCCACTTCATCCGCAAGACCACGGGAAAGCCATCCCCGGTGCTGCGTCCCGGCATTGACAGGGAACTGTTCACCACACCCGCGTCCAAACCCTCCGGCCCGGTGCGCATCGCCTACATGCCGCGCAAAAACAAAGCCCAGGCCCGCCAGATTCAGGATATCCTCTCCTCCCGCGGCTTGGCCCGGGACGTACGCTGGACCCCCATCGAAGGACTGGACGCCCACGGCGTGGCCCGCACCCTGGCCGGGAGCCATCTTTTTCTCATGACCGGATTTCCGGAAGGCTGCCCGCTGCCGCCCCTGGAGGCCATGGCCTCGGGGTGCCTTTGCGTGGGATTTTCCGGCTACGGAGGATGGGATTACATGCGCCCGGCCCAGCCCCTGCCGCGCTTCACCCCCTGGTGGCCCCTGCGGGAAACGCCCTGGGGCGGCAATGGACTCTGGTGCGCGGACGCGGACGTGCTCGACGCGGCCCTGCTCCTGGAACAGGCTGTGGACTGGGTCAACCGGGCCACGCCCGAATACGCCGCCACCCTGCAAAACGCCCGCAAGACCGCGGACGCCTACGGCCTTGAACACCAACAGGAAAACGCGCTCGAAATCTGGCGAACCTTCGCCGAATCCGACCGCTCCATTTCCGGAGACCGCCCATGCTCGAACGACTGCGACAAGTAAAAGATAAAGGACTTTCCGCGGCGCTGCGCCTGGCCCTCAACGAAAAACTGGGACGCTACGGAAAAATAACGGCCCTCCGGCTGGACACCGGGGCGCACCAGCTGCACGTGGACGTGCTCCTGGACGGCGAACCCGGGGAGACCACCCTCACCGTGGAACAATACGACCTACTGCGGGGTGAAAACAACCAGGGACTGGTGATCATCCTTGGGCAGATCGCCGCGTCCCGCCCCTGGCTGGAGCGCATGATCAACGACGCAGCGGATTCGCTCCTGGACAATAGAAAACTGCCCGTAGAGCACCCAGCCCTGGCCAAGGTCCTGTCCATGGTCCTCTAGCGTTCAACAGGCCGGAAACGCAGCTCCTGCCGATAGTTCCGGCCTGAGATGCGCCCCGGAAGATCAACCCGGCGAACCGCCCTCCGGCTGGGGCGCAGGGGCCTCGCCGCCTTCGGCACCGGGCTTGAGGTGCTCCAGCAAAATGGCCAGGAAATCCTCGCGCAGCACTGGCTTGGCAATGTGCACGTCGCATCCGGCCTGAATGCATTTTTCCGCATCCCCCTTGAGGGCAAAGGCCGTGAGCGCGAACACGGGCGTCCGCGGCATGCCGCGTTCCTTCTCCATTTTCCGGATGGCGCGCACGGCGTCGTACCCGTTCATCACGGGCAACTGCATGTCCATGAGCACGAGATCGTAGTGCTTGGACGAAAACTTTTCCAGGGCTTCGCGGCCGTCTCCGGCCATGTCCAGACGCAGGGCCGTGGGTTCCAGAAAGGCCTCCACCAGGGTCCGATTGGATTCCGTATCCTCCACCAGCAACACATTGGCCGGGGGCAGGGCTTTTTCCAGCTCGTCCTCGGCCTGCCGGCGCGCCGGATCGTTCTCGTCGTGGGCAGGCTCATCCAGAGGCAAACTGATATGGAAGGCACTGCCCTTGCCCACTTCGCTCTCCACCCAGATGCGGCCCTTCATGAGCGACACGAGCCGCTGGCTGATGGTCAGCCCCAGCCCCGTCCCCCCGTAGCGGCGAGTGGTGGAGGAGTCGGCCTGCACAAAGCTTTCAAAAATATCCTTGATTTTGTTGGGCGGGATGCCGATGCCGGTATCCCGCACGCTGAAACGCAGCTGGTCCGGCCCCTGGGGCTGGGATTCGCGCCGCACGATCAGGTCGATGCGGCCCTGGTGAGTGAACTTCACGGCATTGGAGAGCAGATTGGCCAACACCTGCCGCAGGCGGCCCGGATCCCCGAGCATGATCTCGGGCAGATCGTCGGGCAGGTCCGCCTCCAGGGCCACCCCGTTTTTGCGCGCCCGAATGCCCATGATGTGGGTGACCTTTTCCACCAGTTCCCGCGGGTTGAAGGGAATGTGCTCCAGGTGCACCTGCCCGGCCTCCACCTTGGAGAGGTCCAAAATATCGTCGATGAGGCTCATGAGGCTTTCGCCCGCATTGCGGAACAACTCCACATAGCTGCGCTGTTCCTCGTCCAGTTCAGTTTCCGACAGCACGTCCGCCATGCCCAGAATGGCGTTCATGGGCGTGCGGATCTCATGGCTCATGGAGGCAAGGAATTCGCTCTTGGCCCGGTCGGCGTTTTCCGCCGTAAGCCGGGCCTGCACCAGCCGTTCCTGGGCCTCGCGCTCGGTAGTCACGTCCCGGATGATGAACAGCACGCCCGAATAATCCGGATTGTTCTTGAAGTTCACTCCGCTGCATTCCAGCTGTCGCCAGACCCCGTTGCGCGTGCGCCAGCGGCAGGGGATGGAAACGCTCTCCCCAGGGGAGGCCAGAAAGCGGCGGAGCTGGTAGTCAGACCGCAGGGCGTCCTCGGGGTGCACGTAATCCACAAAGAGCTGGCCGCGCAGTTCATCGGGCCGGTAGGTGGTGATGCGTTCCACGGCCGGGCTGTCCAGCGGCAGATCCAGGCGTAGGTCGTCATCCATGGTCAGAATGACGAAGGGACTGTTCTCCACAATGGCCTTGAGCCGGGTCTCGCTGCGGCGCAGGCACTCCAGGGCTTCGATGCGCTCCGTGGCGTCCAGGGCATAGCCGCTGATGTACAGCGGATTGCCCTGCTCGTCGCGCACCAGCCGGGCGCTGTGGCTGACCCAGATCAGGGTTTCATCCTTACGCCGGGCCCGGTAGAGGAATTCCGTGACCTCACCTGTTTCCAACAGCCGATTCAGGAGGTGGGTGCGGTCCGCTTCATCAGCGTACCAGTGCTTGAGCAAGCCTGTGCCGGAATCGCGCACCTCGTCCAGGGAGACATAGCCGCCGATGCGGAGCATTTCCGGATTCACGCTCAAGACCCGGCCGTCCGGAGAGGTCTTGAAGATGCCCACGGGCACCTGGTCGTAGACTTCGCGCAATTCGCGCTCGGCCAGGGCCAGGGCCTGCTCTGTGCGCCGCCGCCTGCGGACTTCCTTATTGAGCCGCCAGTTCCAAAGCAGCAGCAGGGCCAGGATGAGGAGTCCGGCTCCGCCCACGCGCAGGGCCAGATTCCAGAAAGCCTGGTATTTTTCATCGGGCATGAGCCCGGCCTGGAGCCAGTGGGCGGAAATGACGTTGCGGTCCTCCGGGCTCAGGGCCGCTATGGAGCGGTCCAGGATGGAGGCCAGATCCGGCAGCTCCTTGCGCACGGCCATGGCAAACTCGTCATGTTCGTACTCGGTGCGGGCCGCCACCTTGAGATTGGTCAGCCCCTGGCTGCGTATGGCCCGGGCCAGGGTGGGGAGGTCCCCCACGGCGGCCATGGCACGGCCCAGGGAAACCGCTTCCAGTGCCTTGTCCACATCCGGGGCCAGCCGCAGGTCCAGATCCGGAAAGTCGCGGTAAAGATATTCAGCCCGGCCGGAATGCTGCGGCACCATGACCACCTGCCCGGCCAGATCGGCCAAGCCCGTAAGAAAAGGCGCGTCCGTGCGGGTCACAATGACCGACGGCAACCGCAGATATGGCTGGGTAAAGAGAAATTCCCGGCGCAGGGAAGGGGTGGGCTGCACGCAGGCCAGCACGTCCACCTGGCCCCGGCGCAACGCCCCGAAGCGTTGGGCCGGACGCAAATCCGCACGCACCTGGGGCCGCAGTCCGGCCCGGCCCGCGATGCGCTGTACATACTCCATGGCCAGCCCCTGGGTGGCGGGTTCCAGGGCCGCGTCCTGCCGATCCGGGGAGTGGGGCGGACGCAAGGGCAAATGCCCGCGGGTCAGGCCCACGCGCACGTCGGGGTGCCGACGCACCCATTCCCGTTCCTGATCCGCAAATCGCAATGCATCGGTTTCCCGAATGTCCACCACCCGGTGCTCCGGGCGGGACAGCCAACGTTCTTCCAACGCGGCCATTTCACGGGGCGTGATGGCGGCCAATCCCTGGTTCACGGTTTCCAACAGGGCGCTGTTGTTGCGGTGCACGGCTGCATGCACGGTCTGGCGAAGCCGGGGCAGGGGCAGAATCCGGAACTCGCCGGAGCGTTCCAGACGGTCCAGCAGGGCCACGGCAGAAGGCCACTCCGTGAACAGGGCCTGGGCCTCGCCGTCCAGCAGGGCCTGAACCATGTCCGCATCGCTGCCGCGAACCTGGGGACTCGTACTCGGCTGGTTCTGGCGCAGCCAGTCCTCCTGATAGGAGTGGCGCACCACGGCCACACTGTGGCCCGCCAGGTCTTCCAGTTCGTCGGTCGCCTTGTCCGATGCCGGAACCACCAAGGCCAGATCCATTTCAAAGAACGGACGGGAAAAGGCAATCCAGGTCTGGCGATCCGGACTGCGCAACAGG
>JAQVYA010000138.1 GCA_028708865.1 Desulfovibrio sp. | reverse complement strand
ACCAGGAAAGTTGGCCCACATAGTAACGTCGTCGTTGGCTGCCTTGGTGGTAAACCGACCCGTGCCCGTGCCCTCGAACTTGTACCAGTCACGATACGTCACGCCGACGGAAAGCCAATCGGTCGGGACATAATGCAACGCCGCGTTCCAGGTCCAGGCATCCCCCTGAGGATGCAACACCCACTCATTGAACAGCGCCGATGCACCCGGAACGTTGGGGTTCAGGCGGTTGTCCTTGCGCAGATCCATCTTGCCGTATACGTACTCCACTCCCACAGCTAAGGACAATTCGTCCGTGACCTTGGCGGCCAGACTGGGGTTCACGGAAAACGTCTCCACGCTGGCTTTATACATGTTGTAAGCCCCTTCCCAGTTGTGGTCATAATTGGTGCCGAGTCCGAACCGGGTGAATTCACCCACACCAAACCATAAGCGATCCGTCAACTGGATGGTGCCATAACCATGCGGGACCACGTAAACCTTGCCCTTGGTGGTGACATGTTCCCCGCCCAGGATATTCACATCGGCGCTGGGGGCGATCATGGTAGTACCAACCATGGTCTGCATCCCCTCCAGCCGGGTCATGGCCGCCGGGTTGTAGGCCACGGTGGAGGCATCCGGGTTTTGTGTCGCCACGATGGCCCCTCCCATGGCGTTGCCGCGGTTGCTCCATTCGTACAGGCCAAAGCCAGCCGCTTCAGCCTGAGGCGGCACCGTCACGAGAGTGAGCGCCCACATTCCAAGCGCCACAAAAATCCATACAACTTCCTTCTTCATCTGCGCACTCATAAAAAGCCCTGCATAAGGGAGCAGGGGTTTTGCGGACCGCACTTCAGCGGGGGGTCCTCCGCCGCGAAACGATTGTGTAACAAAAGGGCCTCTGCCTCTTACCTACAAAATTTATAAAAGTAAACATAAACAACTGTCAGGAACGGTCGATAAGTAGGTAACGGCCAGAGGAAAGCTTCTGGTTCGCAACCTTTAGCCTACGACCGGAGACCCTGTGAACACTCTCGCCAAAATTCGCCAACGTTGCTTCTTCGGCCTTATGCTCACGGGCGGACTCGCAGGCATTTGCGAAACGCACTGGGCTGATCAGGCGGCAACCTTTAACTTTTTCAACGGCTTGATCATGGTTGGAACCTCGGCTTTTCTGGGCAGTTTTCTTGGTTTCTTCCTTAAAAACACATTGCGCGTATTGCAGGGCCGATCCGCCTATATGGGCCAAAGCAACGACGGCGTCGTCATCGGTTCACTGGTCGGGGCGGTCTTGGGCATTTTGCTCCAGATTCTCACCGGTGATCAATTGCATACGGCTGTGGGAGCCTGTCTTGGAGCATCTCTTGGGGGATTTGCAGGCGCATTCCCAGACGAGATGATTCCGGATATGCTCCGCATGCTTTACGCCCAAAATCCCCAGAGAGACCGACTTGAGCCCATGGCACCCGACTCTCTGGAACCATAGCCCCCCTGCGCGGACCACTTTTTATGAAACGAAAAAGCCGCCCGGAGTTCCGGACGGCTTTTTCGTTTTCTTCAACCTCTTAACGTCACTTCATCTCAGTCCAAAGTACGGCGCCCAGCTCCACATCCTTGCCTTCAATGGTGTAGTCGGCATCCGTAAGCGCCGCGAATCCCCACCACCCCTTCCAGGGACAAGCAAAGGTGAATACGCCGTTACCATCAGCCAACACTTCCTGCGTGATCATACGGCCATTAGGGGCCTCACGCTTGCCGTCCTGATTGTAATATTCCACCTCGACACGAACATAAGGGACCGGCTTGCCATCCGCCAAGACAACTCCCTGAAACACGTTGCCCGCGTAGTTTCCGAACGGGCGGGTCAAGGGCACGATTTCCGTCTTCAACCCGAGGGGCTGGTTCCATTCTTCGCCCCCCTCAAAAGCATCTACGACTGTTTTGGTGTAATGGATGATATAATTATTTTCTGCCGGCTCAGGATACGCCTTGGGCTCCATGACAAACGTGTACATCCCTGGCCGCTGCACCGCGAAATCCGCCTGCCAGGCCTGATGCCCCATCACGGCGGCCGGTTTCAAATCCGGCAGAAGGCTGCGCGCTTCCCCTTCAAAATACACATCAAACTTTTCCGGTTTAACCAAATCCATCCCCACCCCCTCAAAAGGATGCGAAAATGACAAGGTCAAATGCAAATTCTTGTCCTCTTGCGTAACTTCATCCTTGTTCGGGATCAGCATCCCAAAATGCGCCAAGGCACTACCGCATAAAGCCAATACCATCAACACCGTCAATACCGTGGTACGAAACGCTTGCATATTTCCTCCTCATCCAGGTAGTAATAATGGATGGCATCATATTTTTTTAGGTAGCATGGGTCAAGCACGAATAAAAAAATCATATAAAAATTGTCTTATTCAATCGGATTGCTTCTGGCCCGACTTTGTTGATACGCTGCTGCATGCGCAACGCTTTTCTCGTTTTTTTGGCTTTGCTTGGGATCAACATTTTACTGGCCGTCCACGCGGACCGCTGGCGATTTGACTCCATAGTAGTGCACCACTCCGCCACGCAAACCGGTGACTACGCCTTCATCAAGGCACTGCACGCCAAACGCGGCTGGGAAGATGCCGCCTACCAATTGATCATGTCCAACGGTACAGGCCGCCTGCCCTCAGGAACTTTGGAAGCCAGCGGACGCTACCATCACCTGCTGCCCGGCCCAGCAACCAGCGACCAGACCTCCAACCTGGGCGGGCTGCATATGTGCATCATCGGCAACTACCAGATCACACCGGTTCCCGAAGATCTGAAAGCTGCTCTGGGACGGGCACTGCGGGAGCTTTGCCGCCGTTTTCACGTTCCCCCGCAACGCATTTTGTTTCACAGGGACGTCAACGCGACTCTTTGTCCGGGAAAATATATTCAAAAAAAAGAGTTGCTGCACTGGATGAATGAGCTGGCAGACCAATGCGCGCCTGCGGTGGCCCGTCAGCAAGACCAGGTACTGGATACCGCAGGCCTCATCAACCTGCGCAGCTATCCCCATTTCCTGCTGCTCCTGCATTTGGCATCAGCGGGGGCCTTCGCCCTTTTCGTATTGATTGCCTGGAAACGGCGAAAAGACTCGGTTCGCAGCAACAGGCACACCAGTGATCTGCCACGACGCACTGCGCCAAAATCCGGCCGGACTTCCCGCCGCCCCTCAGGAAGCACGGTCCGCTACCCACGGCCGCGATGAACTGTATCGTGCACAAAAAAAAAGGCGCGTTCATCAAAATGAATTGATAAACGCGCCTTTGAGAGAAGCCAGGCACCCGGGTGCAACCGCTACCGCTGCTCCCTTTCGGGCCTGACGGGATTCACGGCACAACCGCCGCCCGGCTTCACTCGCTTTTCAAATAGCCCAGCCAAGGCCGGGAGGATGTATTTACGTTGTCCGTAACGAGCCGTCAAGCAAAAAGCCAGAATCTCCATCCACACCGCAACATGGGCGAAACCTGCAAAACGCGTGGGAAACTAAATTCCGTGGCTGGAGAACCGCCCAGCCACGGAATTTTTCCGACAGGCCCCGCACGGGTTGCAGCCAGATTTTACTGCAACCCATGCGGCACGGTATCCATTACACGTCAGGAACGAGGATTAGGCCTCGAAGCGGCGAACCGAATTGATGGTTACGGGGTCCACCGGCACGTCCGCATGGTACCCAACGTTTTTGGTGCGTACTTTTTTGATCTTGTCCACGGTTTCCAAGCCGTCCACCACCTTGCCAAACACGCAATAACCCCAGCCGTCCGGGGTCTCTCCCTTAAAGTCCAGGAAAGCGTTGTCCTTGACATTGATAAAGAATTGGCTGGAAGCGGAATGCGGATCCTGGGTCCGTGCCATGGCCAAAGTTCCGAGTTCGTTTTTCAACCCGTTGTTGGCCTCGTTCTTGATCGGCGCGCCGGTCTCCTTTTGCTTCATCATCACGGTCATACCACCGCCCTGAATCATGAATCCGTTGATGACCCGGTGAAAAATCAAACCATCATAAAATTCGTCGTCCACATACCCCAAAAAATTGGCCACGGTTTCCGGGGCCTTGTCTTCATAGAGTTCAATAAGCATGTCGCCCAGGGATGTTTCCATCAAAACCATGGGATTGGCCATATTATTCTCCTTTCTCTTCATTGGTCTGTTCATCCGCCCCGGCTGCGGATGAGGATGATGTCGGTTCCCGATCCGGTCGAGTCCGGTGGGACGTTCCGCTGCTGGACAGCGGGTGCGCCCGGTCGTATACCTTCATGACGTGCTGCAAGTCCAGGCTCGTGTAGCGCTGGGTCGTGGAGATGCACTCATGCCCCAACAACTCCTGTACATCACGCATGTCTGCTCCGGCCTGAAGCAGATGGCTGGCAAAACTCCCCCGCAACATATGCGGATGCACCTTTTCCGGCAGGCCAGCTGCCCCAGCCAGCTCCGCGATGATGCGGGCCGCCTGTCGCCGATTCAGCCGTCCTCCACGCGTCCCGACAAAAAGCGCCGGTTCCGTGGGGTCCGTGAGCAGTTCATGCCGAACCGTGAGCCATTGCTTGATTTTCCCGGCAGAAATTTCTCCAATGGGTACGAGCCGCTCCTTGGACCCCTTGCCCATCACCCGAAGTACGCCGGCACCGGGATCCACATCGTCCGCGTCCAGGGCCAATGCCTCGCTGATCCGCAAGCCCGCACCGTAAAGCAGTTCCGCAAGAGCCAAGTCCCGCACGCCCCTGGCATCCGGAGTGGCCGGGGCCTGCACCAGGGCCGCAGCCTGGTCCACATTCAATGCTCGTGGACTATGGCGTTCCTGCTTTGGATTGCGTATTCCACTCAAAGGATCAGAGGAAAGCATCCCCTTCAAATTCAAGTATCGAAAAAAAGCACGTAAAGAAGAAAGTTTACGGCCAACAGTACTCTTTTTGACCTGTTGCAGGTGCAAGCGGGCCAGCAGACCGCGCACATGCTCCGCACGAATCCCAGCGCAATGTGCCAATGTGGCATTCCGCGATTGGAGATAGGCTTCGAACTGCCGCAAGTCCGTGGCATACCCGCGAATGGTGGCTGTTGAATACCCTTTCTCAACTTCAAGCCACGCCAAAAAGCCCTGCACGGTCTCGGGTAAAGTCTCCCACCCCGGCACATCAGGCCCGGCGTTGGTCGATGACATAACTGCTCTCCGGACTTTCCTTGGCTTTTTTCTTCAATGCTGCGGCAATGGACGCGGCTTCGCCCGCATGTCGCAGCTTTCCGGAAGGATTGAGTACCACGGCAATGGATACGGCCATAAACGGAAAATGCTGCACATTGCCCTGACGATCTGTGGAAACGATCCCGCCGCGCTTGCGGTCTTCCTGATCATAAAACCCGCGTACCAGCCCGTCAAAGGCTTCGATGATGCGCAGGCAAACCGCCTCGGCCCGCGGCTCGGAGACAATAAACACGAAGTCGTCGCCACCCACATGCCCGACAAAGGAAAGCTCTCGCTTATCCCGGACAATATCTCGCACCGTGTTCACGATGAGCCGGGCCGTCATCATCAACACTTCGTCCCCACGCGAAAATCCGTATTTATCGTTAAAAGATTTGAAATGGTCCAGGTCCACATATCCCAAGGCGAACGCCTCTGACCGGTCCACAAGGTCCTGCGTACGCTGGAGAATACTGGTGTTGCCCGGCAGTTTGGACAGAGGGTTGGCATCTAGCGCACGCAAGGCGCGCAGCAGTGTCAGGTTGATCCGGTCACGGGCTTCCGCCGGGAAAAACGGACGAAACAAAAAGTCGTCCACCTCTACCTCATTCCAATCCCAGGGGTATTCCATGTCCTCGTGGTCCAGGCAGAGAATCACCGGCAATTGGCGGTAGACGTTTTCCCCCTTCACCAGATTGGCGAGCTGGGCTCCGGTCATGTCCGGCAGTCGTTGGTCCGTCAGCAACAAATCCGGCGGTTGCGCAAAAAGCTGCTCCAGGGCATCGGCAGCTCTGGAGAACAAAGTAAACTCCATGCAACCGGGCCACCAAAGCCCTTCTAGAAGCTGCAACAGGTCTTCATCCGGAGTCACCAGAAAGACCCGTTGCGGGTGATTAAAATAACACGGGGAAACACGGGCATCCATGGCTGATTCCTAGCACCGCCGTGCGGCCCGGTCAAAAACGGAACCGCAGACGGCTGGTACATATCTATGCCGGATAAAAAAGGTCAGAACGTCAGGTCCGCAATATCAAGATAGCTTTCTGCGAGTTCGTCCATAATGCGTTCCAGATCCGCCATGCGAAGCTTCAGGACATTCACAGCCTTGGGAGAAAGGTAGGATATCTGATCGTCGCCGGAATTCCCAAACTCAAAGGCACGGGACAAAAAATCCCCAATGTGCACGGCGGCCGTGATCTCCGGATAATGCTGGGCCGTTTCCGGACGGTGATGCCGTGCCATGGCCTCGCGCAGGTTGGCAGGCAGTCGCCAGTGCCGCCCCAGCCAGGCGTTGATTCGGTCATGGCCGAACCCCATGATGTGGCGTTCGGCTTCATAATAGGACAAATCCTTATCCTGAATCGCCTCATTAATGCGCCCGGTCAATTCGGGGAGCTGCACAATGGCCACGACTTTGCCGAGGTCATGCAGCAAGCCGGCCACGGCAAATTCCTCAGGCTCCTCAATGCCGACGCGCCTAGCAATAATGCCGCAGGCCGTGGCGCACCCCAGACTATGCTGCCAAAGCCCTTTCATGGCCGCCTGCATGATGTCGAATACCGATGTGGAAATAATGATTCCACGGATCACATTGAACCCCAAAAGCACCAGGGCATGCTGAATGGAGCTGATACGTCCGGGAAATCCATAGACTGGGGAATTGACCATTTTGAGCACTTTGGCGGAGAGCACCTGATCCCGAGAGATGGCCTTGGAAATTTGCTCTGTGGAGGAGTCCGGATCCTGCACAAGCTTGGTGACCTCGTCGAGCACACCCGGCAGGGTGGGCAAATCCTTCACAGCCAGCACCTGCCCCTTGACCAGGGTCTTGAGATCTTCCTGCATGATTTACTCTGCTCCCCCGACTTTCGGCTCCAAGTCCGGGCCATCCCCTTCCTCTTCAACCTGTTGCGCAGCCTCGGCAGCAGCCTGGGCAGCGGCCTGGGCAGCGGCCTTCAATCGAAAATAGTTGGCCAAAAAAGCTTTCACCTTTCGCATCCACTGATCGTCTCGATAGGCGCGAAAAAGATGGTCCAGCCGTTCGACACGCACGTCAAACGCCGTGGATCCACCGCCTTCCATCCGCACCGGGTTTCCTTTGACTACCAGGCGTTCGATCTTCATGCTTTCAAGGCGCGTGATCAGCGGTTCCGTAAGCTCAACGCCTTCGGCCACAACGGTAATGCCGTTTTCACGGCTTACGGCCCGGGCCAGGACCATCCCAGGCTGGGCAAGTTTCAGCGGAATTTTCTGCATAGGGCGAACGGTTACTCCTGCCCACAGGATAGAGAATCCCGGGGGGCAGAGCAATGCCTTTTTCCATTCACGGTTCTCTACTACAGTTTATCGAACCAAATCAGACAGCCCATGACCACAAAACCGACCGCTGCAACTTTCTTGATCAAATCCTGGGGAATATAGTTGCAGATCAGTTGCGCAAACATGACCCCGATAAAGCTGACCAGCACCAAAGCCAGCGAAGCACCGAAAAAAACCGCCCACGGCTTTTCCGTGCGCGCGGCCATGAGCACGCAGGCCAGCTGGGTCTTGTCGCCCAGCTCCGCAAGAAAAAGCGTGCCGAACGCGGAAAAAAAAAGCTTCCAATCCATATCTATTCCTCCGGAAACCATGCTCTCAAAGGGTTGCCGACCATGCCACGAACCCTAGCAAATGGCAAAGAGTCTTGATTTCATATCTTCGGACACGTACCATTGATCTGATTGAATCCAAGGAGGGGTATGCGTCGATCAAGATATTTTTTTGTCACCGTGTGTGTGATCGGAGCACTGCTTCTTGCCACAGCTGCCTCCCATGCCGGCAACCCCACAAGCGCGGAACTGGTGGATCACGGCGTCCTTGCAGGCGGAGACGGGCTGGCAGGACGGAATGTGCACATCGTGCAACGAACCACAAAAATTCCTGGACGCCAAGGTTTGGCTTTTG
>JAQVYA010000137.1 GCA_028708865.1 Desulfovibrio sp. | reverse complement strand
GCGGCCAGTTGTTTGCGGATGGCCCCGGGCGTGAGCGGACGCCCGCCCGGCTCCGGCGGCATGTAGCGGCTCACGCCCAGCTTCATGCCGTCCGTGGACATGCAGAAACGAACCGCAGCGTCCGGACTTTTCCGGCCCGCGTCCCGGGATGTATCGCTCTTCTCCGTCATCGGCGGCCCCGCAGCGTGGCTTGCTCTGAAGATTCCCCGTAACTACAAACTACGTGAACTCTTGTGGTTTGGCAACTCCACTGCCGGGGAGCGGGGGGGGAGATCGGGCCATCCCACAACGGGGAGCCATGGAGATTGAAACGACTGTTTGAGATAGCGAAAGGAAAGAAGACAGAGGCTCTGGAAGGGAACAAGACAGGTGTGGCGTCCGTTGCCCTGATTCTCCGCGACAGGGTCAACAATGAAAAGCAGGAGCCAGGACGCCGAAACAGCAGCGCGTTACAATCGCCAGACCAGTTCTTCCAGGGCATGCACCAGCTGGCCGTGCATGCCTCCACCGGCGGGCGGATGACCAAACAAGGCCTGGCGCTGCTCCCGAAGGCCGGGCAGTCCGTCCTGGTTACAGGAAAACGCGGTCATGGAAAGACGTTCGGCCAGGAGGTATCCGGTCACGCCCTCGGCGAACAAGGCCATGCGCCGGGCGAATCGGGGGCCCTGCTCCCGCCAGTAGGCGCGGGCCGCCTCGCTCTCCGGCGCGGCCAGGGCCTCGCAGACCATGCAGAGCAGGCTGTTCAGGGCGGCCCCGGGCAATCCCCGCCGCCAGCCCAACAGCCAGGGCGTGCGCCAGAACAGCAGCAGATTGTCCACGCCCGTACGCACCAGCTGGAAAAGCCGTTCACGCGCTTCCAGGAGAAACTCGTCCTCCCGGTGCACGGGCAGGGCCGAAAGATCCCAGGCCGGTAGCGGGACATCCGGCACATGAATATTACCCAGACAGGCCAGCAGATGCCCGAGCCAATGATTGGCGTTGGGCGATGCCGGGGTTTCAAGGTGGGCGTAGCTGAGCACGTAGCGCCCCTGTCCGAACGGTCCGGTCACCACGCAGGGCTGCCCCTGGAACGCGGGCCTGATGCGCATGCCGTACAGGGCTTCCCAGTCGCCCAGGGTGCCCTTGGGCAGACTGCGCAGGGCCAAGTCCGCCACCCAGAAATCCGGACCGGGCTCCAGGTAGGAAGCCAGCACCTGCACATCGCCGCCTTCGGGTTCGAACCGGCTCGGCCACCAGACCGGCAAAAGCGATTGGTCCGTCATATCTCCGGGGGTCAGGGCATTGTGTTCCCGGGGCTGCACACGCACATGGCCGGAAAGAAAATGCTGCATGCGGTCCGTGAATCCGCGCCGGTGCCAGGGGCACAATCCCAGCCCGCCATCCTGAAGGGCCAGTCCGGCTCCACCGCAGAATCCAAGGTACGAACCGCCCTGGCGCACATAGTCGCGCACCGCCTCCAGACCGCTGCCGCCCAGCCGTTCCGCCTTGCCCCGGGCCCATCCGCCGGGCACGAGCAGGATATCGGGGGGGTTGTCAGCAAGCAGTCCGTGGGCTATCTCATTGCCTCGCACGAGGCGGTGCCGCACTCCCCAGGAGAGCAGTGCGCGGCGGGCCATGAGCCCCCAAAAGTGCGATTCGTCCCAATAGATGTAGATGATTGACATGTTGGTGCCCCAAAGGAGATTGTGCAGACGCTATCAGGCGCGGACGCATACTGGCAAGCCGGACCTGCGCCCGGCCGCCCCATGGGGATGTCGATCCACCGCGACCACGCACGGAAAATGCCGTGCCTGGTCCGCATAAAACGTATTTTCATTGCTGCAAGGAGCGAGAATGGGCAAGCCCGAGTTGGCCAAAGGCTACGAGCCTGGGGATGTGGAATCGAAATGGAGTGAACACTGGGAAAACAACCGGACCTTCACTCCGGACCTGGACGCTGAAGGCGATCCGTATTCCATCGTCATCCCGCCGCCCAACGTCACCGGCGTACTGCACATGGGCCACGCCCTGAACCTGACCCTGCAGGACGTGCTCTGTCGCTACCAGCGTCAGTTGGGCCGCAAGGTGCTCTGGGTCCCGGGCACGGACCACGCCGGCATCGCCACTCAAAACGTGGTGGAGCGCGAACTGCAAAAGGAAGGGCTGACCCGCGACGACCTGGGCCGCGAAAAATTCCTGGAGCGCGTCTGGGCCTGGCGTGAGGACAAAGGCGGTACCATTCTGAACCAGATCCGCCGCATGGGCGCATCCGTGGACAGGACCCGCGAGTGCTTCACCTTTGACGACCAGCGCGCCAAGGCCGTGCGCAAGGTCTTTGTGGAGCTGTTCAACGCTGGGCTGGTCTACAAGGGCAACTACATCATCAACTGGTGCAACCGCTGCCACACGGCCCTGGCCGACGACGAAGTGGAACGCGAGGCCAAACCCGGCAAGCTGCACTACGTCCGCTATGCCCTGGCCGACGGCTCCGGCGACCTGACCATCGCCACCACACGGCCCGAAACCATGCTGGCGGATACCGCCATTGCCGTGAACCCCGAAGACGACCGCTTCAACCACCTCATCGGCAAGGAAGCGCTGCTGCCGCTGGTGGGCCGCCGTCTGCCCATCATCGGGGACAAGTACGTGGACATTGAATTCGGCACGGGCTGCCTCAAGGTGACCCCGGCCCACGACATGAACGACTGGGAACTGGGCCGCAAACACGGGTTGGACGTGATCTCCATCCTGGACGAGGACGGCCGGGTCAATGAAAACGCTCCGGAACAATACCAGGGCCTTTCCGCAGTGGACGCCCGCAAGCTGATCCTCAAGGAGCTGGAGGCCGCCGGAAACCTGGTGCGCATCGAGGAACACGAACACAACGTGGGCGTCTGCTACCGCTGTAAATCCGTGATCGAGCCCCACGTCTCCACCCAGTGGTTCGTGTCCATGAAGCCCCTGGCCGAAAAGGCCCGGGCCGCGGTTCCTTCCAGAACCCAAATCCATCCTGAACACTGGACCAAGACCTATTATGAATGGCTGGACAATATCCGCGACTGGTGCATTTCCCGCCAAATCTGGTGGGGGCACCGCATCCCGGCCTGGACCTGTGAGGACTGCGGCGAGTTGATCGTATCCGAGACCGATCCCACTACCTGCACCGCCTGCGGCTCCACGCGGCTGGTGCAGGACGAGGATGTGCTGGATACCTGGTTCTCCTCGGCCCTGTGGCCCTTCTCCACCATGGGCTGGCCGGACAAGACCCGGGAGCTGGAAACCTTCTATCCCACGTCCGTGCTCATCACCGGGTTCGACATCCTGTTCTTCTGGGTGGCGCGCATGATGATGATGGGCCTCCAGTTCATGGACGAAATCCCGTTCCATGACGTGTACATCCATGCCCTGGTGCGCGACGAGAACGGCAAAAAAATGTCCAAGTCCACGGGCAACGTCATTGATCCCATTGAAATGGTGGATAAATACGGCACGGACTCCACGCGCTTCACGCTCTGCGCCTTTGCGGCCATGGGCCGGGACATCAAGCTCTCCGAGGCGCGCATCGAGGGCTACCGCCACTTTGTGAACAAAATTTGGAACGCGGCCCGGTTCGCGCTCATGAACCTGCCGGAAGAAGCCCCGGCCCAGGCCCCGCAACCGGCCCAGGCGCCAGGACTGGCCAACCAGTGGATTCTGCACCGGCTGGAAGAGGTCAAGGACGAGGTGACCGGGGCTCTGGACGCCTACCGCTTCAACGAATACGCCCAGACCCTGTACCGCTTCATCTGGAACGAATTCTGCGACTGGTACCTGGAGATGATCAAGCCCGCCCTCTATGGCGAGGACGCCCAGGCCAAAGCCGCCACCCAGGAAGTGCTGCGCACGGTGCTGGCCGAGACCCTGGTCCTGCTGCACCCGGTCATGCCCTTTGTGACCCAGGAAATCTGGTCCGTACTGCCCGGAACCGCTGTGGACGATATCGCCACCGCGCCCTTCCCGCCGCGGCGGTCCGAATGCCGCCGCCCCGAAGCGGTGGAAGCCATGGAACTGTTCCAGGGCGTGGTTTCCTCGGCCCGGGGCATCCGCACCGAGCTGCACATCGAACCCCAGGTCAAGCTGGACCTGCTCGTACGGACCGTGTCGGACCATGACACGGCCGTCATCGAGGCCAACATGGAATTGATCCGCTTCCTGGCGCGCATCGAAAACGTGGAAGCCCGGCACGACCTGACCGCGCCCAAGGCCTCGGGCTCGGCCGTGGTGCGCGGCAACGAAATCTACGTGCCCCTGGGGGGCAAGGTGGACTTTGAAGCGGAACTGGCGCGACTGGACAAAAAATTCACCAAGCTGGAAAAAGACCTCGGCGGCGTGGAGAAGAAGCTGGCCAACAAGGGTTTTCTCAGCAACGCCCCGGCCGAGGTGGTGGAAAAGGAAAAAGCCAAGCTGAACACCATGCAGGAAGAACGCGACCAGCTTGCGGCCCTGCGGGAGCGGATTCAGAGCGTGATGCAATAGCCGCAGGCTGACATGTCCCAACCACGGGCTTCCCGAACAGGGACCGCACCGCGCCTGAGGAAAGGGGCTGCGTCGCCAGGCGCGCCCCCTTCCGCAGCAAAGCGGCGGGCCGTTCCGTCAAGACAGCCCGGCAATGCCGGAGGAGCGAACTTCATGTCCACAGTCTATCTCATCGGCGCCGGCCCCGGCGATCCCGGTCTGCTCACGGTGCGGGCCAAGCAGCTCATCGAGACCTGCGACGTGGTGGTCTACGACTACCTCGCCAACAAGGAATTCCTGGAATACGCCCGCCCGGATGCGGAAGTCATCTACGTGGGCAAAAAAGGCGGCGACCACACCCTGCCCCAGGACGAGATCAACGCGCTCATCGTGGAAAAGGCCCGCAGCGGCCTTTCCGTGGCCCGGCTCAAGGGCGGAGACCCCTTCGTATTCGGGCGCGGCGGCGAAGAAGCCGAGGAGCTCGTAGAAGCGGGAGTGGACTTCGAGGTCGTGCCCGGGGTGACCGCGGGCGTGGCTGCCCCGGCCTATGCGGGCATTCCCGTAACCCACCGGGACCACACCACCAGCGTCTGCTTCATCACCGGCCACGAAGACCCCACCAAAGAGGAAAGCGGACACAACTGGGACGTATACGCGCAAAGCACCAGCACCCTGGTCTTTTACATGGGCGTGAAGAACCTGCCCATGATCGCGGGCAACCTCATCAAGGGCGGCCGCGACCCCAAAACCCCGGTGGCCCTGGTGCGCTGGGGCACCCGCGCAGAACAGCAAAGCTTTGTCTCCACCCTGGACAACGTGGCCGACGAAGCCCGGCAGCGCGGCTTTGCCGCGCCTTCCATCATTGTGGTGGGCGGGGTTTGCGGCCTGCACGACAAGCTGGCCTGGTTTGAAAAACGGCCCCTGCTGGGCAAGGGCGTGGTGGTGACCCGTGCGCGAGAACAGGCCAGCGCCCTGGTGCGGACCCTGGCCGGGCACGGCGCCCATGTCTATGAATTTCCCACCATCCGCATCCAGCCCCTGGACGGATACGAAGAAGTGGAAAACGCCATCCTGCGCCTGCCCATGCAGGACTGGGTCATCTTCACCTCGGTGAACGGGGTCAAACACTTTTGGAACCAGTTGCAGGAAATCGGTCTGGACGCCCGCGTCTTCGGCGGACTCCAGGTGGCGGCCATCGGCCCGGCCACAGCCGAAGCCCTGCGCTGCCGGGGCATCAACCCAGACTTTGTGCCCGAAAAATACGTGGCTGAGCACGTGATTTCCGGCCTGCTGGAACGCGGCATCGCCGGGAAAAAGGTACTCATTCCCCGCGCCCGGGTGGCCCGGGAAGTGCTGCCCCAGGAGCTGGCCAATGCCGGAGCCGAGGTGCAGGTTCTGCCCGTGTATGAAACCACCCTGGCCCAGGAAGACGAGTCCGAAATCATCCAGGCCATGGACCAGGACAAGCTGGACTACGTGACCTTTACCAGCTCCAGCACGGTGGACAATTTCTTCACCCTGGTGGATGCGGACCGGCTGCGGGAATACAAGGCCGCACACCCGGGCAAGGCCAAACTGGCCTGCATCGGCCCCATCACAGCCCAGACCCTGCAAAAACACGGCTTTGAGCCGGACCTGCAACCCGAGGACTACACCATCCCGGCCCTGGTGGACGCCCTGCTGGCGGACCGCTGAGCCCGTCTGAAACGCCCCACGGCCAAGCGCCCCGGCCCCTGCATCTTGCTCGGTCCGGGGCGCTTTGTCATGGTCCACGCCCAGCGCCGCAGCCCGCTCTTGCGGCCCGGCCCGCCGCCATGTAAGAGAAAGCGGCAACGTCAACCCGCAAGGAGCAAACATGGCCCTTCCCATCGCCGTCCTGGTTTCCGGGGGCGGCTCCAACCTGCAATCCATCATCGACCGCATCGAATCCGGCACCCTGGATGCGGAGATTCGGCTCGTGCTTTCCAACAAACCCGACGCCTACGGCCTGACCCGGGCGCGCAACCACGGCATCCCGGCCGTGGCCCTGGAACACACCCGGTACGGTTCGCGCGAGGAATTCGACCAGGCCATGGTCCGGACCATCCGCGACCACGGAGCCGAAAGCGTGATCCTGGCCGGGTTCATGCGCATCCTGACTTCGGAATTTCTGAACGCCTTTCCCGGCCGTGTGCTGAACATCCACCCGGCCCTGCTGCCCAGCTTTCCCGGGGCCCACGGCCAGCGCGACGCCGCCGACTACGGCGTACGTATTGCTGGATGCACGGTTCATTTTGTGGATGAAAAGATGGACCACGGCCCTGTGATCATCCAGGCCGCGGTTCCGGCCCGTCCCGGAGAAGACGAAGAGACTCTGGGCGGACGCATCCTGACCCTGGAACACCGCATCTACCCGCAGGCCGTGCAATGGCTGGCGCAAGGCCGGTTGCGTATGGCAGGGCGCCATGTACAGCTGGACCCGTCCGAAGCCGCCCCCGCTCCCCAACCGGAAAACGCCCTGGTGAATCCCCCGCTGGAAAACGGTTTTTAGCCCCCCGGAGCCACTGGGCCGGGGCCGATGCCGGTCCGAGGTTCGGACAACGGGTTCCGCCCTGAGCCTCTATTTCCACGGCCCGATCCTGGCAGAAGTCTCTGTTCAAGGAGTCAGGAACACAGGCCTGCTTCCAGAGCGTCCGAAACGGATCACCCCAGCCGCTGTTGCCGCTGCCAGGGCATGGTCGCCTGGGGTCCGCGCTGCTCCCGGAGCCAGCTCATGGCCTCGTCCTCGTCAAAAAACGTGGTCACCTGCTGCCCGACATTGGCTGAGGTGATTTCAAAAAATTTCGCGTAGTCGAGCTGGTCCCGCGATTCCAAAACCGCCCGGCGAACATACCGCTCCAGCCGCGGTGTCTGGCGGACATGGAAGAACATGTCCCCAAGGTCCAGCCGTTCGGTCAGGCCGCGTACGTCGAACAGCAGCTTGCCGGCCCCGGTGGCCTGAACCATGGAAAGGACCCGCCGCACCATTTGCTCGCCCTGGGCCATGGTCCGCAGCCGACCCAGAATCCGCACCACCAGGATATCGCCTTCCAAATGGCTTTCTAATGTATAGTCCACGTTTGCTCCCGCGTGCCTTGTGAGTGAGCCCGTATAGACCCTACCCTACCATATCGGCGGAAACAAGCGAAAAAGGGCTAGGCGTTATCCCCCGGACAATGCACAGGATTGGACCAAAGTGCGGGGAAAAGCGGGATTGGAAGCAAAATGCAGGTGCACGTAGGAGCCGAGCACGTTGTCCTGGACGCCGCCAAGCCAGCCGCCACAGGAAAATCCCTTGGTGGGCGGAGTCCCGGCGCAGCAGAGGGAGCGACCCCGGCGGTCTGCCACGTCATAGACCGGGCGGCCGCCGGAAGGGCCGATCAACTCGGAATAATGGAACGCATGGCCGCGCACGGCCAGACCCGACGGCCCAAAGCGTGAGTCCTGCGCCAGCACCACGCTCCGGTACCCCAGTGCCCGGAAGCGCCCGTGCAGGGCGGCCCGGCCAGAAAACACGCCGCAAAGAGCATGTTCGCGGCCCTCGGCATCCCGCAGGGAGGAAAGCAGATAGAGAAATCCACCGCACTCCGCATACACCGAACGCCCGGAAGCGCAAAATTCCCGCACCGAGTCGAGCATGGTCCGGTTCCCGGCCAGCCGGGCCGCGTGCAGCTCAGGGTAGCCCCCCGGAAGATACAGCCCGTCCAGTCCCGGAGGCAGGG
>JAQVYA010000136.1 GCA_028708865.1 Desulfovibrio sp. | reverse complement strand
CCTGGAGGGCGGCGTTTCACCGGTGCAGGCGGGCAGCATGTATCTGGGCTTTCTCGTGGGCGTGAGCACGTCCATTTGCGCCCCGCGCATCATCTCCACCTTGGGCGGCGAAAATCGCGCCTTTATTACCGGGCTTTGCGTGCTTTTGGTTTCGGCTGCCGCGTTTTTCAGTCCGAATCCATGGCATCTTTTCCTGGCTCTATTTCCCTTCTGCGCGGGGTTTTTCCTTGTGCAGACCGTGGGCCCCACGTTTGTGAACGCCCGGGCCAAGGAGCACCGCGGCATCGTCAACGGCCTGTACATCTCCTTCTACTACGCGGGCGGGGCCCTGGGCTCCTTTGTTCCGGGCCTAGTGTACAATGCCCTGGGGTGGGAAGTGTTCATCGGCCTGCTTATGGCCATGCTGGTTTTGGCCGGCTTTTTTGCATTCAATCTTTGCAAAAAATCGTGAGTGTGGTATTGAAACACTGAATAGTCATTTCAGTGACGCACGGCGCGATTTCGAGAGGGAGCCTTCAGCAAGCCGTCCGGACCGGAAACCTTTAAAGGTGGCCCTGTTCGGGCGGCTTCGTCGTGAGTTCGATTTTCGTTGCATTCCAAAGTGTTCGGACGTACATGTCCCTCTATCACTTTTCGGGAGGGATCATGCTGCGCGGACTCGTGTTCTCCATCATTTCCGCCATGGGATTTGGGTTTTTGCCCATTTTTGGGCGTCTGGGGTACGACTGCCAAATGGGCGTATTCGAGATGTTGCAATATCGTTTTTTCTTTGCCGCCCTGCTCATGCTGGCTTGGTTTCTTGTCCGGGATCGTTCCATGCTCCGGCCCGGTCCTCGGACCCTGTACAAGGCCGCATTGCTGGGGCTTGTTTTTTATCCGGCCCAGTCCTGGTGCTTCATTTCGGCCGTGCGCACCGTACCCGCGGCCGTGCCCACCCTGATCCTTTACTTTTATCCCGTGGTGGTCACGCTGCTATGCGCCTTGTTGTACCGCCAGCCCATCACGCGCACCACCTGGATCTCATTGTTGCTGGTCAGCGCAGGATGCTGTCTCGTGTTTTATGAGGCCTTTGCCGCCAGGATGGATTCCAATGGACTGCTGCTTTCGGTGGGAGCCATGGTAGTCTTTTCCCTGTACATCACAGCCGTACAGGGCGCTCTGCATGGAGAGCGTCCGCTCACGCTGACTTTTTACGTAATTTTATTCGCCGGCTGTTTTCATTCGTTCATGGCGGGCGGGCCCACTACCATTCTTCAACTTTCCTCCCACTGCCTGCTGGTTGCTGCCGGGTTTGGAGTGGTCTGTACCATTGTGGCAGTATCCTTTCTCTATAAGGCAGTGGAACTGGTCGGCAGTCCGTATGCCTCTATCTTTTCCACGGTGGAGCCGGTCACAACAGTGCTGGCGGCCTGGCTCCTGCTGGGCGAGCCTCTGCTGCTGGTCAGTGTAGGCGGCATGCTGCTGATCATTGCGGGAATCGTGCTGCCCAATCTGCACCTGCTGCGCATGGACCGCAGGACAACGGGCTGAATTTGTTGCCAGGGCCAACAGGAGCACATTTTTGGTAAGCGGGCTCCGGGTCCTGTGACAGCACGGCGGGCATCCCGCCGCTGCCTTTGAACGCAAAATGGGGCGACAGCGGGTTGATGGCGGATTTGGGGATTGCTCCCTGGTAGGAGCATACCATGCCGGGCCGGAACAGGTGGTCTGCTTTGCGATATTTCCATTAAACAGGTGGTGATGATGAATTCTGCGTGGGAAAACAAGGCGGCCGGATATTGGATCCGTCTGGCCGAGCCCCGGGATCTGCCATTGCTCAACGCGATTGAGCTGGCTGCGGCCACGGTATTTCCGGTCGGAGCGCTTCCGGAACAGGTTTTGTCGGAAAGGCTTCCCCTGGAGGTCCTGCGCGCCGGGATGCAGGCGGAGAGCCTTTGGGTAGCGCTGACTTCAGAGGAAGAACCTGTGGGCTATTTGCTGTTGCAGGTGTTGGAAGGCATCCCGTTATTGGCACAGGTGGATGTTCACCCGGCTCATGGACGCAGAGGTTTGGGCACCTCGTTGATTGCCCGGGGAGTACGGCATGCTCGCGAGGCCGGGTTCCCGGCGCTATATCTGACCACCTTTGCCCACATCCCCTGGAATGCACCGTTTTATGAGCGGCTTGGTTTTGTTGCCCTGCCAAAGGAAGAGGTGCCCGGCGTCATTGCCGACATTTTGCGAGACGAGCAAGCACGTGGTTTGGACCATCGCGTGGCCATGCGGCGGAGCCTGAGGGAGAAAGACCAGCCTTAGCACTTAGCGTCGCCGGTGAATCAAATCATTTCATACCCGTTAAGTTGGAAACGCAATCGCTCTAATTGGATTGTGGAACGCTGCGCGCCCGTTTAAGCTCAAGATGCCGAAAGGGGGGAGACCATCTCAACTTCCCCGCAAGGGAACAACTTCTGGAGTGTGATCATGAAGCTGCAAGGAAAAGTGGCATTGGTTACGGGCGGCGGTCACGGTATTGGCGCGGGCATTGCCCGGCGTCTGGCCGAGGCCGGAGCAGACGTTGCCGTGGCCGGGCGTAAAATGGAGCCGCTGGAGGCCATGGCATCGGAAATTCGCGGTATGGGCCGCCGGGCTGCGGTGATTTCTGCGGACGTGAGCCAGTGGGACCAGGTCCAGAACATGGTGAAGGCCACCATGGACGAACTCGGCGGGCTGGACATTGCCGTCAACAATGCCGGGGTGATTCGCATCAAAGGCATTGAGGAAATGACCGAAGAGGATTGGGACTTCATCCATTCCGTCAACGCCAAGGGCACGTTCCTGTGCTGCAAGGCCGAGGTGGAAGCCATGAAGCCCAAGGGCTGGGGCCGGATCATCAATGTTTCATCCATTGCCGGCAAGGAAGGCTTTCCCACCCTCAGCGCGTACAGCGCCTCCAAATTCGCAGTAGTGGGGTTCACCAATGCCCTGGCCAAGGAACTGGCGCGAACCGGGATCACGGTCAACGCCATCTGCCCGGGCATCATCGCCACCAATATGTGGCGCGGAGACGCGGGATTGGCTGCTAAATGGCGCAAGGAAGGGGAAACCGAAGAGGAATCCTGGAAGCGCAACCAGGCAGTGCTAATTCCGCAAGGCGAGGCACAGACCCCCGAGGACATGGGCGACCTGGCCGTGTATCTGGCCACGGCTCCCCATGTGACCGGTCAGTCCATCAACGTTTGCGGCGGTGTGGTGTCGCACTAGACCGCACGAACGGATTCCCGGCCGGGCAACCGTCTGACCCGGAAGAGAAAATACAGCCTGCTCAAGGGGCTGAGGCCTGGCTCCGGCCTCCGATGGGCATAAAAAAACAGCGCTCCAGCATCGTCAGGCTGGAGCGCTGTTGTGTGATGTTGCTTGAATCGCCTAGCCGGCTACCAGTTCCTTGACCTTGGCCAGGGCCGCGGGGATGCCTTCGGGGTTGGTTCCTCCGGCCTGGGCCATGTCTGGGCGTCCGCCACCACCACCGCCCACTTCGGCAGCGGCCTGCTTGACCAGGTCTCCGGCCTTGAATTTGCCGTGCAGGTCTTTGGTCACGGCCACGATGAGGGAGACCTTGCCGTTTTCATGACGGGCAGCCAGGGCGATGACTCCGGATTCCAGCTTGCTACGCAGGGCGTCCATCTGTTCGCGCATGATCTTGACATTGGGGGCTTCCACCTCCACGGCCAGAACCTTGACGCCGTTGATTTCCTCGGTATCGCCCAGAAGGTCGCGTCCCGCGCCCGATGCCAGCTTGGCCTGGAGCCGTTCCATCTCCTTGTGCGCGGCTTTGACTTCGGCCTGGAGAGCCTGGATGCGTTCGGCAATGTCGCCGGATCCGGCTTTGAGCAGGGCGGCCGCCTTGCGGAACTGTCCGCGCTCTTCCTGGAGCTGGTTCAGGGCGTTCCAGCCGGTGGCGGCTTCGATGCGGCGGATGCCCGCTGCCACGCCGGTTTCGGAAAGAATAACAAAGGGACCGGTCTGCCCGGTGTAGGCAAGGTGGGTTCCGCCGCACAGCTCCATGGACACTCCCGGAACCTGCACCACGCGCACCTCGTCGCCATATTTTTCGCCGAACAGGGCTGTCGCGCCTTTTTTTACGGCCTCGTCATGGCTCATGACCTCGCTGGCCACTTTTTCGTTGGCCAGAATGGCCCGGTTGACCTCATCCTCCACCTTGCGGATTTCCTCGGCGGTCATGGCGCTGATGTGCGTAAAGTCGAAGCGGAGCCGGTCCGGAGCCACCAGGGAACCGGACTGGTTCACGTGATCGCCCAGCACCTTGCGCAGGGCGGCATGCAGCAGGTGGGTGGCGGTGTGGTTGCGCTGGGTGGCGATGCGGGCGTCTTTGTCGACGCGCAGTTTGATGTCCTTGCGGTCTTCGATGCAGCCTTCGGTCACCGTGATTTTATGCACGATGAGTTCAGGGGAGGGACGCAGGGAATCGAGCACCTCGATTTTTCCCGTCAGGGATTCGCCCTGGCCCGCGTCGCCCACCTGGCCGCCGGACTCACCGTAAAAGGGGGTCTGCACTGTGACGAGCCAACCGTTCTGTCCGGCTTCGAGCTGCTCCACGCGCTGGCCCTGGTCGTCCAGCAGGGCTTTGACCCGGGTTTCTTCCTCCAGCACCTCATACCCGGTGAACTTGGAGGACACGGATTTTTCCAGCAGCCCGGAGAAAAGGGAGGCGATGTCTTTTTCGCCCGAGCCTTTCCAGGCCTTTTTGGCGCGCTGCTTTTGTTCCTGCATGCAGACGTTGAATCCGGGCTCGTCCACGGTCAGGCCCTGTTTTTCGGCCACGTCGTTGACGATGTCGATGGGGAAGCCAAAGGTGTCGTAAAGTTTGAACGCGGCTTCGCCGGTAATGGTCTTGCCTCCGGCGCGCTTCACGTCCGCGATTTCGTCTTCCAGCATGGCCAGTCCCTTATCCAGGGTCTGGGCAAAGCGTTCCTCTTCCTCGCGCACGACTTTTTCCATGAACTCGCGGTGCTTGACCAGTTCGGGAAAAGCGTGGCCCATGTCGTCCACCACTTTTCCGGCGGTCTTGTAGAGGAAGGCGTCCTGGAGGCCGATGAGGCGGCCAAAGCGGTAGGCCCGGCGGATCAGGCGGCGGATGACGTAGCCGCGCCCCTCGTTGGAAGGCAGTACCTGATCCGGAATGAGAAAGGCGATGGATCGGCTGTGGTCGGCAATGACCTGAAGCGCGGTGTCGATTTCCGGGTCCTGCTTGTACTTCACGCCTGCGAGGTCGGCGGCGTAGTTGATGATGGGGGTGAACAGGTCGGACTCATAGTTGGAGTGCACGCCCTGGCACACGGCGGCCACGCGTTCCAGGCCCATGCCCGTATCAATGGACGGGCGGGGCAGGTCCGTGCGGGTGCCGTCTTCGGCCTGGTCATACTGCATGAACACGAGGTTCCAGATTTCCAGGAAGCGGTCGCAGTCGCACTGTCCGATGCCGCAGTTGGGCCCGCAGCTCATTTCCTCGCCCTGGTCGATGTGCACTTCGGAGCAGGGACCGCAAGGGCCCGTGTCCCCCATGGACCAGAAGTTGTCCTTTTCCCCCAGGCGGAAGATGCGCTCGGGAGCAACCCCGGCCACTTTCTGCCAGAGTTTGCCGGCCTCGTCGTCATCCTTGTAGATGGTGATGTAGAGCTTGTCCTTGGGCAGGTTCAGTTCTTCGGTGAGGAACTGCCAGCAAAAACGGATGGCGTCCTCCTTGAAGTAATCCCCAAAGGAGAAGTTGCCGAGCATTTCGAAAAAAGTGTGGTGCCGTGCCGTGCGCCCCACGTTTTCCAGGTCGTTGTGCTTGCCGCCCACGCGCAGACACTTTTGGGAGGTGGTGGCGCGCTTGTAGTCGCGCTTTTCCTGGCCGAGAAAGGTCTTTTTGAACTGCACCATGCCCGCATTGGTAAACAGCAGGGAAGGGTCGTCCTTGGGCACCAGGGGCGAGGAATGCACGCGGGTGTGGCCGTTTTGCTCGAAATATTTCAGGAAACGTTCGCGGATTTCAGCAGCTTTCATGGGTTGTCGTCACTCCAGTACGGAAAGATCGGACCAGGCTGGACCCCCTCTTGGCTCCAGCCCGGCCGTCAGGAAAAGGTTGGTGTTATTTCTGGGAGCCCTTGTCCGGTTCCGCCTCGGCTTTGGCGCTTTGGGAGGCTGGTTCCTCGTGGTCGCCCATGCCCAGGTGGCCCAGCAGCTTGTCGCGAATCTGGGCGGCGAGGTCCGGGTTTTCCTGGAGGTATTGGCGCACGTTTTCCTTGCCCTGGCCAAGGCGTTCACTGCCAAAGGCGAACCAAGCGCCCGACTTGTCCACGATGCCCGCTTCCACACCCATGTCCAGCAGTTCTCCCTCGTGGGAGATGCCCGTGCCGTAGAGAATGTCGAAGATGCCTTCGCGGAAGGGCGGGGCCACCTTGTTTTTGACCACTTTGACGCGGGCGCGGATGCCGAAGACCTCATCCTTGTCCTTAAGGGTCTGGATGCGCCGAATGTCCATGCGCAGGGAGGCATAGAACTTCAGAGCGTTGCCGCCGGAGGTGGTCTCGGGGCTGCCGTAGCCGGTCATGCCGATCTTCATGCGGATCTGGTTGATGAACAGGACCACGGTGCGGGATTTGTGGATGGTGCCCGTGAGCTTGCGCAGGGCGTGGGACATGAGCCGCGCCTGCCCGCCCACCTGGGTCTCGCCCATGTTGCCCTCCAGTTCGCTTTGGGGGATCAACGCGGCCACCGAGTCGATGACCACCACGTCCACCGCGCCCGAACGCACGAGCAGGTCCGCAATGTCCAGAGCCTGTTCGCCGTAGTCGGGCTGGGAGATGAGCAGTTCGTCGGTCTTGACTCCCAGCCGTCTGGCGTAGCTGATGTCCAGGGCGTGTTCCGCATCGATGAATGCGGCGGTGCCGCCCCGTTTTTGGGCTTCGGCGATGATGTGCAGGGCCAAAGTTGTTTTGCCCGAAGACTCGGGTCCGTAGATTTCCGATACCCGTCCACGCGGGATGCCGCCCACGCCCAGGGCCATGTCCAGGGCGATGGAGCCCGTGGGGATGACCGGGATGGCTTGATGAGCGTCTTCATCCATACGCATGATCGAGCCTTTGCCGAACTTGCGTTCGATGGTGGTGATGGCGGTTCCCAGAGCTTCCTTGCGAAGCTCTTCAGGATTCGGTTTCTTGGCGGCCATGCCTTTCCTCCAGGATGCGTTCGATGGTTGAGCAGACGAGGGATAGCAGATAGCGAAGCCAGCGGCAACCGCAGACGCCCCGGCGGCCCCGGGTAGGCGGGGCCTTGGCTGGCGTGGGTCCCCAGGGCTCGACAGAGGGAGGAAATGTATGTATATGATCAAAAATTTCGTATGCGCCCGCGACATTGTGTGCCTAGGGCCGTGTGCGGGGGGAATCGTGATCCGCAAAATTTCCGTTCGCGAACTGAAACCCGGTATGTATGTGGCCGATCTTTCGGACCGGCCCATGCTGGATGCCCGCCAAGTCTACACGGTACCCGGATATATCCGCACCCGGGACGAGGTGCTGGAGATCGCCCGGCAGGGCTACCGGGAGGTGTTCGTGGATTTGCGCGCCGCTCTTTCCGGCGGTCGTCGGGATGCTCCCGGGGCCCGGACCGAAGCCGCAGGCAAGAGGCCGGACCCTACACCCGACCGTGCACCGGACCATGCATTGGACCAGGAGTTGGAGCGGCTGCCCGAGCCCGACCCCTTGCGGGACGCGGGGCAGACATTCCCGGATCAGGACGGCGAGGCCCTGCGCCGGGGCGTGGCGCTGGCACGCAAGTGCTATGACCAGGCCATCCGGGTGACGGCGGCATTGTTCACGGCCGCTTCCCAGGGGCGGGAACTGCCTCTGGACGCAGCCCGGGAGGTGGCGGAGCAGGCCCTGGAGCCTGCCCGGGACCCGGCAGCCCTGCTCTGGGCCGCGCACAGGGAACAGTACGGCGCACGGCTGCATGTGCACTCCGTAAACGTCTTTGCCGTGGCCATGTCCTTCGGCACGTTCCTCGGATTGGACCGGGAATCTTTGATTCAGGTGGGACTTGCCGGGTTGCTGCATGACGTGGGGCAGACCCGCCTGCCCGTGGAGCTGACTGTGGCCCCGAAGAATTTTTCCAAAGCGGAGCAAAAGGTATTTGCCCGGCACTGCGCAGACGGGGTCCGGCTGTTGGAGCCCCAGGGCCTGCCACGGGCCGTGTTGCGCGCCGTGCTGGAACATCACGAACGGCACGATGGACAGGGCTACCCCCAGGGCCTTT